>DATFNV010000169.1:0-27146 GCA_035266225.1 Gemmataceae bacterium
ATTGCCGTCGCGGTTGGACGTGAAGGCGATCCGCTTGCCGTCGGGCGACCAGGCCGGCCAGCAGTCCATCGCGGGGTTGTTGGTGAGGCGCGTCGGCTTGCTGCCGTCGGCCTGCATCTTGTAGATCTCGTAGTTGCCGGCGCGGTTGCTCGTGAAAACGATCTCCTTGCCGTCGGGCGACCAGTTCGGGTTGTTGTCGAGGGCGACGTCGTTGGTGAGGCGCTTGAGGTCCTTGCCCTCGGCGTCGGCGGTGTAGATTTCCTGGTTGCCGTCGCGCGTGCTGACCCAGGCGACGCGCTTACCGTCGGGCGACCAGCGCGGCGACTCCTCGAACGCCTTGTGCGGGATGAGGTTTTTCGGCTCGGAGCCGTCGGCGTTGACAGTGTTGATCTGCAGCTTGCCGTCGGTGCCCTGGAGGATGTCGAAGACGAAGACGATCTTTTTCGAGTCGTGCGACCAGTGGCCGTCGAAGTGCGGCGTCTTCTGTTCGGGCAGAAGCGCCTTGAGGTCGCCGCCGTCGGCGCTCATGGTCCACAGGCCCATCTGGCCTTCGTGGATGCGCGTGAAGAGGAACTTCTTGCCGTCGGGCGACCACTGCAAGTGCTGCTTGAAGCTGCCGTCCCTGGTGAGTCGGACGGGCTCATCCTTGTCATCACCGAGGCACGGCGGACACAGGACGGTTAGAAGGGCGATCGCCGGAAGGATTGTTCGGGCCATGCTTCCCTCGTGTGTCTTGCTGTGTGACCTCTGTGGTTCGAGTCAAATCATATAGTACCACCCCTCGCGGTTGGCCGCCTCATGGCGGCGCGGGCAGGTCGGACACACGTCGCTTCCCAGCAGCTCGTAGGCGTGCCGCACCGCGTCCAGCGTGCTCGACGACGGCCCCAGGACTTCGAGAAACAACCGCCCCGCCAGCCGTCCCTCCAGGCCGGTCGAGCGCAGTACCTTCGCCAGGTCGTGGCGCACGCCGCACAGCAGCACTTTCACGCCGCGCGCCTCCAGCCGGCTGAGGAACGCGTCGATCAGCACCAGGCACACGGCGTCAGGGTTGCGTACCCGCTTGAGGCGCAGCACCACGACGCGCACCTCCGGCCCCGCTCGCTTGTCGATGGTGGCGAGGTGCCCTTCCAGGTCGGGGGCGGAGCCGAAGAACAATTCGCCCTCCAGGTTGAACAGCAGCATCCGGCCGCAGGCCTCGTGTTGCGGCAGCCGTTCGAGGATGACCCGCTCCGGGGTCAAGATCAATTCGGTGAGATCGACCTTCGCGGCACGGGGGACGTAGAGGATGAACGACAGGAAGATGCCGATGAGGATGCAGAACTCGACCGACACCAGCACCGCGGCCAGCGCCGTGGCGACGACGATAAGAAGGTCGAAGCGGGTGGCGCGCAGGTGGTAGAGCAGTTGTTGGCGGTTGACCAGCTGCGCCGCCGACACCATGAGGATCCCGGCCAGGGCGGCGCGCGGGATGTATTTCGCGACGGGAGCGAAGAAGAACACAGTTGCCGCGACCGCCACCGCCGCGATCACCCCCGACCACTGCGAGACGGCCCCCGCCTGCTGATTGATCGCTGAGCGCGTCAGCGACCCCGAGCCCGGGAAGCAGTGGAAGAAGCTGCCGGTCAGGTTGGCCAGGCCTTCGCTAAGGCACTGCTGGTTGATGTCCAGCTTCTGCCCCGTCTGGGCGGCGATCGCCTTGGCCATCGCAATCGCTTCGAGGAGGCCGAGCAAGGCAATGGCCAGGGCGCCGCCCGCCAGTTCGCGCACCCGCTGCAGCGTCACCTCTGGCGGCGCGAAGCCCGGCAGCGACCGGGGTAACTCGCCGATCGTGGTTACGCCCTGGCCGTCCCACCCACACGCCCACACCAGCGCCGCCGCCGCCAGCACAGCCAGCAGCAGTTCCGGCAGCCGGACGCCCAGCCGCGCGCTCAACCGGCGCAGCAGCAGCACCACGACGATCGTCCCGACCCCGATGGCGGTCGTGTACCAGTTCAGGGCGCCGACGTGGCTCATCGTCAGGCCGAACCGCACGAGGAAATGGTCCGAGCCTTGCCCGCCGGCGGGCAGGCCGAGGAGGTTCTTGGACTGGTCGAGGACGAGAAGCACCGCCGCCCCGAGCGTGAAGCCGACGATGACGGCGTGCGAGATGTAACGGGTCAGGTCGCCGAGGCGCAAGAGCGTAATGCCGCTCTGGGCCACGCCGACGAGCAGGGCCAGGAGGACCGCGCAGGACGCTTGCTGCTCGGGGGGGACCGCCGACAGGACGCTGAACAGGGCGATGCAAATGGCGTTGGTCGGCCCGTTGATGAGCTGCCGTGAGGAGTCGAAGAGCGCCCCGACGGCCGTCATCACGATGGCGGTGTACAGACCGTACTGCGGCGGCAGCCCGGCGATACTCGCGTAGGCCATGGCCTGCGGAACCGCGACGGCGGCCACCGTCAGCCCCGCCTGGGAGTCGAGGCGCAGCGCACGCAGAGAGTAGGAACGCAGCGAGTCGAGCGCGGGGACGACGCGAAAGAGGCGCTCCAGCGACCGGCGCCAATCGGACGGCTGGGCCGCCTCCTCGACAGCGGGGACTTCCTCGGGCAGCCTTGCCTCAGTCGCGTCGCTCGGGATGGCAGACCTCATGCGCTTCCGCCCTCATACTTCATCATCTTGATGAAGATAATATGGGATGCCGCCGCCGTCAATCGCGATCCGGAGTCCCGACGACGCCCGCTGATGCGAAGGGCAGTCCTCTCGCCACCTTCGGCCGAACCCGTTATACCTACCTCATGAAGACCCTTGCCGAGTTGCGCGCCGTCTACGACCTTCCCCTGCCGGAGCTCCTGTTCCGTGCGCTGCAGGTCCACCGGGCCCACCACGACCCGGCCGACGTGCAACGCTGTGCCCTGCTGAGCATCAAGACCGGCGGCTGTCCCGAAGACTGCGGCTACTGTGCGCAGAGCGCCCGCTACAAGACGGGCGTCAAGGCCGAGCCGCTGATGGGCATCGACGAGGTGAGGGAACGTGCGGAGCGGGCCAGGGCGCTGGGCGCGACTCGCTTTTGCATGGGGGCCGCGTGGCGCGAGGTGAAGGACGGGCCGCAATTCGAGAGCGTCCTGGAGATGGTCCGCCTAGTGCGCGGCCTCGGCATGGAGGCGTGCGTCACCCTGGGCATGCTCACCGAGGAGCAGGCGCACCGACTCGCGGAGGCCGGCCTGACGGCATACAACCACAACCTCGACACGTCGCGCCGCCATTACGAGAACATCGTCACGACGCGGACCTACGACGACCGGCTGGACACGCTGCGCGCCGTGCAGCGGGCCGGCATCTCGGTCTGCTGCGGCGCCATCCTGGGCATGGAGGAGACGGAGGAGGACCGTCTTTCGCTCCTGGCCGAGCTAGCCGCCCTCGATCCCCCACCGGAGAGCATCCCGATCAACTGCCTGATGCCCATCCCGGGCACCCCCTTGGAGAACGCCGCGGCGGTCGATTCAATTGAGTTGGTGCGGCTCATCGCCACGGCGCGGGTCTCCTTCCCGGCGGCGCGCGTGCGCCTCAGCGCCGGCCGCGATCGCATGAGCCGCGAGCTGCAGGTGCTGTGCTTCCTGGCGGGGGCCAACTCGATCTTCTTTGGCGAGAAGCTCCTGACGGCACCGAATCCGTCGGCAAGCGATGACGCAGCGCTGTTCCGGGCGATGGGATTATCCGGCTGATCGTGCTCTAGTGGGCACGGAAGCGGATCCTCTCGCCCGGCCCGAGGAAAGGTCAGGTATCGCATGGCCCCCACGGCCCGCAACCGTCGGCTCCTGCTCGTCGCGCTCCTGGTGCCGTTGCTCGCGCTAGCGATGACGGCGAGCTTCCTGGTCTACCGCTCCCTGTCACGGCCTCCCGGGGCCGACGGGCCGGCACCTGAGCCCGTGATCGTAGTGGTTGGCGCGTCCTTCCCCGGCGCTCCGCCCAAGGAGGTCGAGCAGCAGGTGACGACACCCCTGGAAATAACCTTCGCGGGCCTGCCCCATCTTCAGACGGTGTGGAGTCAGTCGTCCCTCGGGACGGCAATTCTGCGGCTGCGGTTCGACGGCCGCACCGACTTAATCACGGCGCGGCAGGAGGTCATCAACCGCCTCGCCGTCATGAACCAGCCGCTGCCCCCCGGCGTCACGCCGCAGTTGTCGAGCGTGGTGCCCGAACACGAGGTCTTCCGCTACACGCTCGCCGGTCCCGCGGACGCGGGCGGCCGCTCCGTCTATACACTGAACGACCTGCGCGCGGTGCAGGACTCGGTGGTGGAGCGCGAGTTCCGGCGTGTGCCGCGCATCATCGATGCCGAGGGCCGGGGCGGTACCGTGAAGCGCTACGAAGTCCACCCCGACCCCGACCGCCTGCGCCAATTCGGCATCTCCTTGAAGCAACTTCAGGGCGCCCTCGCGAACGCCAACGGTAACGTCGGCGGCGACTACGTCCTCCAGGGGCCGGCGGCGCTCAACGTGCGCGGCGTCGGTCTGTTCGGCGGCGGCGAAAACCCGATGGCGCGGGTACTGGGGACGAAGGACCTCGATCCGGCGGCGGCGGCGGCCTGGCTGCGCGAGGAGGACCGCAAACGTATCCGCGAGATCCGCAGCATCGTCATTACCTCGGTGAACAACCGGAACGTCCTCCTGGAGGACGTTGTCCAGGGGGGGCGCCTGGGCGAGAACGAGCGCCCCGGAGAGCGCGGCGTGGTGGTCGGCGCGCGACGACAAGGGGACGTCGTCGCACTGAGCCTGCGACGGGGCGAGGGTGCGGACTGGTTGGACCAGGAACGGGTCGAAGGCGTGGTGTTCCTGCGGCAGGGCGAGGACGCGGAGACGGCGCTGCGCGACGTCCGCGCCAGGGTCGAGGAGTTGAACGACCGCGGTGCGCTGCTCCCCGGGCTACGCATCGAGCCCCTGATCGAACGCGGAGGACGACCGGAAGACGGCTTCTGGATGCGTGCCGAATTCCCCCGCAACATCGCGCCCGACCGGCTAGCGGAGAACCTACGCAACGTCCGCCTGATCCTGGGGCAGCAGGCCGAGGTCGCCGCCGTCCTTACGGAAACGGACGAGCCGAATGCGGAGGCCCCGCTGCCGGGAAGCGCCGCGGTCTTCGTCCGTCTCAAACCGGGTGGCGCCGGCGCCCGCGTCACGGGGCAGTTGCAGAGGGACGTCACCGACGAGTTGTGCCGGAAGCTGCCCGGCGTGAGGTTGACGTACACCACGGGTCCCCCGGACAACTTCGCACAGGCATTCGAGGCGGCGCCCGGCCAGGTCATGCTGAGGCTTTTCGGGCGCGACCTCGACGGGCTGCAAGAGGTCGTGGCGCAGGTAGACGAGTCGCTGCGGCGGATACAGGGCGTGGAGGACGTGCGGCCGGTCGATGGCTTCGGCGCGACCCGGTTCGATTGCCGCGCAGATCCGCAGAAGTACAAGAAGTGGGGCGTGAGCGCCGACGACGTGAACGCCATCCTCCAGGCGGCGCTGGACGGCAAGGCGTTCAGCACCACGATCGAGGGGGAGAAGCAATTGGACATCACGGTGCGCTGGCCGCAAGGGCGGCGCGGCGACGAGACGTCGATCCTGGACCTTCCCCTGGACGTCGTCAACAACCAACTCATGCCGGCCGCCGGGCCAGGTCCGAACCCCGGCGACCCGGTCGTGGGCGGGCCGCGGCTACGCCTGCGCGACCTCGTCTCGCCGCTGGGCAGGGACGGCGCTCCCGACCCGCAGGGCCAGTTCGTGCGCGCCGGCCTGGCAGCCATCTA
Source organism: Gemmataceae bacterium (assembly GCA_035266225.1). GTDB lineage: Bacteria > Planctomycetota > Planctomycetia > Gemmatales > Gemmataceae > DATFNV01. The sequence goes on from DATFNV010000169.1 coordinate 5,771, forward strand.
CCGCGAGAACGGGCTGCGCTGCGTCGCGGTCCACTTCCGACTGCGCGACACCTCTCTCGACAAGGTGCGCGACACAATCGCGCCTCTGATCCCGCTCTCCTGCCGCGCGGAATGGGTCGGGCGCTGAGGGCTTGTGATAGGCAACCCCTTCGGGGTAGACAGGACATTCGCAACCTGAAGACCGCTAAACGGTAAGGTCACGGAGCCCGCAACAGACCGCTATCGTACATCACGTCTGCCGAGCCGTCTTTCTGGAAGCGAAGTTCGACCGTGTCGCTGCCGTAGTTGTAGATAACACGCTCGCGGGTGTACTCCATGCGCGGCGTCGAGAGGGGCAGGGCAAGGGGGACGGTCACGGTTTGGCCGGTGCAGGGATGGCGGAAGCTGACCAGCTGGGTCGCGCGCGGCGGCGGGCAGTTGTAGGGCTCCCAGCCGGTGAGCGTCAACCGTTCGCCGGCCGAGGGTGTCTTCAGGCAACCGTTTCCGCCCGGGTCGGGCGCGAAGTGGTAGCGCAACCGGGCCGCGTCGGCCGGCTGTGCCGTGGCCAAGCACGCACCGACGACGACGGCCGCGACGACGACGCAACTGCCGAGGGACATGGGGGGACTCCGTCAGGATAGAGATGGCCCCGGGGCTTCCGGGGGCGCTGGCGGAAGCCCCGCTGTCACCACCTCACTGCAATGGGGGACCGGGATGGAAGGGCGCCGGCGACGGCCCCGGGGGGAAGGGCACCAAGGGACCGGGGTGGAAGGGCGGCGGACCGCTTTCGACCGGCGGGTAGGCGCACGGGTTGCAGCAGCCGCAGCCCTCGCTCGGTGCGGGACAACACGCCGGCCGACAGCGGGGGGCGAACGGATGACGACAACACCAGCGATCCGGACAGCAACCGGAGGTCAGCACGATCAAACACAGGGCGAGCATCGCGGACAGGGGTCGGTAAAGCATATGGAGTCTCTCCTCTCTTCCTGGCGGAGATGCGGCGGAAGGAAGCGGGTTAGGCATGCGGGGTCAGCCCCCGCCGGTGACGGGACGGCCGCCCTGGGCTTGACGTGCCGTTCCCCTCAAGAGTATGCGCCCGCCCGCGCGACAATCAACGCCGCACCGAACCCGCCGCGCGAAACTGGGGCGGACGGACGCTAACCTTTTCCGTATGTGAGATGTGGGAAGTCCCGGCCGGATCGCCGTGCGAGGAGCGATGCGCGCAGGGTGAGGGTCGGACGGAGTCCGGATGTGCGGGCCGCATGGGAAGGGGCTCCGGGGCCGACTCTGCCGAGCCGGCCCCGGAGGAAGTGACGATTAGCCCCGGCGCTTAGTGGCCGGGGATGGCGACGACGGGCGGGGCGTAGCCGCTGCTGACGCCGGGCGGGGGCGGGATGGTGCCACCTGTCGGACAGCAGGGCGGGGCAGGGGCTGGACAACAGGGCGGGGCGCTGGCGGTCGTGCTGTGCTTGCAGCAGTGGTGCAGGCAGTCACACCCCGCGGCGAAGAACACGGCCGAGAGCAACAGGCCCCCTCCCAGGAAGCGGTTCATCATGGCCTCTCTCCTCTGGCCCCAGGCGGCCGGACAGTCGGAGCCGTCCGCCGGCTCCCGGGGCGTTCCGTAGGCCGGTCGGGCCTGGCCCTCCGGCTGACAGTCGGGGAATGGCCGCGGGCGCGTCGGCGCGCACTCCCCTGCTCCGATCGGTCGGCGGCGCGGGCCGCCACCTCTCTCAACCGTAGAGCCGGGGCTGCCCGGGATCAACAATTTTCACCGCCTCGCATCGGTTTTCTGCCCCGCGCTCGACAGAGTTTGCCGGGGACAAGGACTGGGAAGTCGGCGCCGGGTGCGCGGGGTCGCTACAATGACTCCCGCCGTGGAGGGGACCGATTGTGGCGTATCGCAGAACTTCGGGGCCGCTTGCGGCTTCGCACGCCCTGCGAAGCCGCAAGCGGCGCAATCACACCGGGGGGAACCATTATGAAGCGCCTGTCTCTGGCACTCCTACTGACACTCGTCTCCGTCGGGGGGGCCCCGGCGAAGACGCACGAGGTGCGCCTCAACGGCCACACCTTCACCCTGCCCGACGGCTTCGAGATTGAACTCGTCGCCGGCCCGCCGCTGGTGAATCGGCCCATCGTCGCCGACTTCGACGAGGACGGCCGGCTCTACGTCGCCGACTCGTCGGGCTCCAACGACCCGGTCAAGGTGCAGTTGGAGAAGAAGCCGCACCGCATCGTTCGGCTCGAGGATACCCACGGCGATGGCAAGTTCGACAAGGCGACCGTCTTCGCCGACAAGATGATGTTCCCCGAAGGAGTGATGTGGCTCGACGGATCGGTCTACGTCGGGGCGCCCCCCAGCATCTGGAAGCTAACCGACACCGACGGCGACGGCGTCGCGGACAAGCGCGAGGAGTGGTACAAGGGCAAGACGCTCGGCGGCTGCGCCAACGACATCCACGGCCCCTACGCCGGTCCCGACGGCTGGATCTACTGGTGCAAGGGCGGCTTCGAGCAGCAGACCTACGAGCGCCCCGGCAAGAAACCGCTGGTCAGCAAGGCAGCCCATGTCATGCGCTGCCGTCCCGACGGCACCGGGTTGGAACCGCTGATGACCGGCGGCATGGACAATCCGGTCGGCCTGGTCTGGACGCCGGGCGGTGAGATGATCTTCACGACGACCTTCCTGCAGCACCCGGCCGGCGGCAAGCGCGACGGGCTGATCCACGCGGTCTACGGCGGCGTCTACGGCAAGGACCACGGCGTCATTGAGGGCTTCCCGCGGACGAGCCCGCAGCTGATGCCGGTGCTGACTCATCTCGGCGCAGCGGCCCCGTGCGGGTTGGTGCGCTACGAGTCGAACGTGTTTGGGAAGGAGTACCAGGACAATCTCTTCGCCTGCCTGTTCAACATGCACAAGGTCACGCGCCACGTCTTGACGCCGGACGGCGCCACCTTCAAGACGACCGATTCGGACTTTCTCGCCTCCGACAACTTCGACTTCCACCCGACCCATGTGATGGAGGACGCGGACGGCAGCCTGCTGGTGATCGACACCGGCGGCTGGTACAAGCTGTGCTGCCCGACCTCGCAGCTGCACAAGCCGGACGTGCTGGGGGCGATTTATCGCGTCCGCAAGAAGGGGGCGCCGAAGATCGACGACCCGCGTGGGCGGAAGATCGAGTGGGCGAAGCTGAAGCCGAAAGAGTTGGTGAAATTGCTAAGTGACGAGCGACCAGTGGTTCAGCGGCGGGCCGTGGCGGTATTGGGGAAAAGTGGAGCACAGGCCATTGACGCGCTACAGGACGGACTCCTCCATATGAAGAGTCCTGTAGGTCTGCGAAACATCGTTTGGGCGGCTACAAGGATTGATTCCCCCGAGGCACGCACCATGACGTGGCCCGGTTTGGTATTCCGGGACATACCAGAGGCCCAACAGGTCGCGCTCCACTGGGTCAGCCTTTGGCGCAACAAAGAAGTGAGGGCTTTCCCGTTCCTCCTGCTCGGTAGTACAAAGCCACAGCTCAAGCGGGTTGCTGCGGAGGCTCTTGGCCGCATTGGCGATAAGACGGTGGTCCCGGAACTCCTAGCTGCTTTGGCCGAGAGCAACGACCAAGTACTCGATCATTCGCTGACCTATGCCCTCATCGAGATCGGCGACAAGGAAGGCACTGCGGCCGGGTTGGACAAGAGCCCGCGTGTCCGTCGCGCCGCCCTGATCGCGCTGGATCAGATGGACGGCGGCGACCTGAAAGCGGAAACCGTCGCCGCGGAACTCAACGCAACCGATCCGGCGCTGAGGGAAACGGCCGTCTGGATCGCGGGCCGGCATCCCGAGTGGGGCGACGCCCTGGCCGGCTACTTCCGCAAGGAGTTGGCCCGGGACCTGCCACCGGCGGCGCGCGATGAATTGGCCACGCAACTGGCTGGCTTCACCCGTACCCCGGCCATCCAGCAACTGCTCGCCGAGCCGCTGCACGAGGCCGCGGCCCGCCCCCGACGGGCGATCCTCGCTCTCCGCGCCATCGCCCGCTCTGGATTGAAGGAAGCGCCGGAAGCATGGGTGAGCGGGCTGGCGGAAGTGCTGGCCGGCGGCGAGGGCGAATTGGTCCGCGAGGCGGTGGGCGCGGCCCGAGCGGTGCCGGCACCGAAGGGTCGCTCCGACAAGCTGACCGCGGCGCTGCTCCGCGTGGCCGACGATGACAAGGCGCCGCAATCGGTTCGGCTGGGCGCGCTCGCCGCGGTCCCCGGCGGGTTGCCCGAGGCGAAGCCGGCGACGTTTGATTTCCTGTTCCCCCGATTGGACCGCGAACAGCCGGTGGCTGACCGCGCCGCCGCCACCGACGTCCTGGCGCGTGCGAAGCTGACCTCCGACCAACTGCTGACCCTCACGGGCGCCTTCAAGACGATCGGGCCGACCGACGCCGACCGCCTGCTGGAGGCGTTCGCCCAATCGTCGGACGACAAGGTCGGCGAAACCCTCGTCGCGACGCTGAAGGCGTCGCCGGTGCGGTCCAGCCTGCGGCCGGAATTCATCAAGCCGCGCTTGGCGAAGTACAGTCCGAAGGTGCAGAAGGAGGCCGAAGCGCTGTATGCGCTGCTCAACGCCGACGCGGCCAAGCAGAAGGCCCGCGTCGATGAGCTGCTCGCCGATTTCAAGGACGGCGACGTGCGCCGCGGGCAGGCCGTGTTCAACAGCACCAAGGCGGCCTGTTCGGCGTGCCACGCCATCGGCTACCTCGGCGGCACCCTCGGCCCCGACCTGACGCACGTCGGCAAGATCCGCACCGAGCGCGACCTCCTGGAAGCCATCGTCTTTCCCAGCGCCAGCTTCGTGCGCAGTTACGAGCCGTTGCAGGTCACGACCAAGAAGGGCAAGGTCTACAACGGGTTGGTGCGGCGCGAGACGCCCGACGAGGTGGTGCTGGCGACCAGCGCCACCGAGGAGGTGCGCATCGCGCGGCAGGACATCGATGAGGTGCAGCCGGGGAAGGTGTCGATCATGCCGGCGGGGCTCGATCAGCAGCTGACCCGGCAGGAACTCGCCGACCTGGTCACGTTCCTCAAGGGGTGCAAGTAGCCGCTTGCGGCTTAGCGTTCGCCTCATCAGGGTGAGGCGAACGCTAAGCCGCAAGCGGCCCTTCGCGTTGACTCCCCGCCGCGTGCCGGCCTATCATGGCGGCGTTGCCGTCACGCCGCCTCTGGAGGATCGCGATGCACGCCTTGGCCGACTTCGCCGACGTCGTCAAGCCGAACGAGCGCCTCGCCCCCTACATGCACCTGCGCCTCGGCGGACCGGCCGAGTTCCTCGTGCAACCGCGCTCGCGCGAGGAGTTGTCGGCCGTCGTGCGCCGCTGCTTCCAGGAACGGCTGCCGCTGCGCATCCTCGGCGGCGGCTGCAACGTGCTGGTGCGCGACGAGGGGGTCAAGGGGGTCGTCCTGCGCCTCAGCGAACCGGCCTTCACGCAGGTGACCGTCGAAGGCAACCAGGTCCGGGCCGGGAGCGGGGCGGCGGTGTCGGCCCTCATCTCGCAGGCAGCGCGGCATGGCCTGGCTGGCCTGGAAACGCTGGTCGGCATCCCCGGCACCGTCGGCGGCGCCCTGCGCTGCAACGCCGGCGACCGCTCCGGCGACATCAGCCAGTTCGTCCGCCACGTCGAGGTCCTCGACAGCCGCGGCGAGACCCAGGTGCGCGAGCGCGACGAGTTGCGCTTCGGCTACCACTCCAGCAACCTCGACGACCCGGTCATCCTGACCACGGAGTTTCGCCTGGAGTCCGACGCCCCCGACGCCATCGTCAAGCGCATGCGCCGGGCGTGGATCCAGCGCAAGGCGAGCCAGCCGTTGAGCTACCAGCCGGCCTGCCGCGTCTTCCGCAACCCGCGCGCCCTGAGTGCCGCGGCGCTGATCGAACAGACCGGACTGGCCCGTACGCGCGTCGGCGGGGCCGAGGTCAGCGAGCGCGACAGCAACTACATCGTCATCCATCCCGACGGCAGCAGCCGCGACGTGCTGCGCCTGATCGATCTAATCCGCAGCCGCGTGCAGGAGCGCTTCAACGTGGAGCTGGAGCTGGAAGTGACGATCTGGTGAGAAAAGCCCACGGAGATGCAACCCGTGGGCTTGGAGCGCCGATGCGTACACGGATGTCCCAGGTGCTGGTGCCGGTCGTCGCGGCGGGACTGCTCGTCGGCGGGCTGATCGCGCTGGGCCGGGCGGCGCGCGACCGTCTGCGGCAGCACGAGCGCTACACCGTCGCCGTCAGCGACATCGACTGCCCGGCCCCGCCCGGCCTGCGGCGCGACGACTTCCTCCCCGAGGTGCAATACCTCGCCCGCCTGCCCGACCGCCTGCCGGCCCTCGCCGACGACACCCCGGCTCGCCTCGCCGACGCCTTCGCCGGGCATCCGTGGGTCGAGAAGGTCGAGGAGGTGCGTATCGTGCCGCCGGACCGCGCTCGGGTCCGCCTCGTCTTCCGCACCCCCGCCCTGGCCGTGCCGCAGCCGAACGGGAGCCGCGTCGTCGATGGTCGGGCCGTCTTGCTTCCGGCGGGGGCGCCGGCGGACGGCCTGCCGCTCCTGCAAGGGGCGGTGGCGCCGCCGATCGGGCTTGCCGGCTCCGAGTGGGGGGATCCCGCCGTCAGGGCCGCGGCACACGTCGCGGCCTACCTGCGGCCGCACCGGGAACGGCTGAATCTGACGACATACGAGGTGCGCGAAGGCGTGGTGGAGCTGCGCTGCGGCCGGGCGCGGGTCGTCTGGGGCAGCGCACCCGGATCGGAAGCCGCGGACGAGGCGCCGGCCGCCGAAAAGCTGCGCCGCCTGCTCGGCGCCGGCGACGAGACGGCGCCGGCCGTCCGCGACCTGCGGACGGCGGACGGTCCGCCGAACGATCGCTAAACCAATCGATGGCCGCCCGCCGCGGCTGTTGAAGTTTGGCGCTGCTTCTCGAAGCCCATGCCGCAGCGAGGTGACGGCGGTGAAGTGTCTCCTGGTTCCCATCGGCAGTGCGGGCGACGTGCATCCGTTCGTCGGCCTGGGTCTGGCCCTGCGCGAGCGCGGCCATCAGGTCACGTTCGTCACCGGCAGCCCCTTCGAGGCCCTGATCCGGCGGCTGGGCTTCGATTTCCACTCGGTCTTCGCCGAGGAGGAGTATAATCGGTTCCTCGAAGACCCGGACGCCTGGCACCCGCGCAAGGGTTTCCTGAAGATCATGGCCTGGATCGCCGATCTCATGCCGCGGGTCTACGAGGCGCTGGCCTCGCTGGACGAGCCGGGCCGTACGGTGGTCGCGGCCGGAACTTTGGCGCTGGGGGCGCGGGTGGCCCAGGAGAAGCTCGGCGTGGCGCTGGCGACGGTCCACCTGTCGCCGTCGGCCTTCTACAGCGTGTACGAGCCGCCGGTGCTGCCGGGCCTCCCCATGCCCGCCTGGCTGCCGCACGCCGCGAAGCGGCTGATGTTCTGGCTGGCGGACACGCTTGTGGTGGATCGCGCGCTCGCTGGCCCCATCAACGGCTTCCGGGCCGGGCTGGGGCTGCCGCCGGCGCGCCGGTTCTTTAACAAGTGGTATCATTCGCCGCGGCGCGTGGTGGGACTGTTCCCCGAGTGGTTCGCCCCGCCGCAGCCCGACTGGCCGCCGCAGACGCGCCTGACCGGCTTCCCGCTGTACGACGAGCGCGACGTAGCGGAGGTGCCGGCGGAGGTGAGTCGGTTCCTCGACGCCGGGGAGCCGCCCGTCGTGTTCACGCCCGGCTCGGCGATGGTCCACGGCCGCGACTTCTTCGCCGCCGCGGTCGAGGCGTGCCGCCTGCTCGGCCGGCGCGGCTTGCTGCTGACACGCTTCCCCGAGCAGCTGCCCCCGGACCTGCCCGAGGAGGTGCGGCATTTCCCTTACGTCCCGTTCAGCCAGGTGTTGCCGCGGGCCGCAGCGCTGGTGCATCACGGCGGCATCGGCACCTCGGCACAAGCGCTGGCGGCCGGCGTCCCGCAACTTGTCATGCCGATGGCGTACGACCAACCCGACAACGCCGCCCGGCTGCGGCGGCTCGGCTTGGCGGCATCGCTACGGCGGCAGGACTTCCGCGGCCCCTTGGTGGCACGAGCGCTGGGGCAGTTGCTCGGGTCGGAGGAAGTGGCCGCGAATTGCCAGGCGGTCGCCGCCCGGCTGAAGGGTAGCCGGGCGATCGAGCGGACCTGTGAGGAACTGGAGGCGTTGTCATCCGTTTAGCGGCCGCCCTCGGGGCGGCGCGGATTCATCGTTTCGCGAATCGATAAATAGGCGGCCGCTAAACTGGGCGCTAGGCGCTGCCGAAGCGATGCTGTTGTGTCTGCTCGTTCATCTCCCAGAGGCGGAAGCCGCCGGCGAAGGCGTTGCGGTTGTCGCCGGCGCAGGTGTGCGGCGGCAGGCGCAGCAGCTTCTTCGAGTTGCCGCCGCCGAGCACGATGTAGTCCACGACGAAGGCCCTCTTGAAGCGCTCGACCACGTCCTCGAGGAACACCTGCCACTTCTTGCGCCCCCAGCGCCGTAGTCCGCGCTCGCCAAGGTAGTCTTCGTAAGTTTGCTTCTTTCGGTAGGGCAAATGAGCTAATTCCAGCGGGGCGACCGCGTTGTCGATGATGAGCGCCGTGCCCAGGCCGGTGCCGAGGCCCATGAAGAGCATTCGGCCGCCCTCGTAACTGCCCAGGGCTTGCATGGCGGCGTCGTTGATGACCTTCACCGGCTTGCCGAAGGCGGCGGCGAAGTCGAAGCCGACCCAACCGGGGGCGAGGTTCGCCGGCTCGGCCTGAACCTGGCCGCGCACCACCGGCGCGGGGAAGCCGACCGAGATGGCGTCGAAGTACCAGTCCTTGATCGCCTCCTTGACCCGTTCGACCATGAGTTGCGGGGTCAGGTCGGGCCCGGACGGAGCCTTGCGACTCTCCTCTACCCCCGTCACCGCGAGTTTGACGTTCGTGCCGCCGACGTCGATCACCAGGACTTTCATCGTTCGCACCTCCGCGCCAAAAGGGTGAGTTGGCTCGGGGGTATTGTACGGCCGCTTGCGGCTTCGCAAGACATGCGAAGCCGCAAGCGGCCGTCAGAGCATGTTGAACGGGTCCACGTCCACGGTCAACTCGACCCCGGTCGGCGCGCGCAGCGTCGGCAGCACCAGGCGCAGCAGCTGATGCAGCGTCCCCGGGCTCGACGATTGCAGCTGGAAGTGAAAGCGGAAGTACCCCTTCAGTCGGAACACCGGCGCCTCGGCCGGCCCCAGCAGGCGCACCTCGGGCGCGGTCTCGCTCAGGCGCGATTTCGCCTCCTGGAAGGCGGCGGCGACGCGCTCGCTGAAGTCGGCGGCTTGCTGTTGGTCGTGCCCGCGAAGGATGACGCGCACCAACCGCTGGTACGGCGGGTAGTTGTGGGCCCGCCGCTGGGCCAATTCCTGATCGGCGAAGCGCAGGTAATCGTGCGTCGCGGCGAGGGCGATGCACGGCTGCTCGGGGTTGAACGTCTGCACCAGGACGCGCCCGCCGCGCGGGCCGCGCCCCGTCCGACCCGCCACCTGCGACAGCAGTTGGAAGGTCCGCTCGCCGGCGCGGAAGTCGGGGAAGTGCAGCCCCACGTCGGCGTTGACGACGCCGACCAGCGTGACGTTGGGGAAGTCGAGTCCCTTGGCGATCATTTGCGTGCCGAGCAGGATGTGAATCTCCCCGTTGCGGAAGGCCTTGAGGACGCGGGCGTGGCTGCCGGGGCGCTTCATCGTGTCGCTGTCCATGCGGCGGACGACGTAATTGGGGAACTTCTCCTCGATCTCGACCTGCAGCTTCTCGGTGCCGAGTCCCTGGTAGCGCACCTGCGGGCCGCCGCACTGCGGGCACTGCTCCGGCGGCGCCTGCTCGTAGCCGCAGTAGTGGCACAGCATGGCGTCGCGCTGCTGGTGGTAGGTCAGCGACAGATCGCAGAAGCGGCAGGCCTCGACGTAGCCGCACGCCGGGCAGTGGACGTGCGTCGAAAAGCCGCGGCGGTTGAGCAGGAGCATCACCTGGCCGCCGTCGCGCAGGGCCTCGCGCATCGACCGTTCCAGGCTCGGGCTGAGGGCGCTGAAGCGTACCCGGCCGGGCTGCTCGTGGCGCAGGTCGATCAGGGCGACCTGCGGCAGGGGGCGGTCGAGGACCCGGCTGGGCAGGGTCAGGAGCGTGTACTGCCCGCGCTGGGCGTTGTGCCAGCTTTCCAGCGACGGCGTCGCCGAGCCGAGCAGGATGGGGATGTTCTCCAGGCGGGCGCGCATGACGGCCACGTCGCGGGCGTGGTAGCGCGGCGTCGATTCCTGTTTGAACGTATGCTCATGCTCCTCGTCGATGACGATGAGGCCGAGGTTGCGGCTGGGGGCGAAGACGGCACTGCGGGCGCCGACGATGACCTGCACCTGGCCATTGAAGACGCGCCGCCAGTGGCCGCCGCGCTCGGCGTCGCCGAGATGGCTGTGCAGCACCGCGACCTCGCCGCAGCGCCCCTTGAAGCGACTGATGGTCTGCGGCGTCAGGCTGATCTCCGGCACGAGGACCAGCGCCGCCTTCCCCCGCCGCAGCACCTCCTCGATGGCGCGCAGGTAGATCTCGGTCTTGCCGCTGCCGGTGACGCCGTGCAGCAGGAAGGCGTGAAAGCCGCCACCCCGTAGGGCCTCCTCGAGCGGCGTGAAGACGGCCCGCTGGTCGGCGTTGAGGGTGATCGGCCCGTCGGCGACGGCGGCGTCCTCGGTGGTGTCGGCGAAGTGATCGACGCGTTTGACGACGCGCCGGGCGTAGCCCTTCTCGACCAGCGCTTCCAGCGGCGCCGGCCCGCATTTGGCCAGTCGCGTGAGCTGGCGGGCCTCCACGGCGCGGCCGGCCGAACGCAGGTGCTCCAGGGCGGCGGTCTGCTTGGCCGACAGCTTCGGCGGCGGTTGCGGCACCTCGGCTTCGGGGACGGCTTCGAGGTAAGCGGTCGCCTTGGTGCCGGCCTTCTCGCGGGCGCCGGCGGGAATGACGGCGTTGAGCACCTGCCCCCAGCCGCACAGGTAATAGTCGGCCATCCAGCGCGTCAGCCGCATGAGGCTGTCAGTCAGCAGCGCTTCGTCGTCGAGGACACGCAGGACCTCCTTGACGGCGCGCTCGGGTGGCTTGTCGCTGAGGCGGACGCAGTAGCCGACCGTCGGCTTGTCGCCGCGGCCGAAGGGGGCCTGCACGCGCTTGCCGACGGCGATCTGCGGGCGCAGTTCGTCGGGGACCGCGTAACTGTAAGCGTGGTCGAGGGGCCGGTCGAAGACGACGTCGGCGAAGAGGCCGGCGCGCGAGAGCGGCGGCGCTTCGACGGGGCCGAAGAGGTCGCGCTGAGTAGCATGCGTCATGGCCGGGGCCCAAAAGGGATGACGTGTAATGCTGTCCATGTATTATACCGTACCCGAAGGCCGCCCTCGGATGCGATGTCGGTTGCGACGACGAAGTGCTGAGTCGGGTTGGGATGACCGTGCCGGCCGCGAGGAGTTTGCCGGTCACCCTGGGTTGCCATCTCCAGCCGCTTGCGGCTTCGCACGACCTGCGAAGCCGCAAGCGGCTTATTTCGCCGGCCCGTCCGCTTGCAGATAGGCGAACAGGTCGCGAATCTCCTGTTCGCTCAGCGGGTCGAGGATCTTCTCCGGCATCAGCGACACCGCCGACGCCGACATGTCATCGATCTTCTCACGGGCGATGACGGTGCGCTCATTCTTGTCGTTGAGCAGCGTGATCGCCTTGGGCGACGACTCGGCCACCAGTCCGGTCAGCGTGCGGCCGTCCTTCAAGTTGACGACGTGAGCGACGAATTCCGGCCGGATGTAGGCGCTGGGATCGACGAGGCTCAGCAGCAGGAAGTCGCGGTTCTTGCGGTCGGCGCCGGTCAGCTCGGGGCCGACCTTGTTGCCTTCGCCGAAGAGAGTGTGACAGGTGGCGCAGGTCTTGGTGAAGAGCAGCTTGCCGTTGACCGCGTCGCCCGGGCGCTGGCCGAGGGAATGGCGGATGGCGTTGATGCGCGCCACCTTTTCGCCGGCCGGCAGCGGCCCGACCTTGCCCCAGTGCTTCTCGATGAGCTTCGTCAAGCGCTGGTCCTTGTAGCCGGCCACGCGCCGCAGCGGGTCGAGCGGCACTTCCTTCGGCGCGATCTTGCCGGCGTCCACCGCTTGCAGGAACGCCAGGGCCGACGCCGGCCGGCCGCACAGCAGTGTCTGGGCCTTGCCGCGCAGTCCCGCCGATAGGCTGGGGTAGGCGTCGAGCACCGCCCGCGTGACGCGCTCCTCGGCGAACGGTTGCAGCGCCGACAGCGCCGCCCCGCGCACCCCGTCGGCCTTGGCCTCGGCCAGGACGCTCAGCAGCACCGGTACGCACTCCGGCTTGGCGGATTGCCCCAGCACCTCAATGAGGTTGCTCCGGTCGGCGTCGGGCGCCTTCGCGTCGGCGGCGATGGCCAGGGCGCGCTCGTATCCTGGTGGACTTCCCAGGCGCAGGGCGAAGCGCACCAGCAGCGGGCTGGCGCTTTGTTTGTCCCACAGATCGCTCAACTGCTTCTCCAACACGGCGGGCACCTTCGGCAGCTGCCGGCCTTCGAGGGCCTTTTCCATGCCCTGCACGAGCAGTTTCACCTCGTCCGGTCCCGGGGCCGCCGCGAGCAGGCGGGCGCAGGTGGCGAAATCGGCCTCGCCGCCCTCGGCCATGTAGCGCCGGCCGAGGCGCTCGACGAGGGATTGCCGGATCAGCGGCACCTTCCACGCCTCGGGGGAGTCGAGCAGCCCCAGCACCAATTCGCGATCACCGATCGCCTTGTCCTCGACGGCCCACCACAACAGCAGCGGAATGTGCGGATCGCTGACATCCTCCTTGTGCCGCAGCAATTCTCCCACGATGGGGAGGCAGTCCTTGCCCGGCAGGCGCTTCGCCGAGCAGGCCAGCTGGCTGCGCACCGTGGGGCTGCTCTCGCCCTTGGCCAGTTCGACCAGCCGGGCCGCGACCGGCGAGCTGACCTTCTTCGGGTCGCAGAGCAGACGCACCGTCCAGGCGCGCACGTCCTCGCTGGGGTGGTCGAAGAGCTTCTCGGCGAAGGCCTCGTCGAGGCCGCCGCTGACGTACAGCGCCCACAGCGATTCCAGGGCGAGCTGTCCCTTTTCGGCGAGGATCGTCTTCTTCAGGCCGGGGACGACGGCCGAATCGCGCCGCTCGGCAAGGATGCGCCGGGCCTCGCGCGAATACCAGTCGTTGGGGTGGCCGAGCAGCTCGACCAGCTCCTGGCTCGACCGCTTGGCGAGTGGGGGGCGTAAGCCCCCCGGTTGCTCACCTTCACCGGGGGGCTTACGCCCCCCGCTCGCCACGATTTTGTAGATACGTCCGGTCGTCTTATCCCAGTTATCGACCGGATCGACGTGGTTGGCGCGGATGTCGTACCAGTCGGCGACGTAGACGGCGCCGTCGGGGCCGGTAAGGCAATCGACGGGGCGGAAGCGCGGGTCGTTGGCGACGAGGAAGTCGCCGGCGAAGTGGCTGGTGAAGCTCGAGCCGCGGCGGTCGAGGGTGTGCCAGTGCAGGGCGTTGGTGAGGAGGTTGCCGGCGACGTACTGCCCCTCGTACTTCGCCGGATAGGCCCCGCCGTGGTAGACGATGCCGCCGATGGTGACGTGCCCGCCGCGGAAGTCTTTGTACGGGACGTGGTCGAAGTAGCCGTAGGTGTGCGGGTTGTGCAGCGCCCCGTGCTTGGCGAAACCCTTGATGTAGTAGCCGCCCTGCACCTGGTGCAGCATCGCCGAGCCGCCCCAGTTGGTGCCGGCGATGACGTTGCCGTGGGCGTCGAAGTCGAGTCCCCAGGTGTTGCCGCCACCCTCGCTGAACAGCTCGAATTCCTTGGTGATCGGGTGGAAGCGCCAGATGCCCTGCTGGAACTCGATGCCGCGGATGTTGGCCGTCACCGTGCTGCCCTGCGCCCCATACAGCCAGCCGTCCGGCCCCCACTGGAGCGAGTTGGCCACGGCGTGGGCGTCCTCCATGCCGAAGCCCTTGAGCAGCACTTCCGGGTCGCCGTCGGGGGCGTCGTCGCCGTCCCGGTCGGGGTAGAAGAGGAGGTACGGCACCTGCAGCACGTAGACGCCGCCGTGACCGAGGCACGTGCCGGAGCAGAGGTTGAGGCCGGTGACAAAGTCCTTCGACTTGTGGGCTCGGCCGTCCCGGTCGAAGTCGGAGAGGATGGTGATGCGATCGGCGCCCCGGGGCCCCTTCGGCGGCGGCTCCGGCACGCGGTCGTAGACGGTGCGGAGGTACTGATCGACCTTGACCGGCTTGAGTCCCGCGGGCGCCGGATATTGAAGGTACTGCACGACCCAGACGCGGCCACGGTCATCGAAGGAGATCGACACCGGCTGGCGGACCATCGGCTCGGCGGCGACGATTTTGACCTCGAAGCCGTCGGCGACCTTCATTCGCTTGACGGCCTCCTCGGGGGAGAGCGTTTGCGCTGGGGCGAGGCCGGCGGTGAGGAGCAAGGCGGCGAGCAAGGCGGGGAGGCGGCGGGTCATCATGGCGGGAGCCTCGGCGGAGGGAACGCGGGCAGGATGAAGGCATGGTAATCCCTGGGGAGGGCGAGGGCAAGCGGCGGCGGCGGCTGGACTTGTGCCGAGGCAGCATCCCGCAAGGTTGCAGAATGCCCGGCGGAACGGGCGGCACGGTGAGTCTTTCGATAACTCATTGCTCCAGAATGAGTTACGGAGATAGGGTCCGGCAGGAACTGGGCTGGTTCAAACGCGGGTCGCGCTCTGCCCGTGCCCGTGCCCGTGCCCGTGCCCGTGCCCGGTCTGGAATCGGGCACGGGCACGGGCACGGGCACGGGCACGGGCACGGGCCACCTGAAACGGCCCGTTTCTGAACCATGCCCAGGGACCCCGGCGGCGTCACGGGCGCTCGTGCCGGTGGCGCCGGCCTGGCAGATTTCTCCAAACCGGGCTGAGCCGTCTCTCCCTCCAGGGGACGCCTAACATCGGCAGGCAAATCGCGGCTTCTCTCGCGTCCCACCTCCCGTCTGTTTGCCGGCAGGTGCTGGTTGTTCGGCCTATTTCGAGTCTACCTTGCCAGCCTTGCCCAATTCCCCTCACCGCCCTCATCCCGAATCAACCGCCCCGAGAGGGCTCGCCGATGACAAACTTCAGCGAACGGCTGTGGAGGAGAAATAGCCGCGCTAATGGAAACGCCTGGCCTCCACTTGCGGCCGAGCTATCGATCTATGGAGAGACTACTCATGAGGAGATTGATCAAGGGATTCCTGATCCTGGGCCTGGCGGCCCTGCCCTCGCCGGCGCGGGCCCAGTACGGGCCGCCGATGTACTACTACTACCCCCAGCGCTCGCCGATGTACGCCCCTTCGGTTCCCTATGGCTACCAGGGGATGCCGGTCAGCTATCCCCAGTCGTACGGGCAACCGCAGTCGTACGGGCAACCGCAGTCGTACGGGCAGCCGGTTGCGTGGGGACAGCCGGCCTACTCGTACTCGCCTCCTTCCTACTCCGGCGGCGGTAGTTCCATGCCGGCCCTGCAGCCGATGCCGAGTACCCCGAGCTTGCCGGCCGCCCCGACCGTGACGCCCGCCCCGGCCGTGACGAGCACTCCGCCGGCGCTGCTGCCGGTCAGCCCCACCCCCCCGGCGGCCGAACCGGCCGCCCGCCCGGCCGAGGCGGCCCCCCAGGCTTCGCCGGAGCCGATCCCGGCCCCGAAAGGCCCGGGTAAGGATCTGCCGGTCCTGAGCAAGGAGTTGCCCCCCGTGAGCAACGGCCCGGCGCTGCCCACGACCACCGGGGACAGTCACAAGCACGCGCAGGTCGCGGAGGCTCCGCCGCTCGCTTGCGAGGCCTGCCAGGGCGGCGGCTGCAAGGGCGCCAACCAGGGCGCCTGCCTGGCCTGCCAGGGCGACTGCCAGTCCGGCAAGTCCGAGAAGTTCCTGGTCTTCGGCGAATACCTGTACTGGAACGTGCATGGCGCCGATGTGCCGTTCGCCCAGGCCTTTAACGGGATCGGCCCCGGTTCCGCCCCGCACGGCGAGGTGGGCGTGGTGAGTCCGAACTGGAATAACGGCTACCGCGTGGGGGTCGGGGGGGCCGTGACCGACAACAGCTGGGTCGTCGGAACCTTCACCTCGTTCCGCGACAGCGCCGGCGCGTCACTCACCGCACAGGACCCCTTCACCCTGCAGTCCAACCTCGCCTTCCCCAACACGGGCAACTCGATGACGAGCATCAGCGAGACAGCCAGCGCCAACTACGTGATCGACCTCGTGACTGCCGACATCGATTACAAGTGTCTCTTCGTCAACACCCACTGCCTGCAGCTGAGTTGGCTGGCCGGCGCCCGCTACGGCCACCTGGATCAGAAGTTGGTCGCCAACTATCTGATCCCGGGCAGCACCACGGTCAATTCGCAAATCCTCTTCAACGGCGGCGGCCCGCGGGCCGGGCTGGAGGGCGAGTACAAGATCCGTGCGGGCTTCTTCGGCTACGGCAAGGGAGTGATGAACCTCCTGGCCGGCGATTTCAAGGCCAGCTACACGGAGCGGAACATCTTCACCGGCCTGGTGGGGGACACCTCCGTCCGCGAGGAGCGCATAGTGCCGGTCCTGGAGTTGGAGCTTGGCCTCGGCTGGCAGAGTCCGAAAGGCCGCGTGCGGGTGTCCGGCGGCTACTACGTCGGTACCTGGTTCAACACCCTGACCACGCCGTCGCTGGCCGAAGGCATCCAGAACAACAACTTCACCACCAACGGCAACAATTTCCGCGACAGCATCACATTCGACGGGCTGGTCGGCCGCGTCGAGTTCCGCTACTAACTCAAAAGGGACACCGCAACGGCGCCCGGGGCCACCCCCCGGGTGCCGTTGCTCGTTTTTTCACTGACGGACCCACCTCCCAACGCAATTCTTTGAAACAAATCACCGAGGGAAAAAATTCCACTCGGTGAAAGGAATACTCACGCGCTGCCCGCTCCCTCCGCGGCCCCGTTTCAAGTGGACTTCGGGCCGAAAAAAAGCTGCCCGAAGAGGAAAAAGCGCTTGACACGCGGAAAAGCCTGACGTATTTTCGCACTCACCTTATTTCTCCTGAATTACCCGCTCGTTCCCCCATAGGGGAATTGGCAGGTTCGGGCAGGGTACTCCGGCATGGGGCTGCGGATCGTGTATGGTACGCGGTGGGCCGGTTTAGAAGGGGCGCGTTTTTCCGGAATCGAGTCGGGTTGACATCATCGCTTCGGGCGGCGGGAGGTTTCCAGCCGTCCCGTCTGATCCCCGATGTGATGTTCTCGCCTGCGTCTTCCCCCTGGTTGGCAGTGCGGACAGCTGCCACCGCCCCATTCGCTAATTGAGACCCCCCATGACGGGCCCGTTGCCTCCAGACGGCGCCGGATGTGCTTCGTCCGCGCCGCGCCGGCGACGGTGGCCCACGGAGTGATCCCATGTCGCTGCGCAAGAGCTTCCGTCAGTGGTTCTCGTCTCGCCGTGGTGCGGCGCAGAACAAAGGCAAAACGTCAACCCGACGAAACACCCTGCGGCCGCAGCTCGAAACCCTGGAAGACCGCGTCGTTCCCGATGGTACCCTACTGAGCTACACCGCCGTGACTGGCCCCAACGTCTTTGTTCTCCAGCAAGACGGCAGCGGCAACCTGGAAATCCTCGACAATAGCAACGTGGTGGCCTCTGCTGCGCTCGGCACGGTTTCCCAGGTCAGCATCGTCGGGGCGGCCAACACGAACAACACCCTCACCATCGACTACAGCAACGGCACGTTCACCCAGCCCGTCACTTTCGACGGCGGCACAGGCGCCGGCAGCCATTCGCTGACCCTGCAGGGCGGCTCCGCCACCTCCGATACCTACTCCCCGGGACCCAATCCCGGCCAGGGGACCGTTTCCCTCACATTCAATGAGGATCCGCAGACCGTATCCTTCGACCACCTGCAGCCCGTGCTCGACCTGGTGCCCGCCACCACCGCCACAGTCAACGGTACCAACGCCGACAACGCCATCAACTACAGCGAGGGCTCGGTCACGACCAACGGCCTGGTCACCGTCGATAACCAGGAGTCCTACGAGTTCAGCAACAAGACCAACCTGGTCATCAACGGCCTGGCCGGCAGCGACACCATCAACCTCAACAACCCCAACACCCCCACTGGCCTGATGAGCATCACCGTCAACGGCGACCAACCGCCCGGGTCTGGGGCCACCTCCGCCGGCGACACGCTGATCGACAACGTCTTCTCCCTGACGCCCGACTTCCTGCCCACGGGGCCTAGCGGCGGCTCCATCACCGACACGGGGCACCCGGTGGTCGATTTCACCGCGATCCAACAGGTGCAGATCAACGGTCAGGACGACGCGGCCAACCTGACCGTGACCCCGCCCGCCGGGGGCGCTGTCGAGACGTTCACTCCCGGACCCACGGCTAATTCGGGCAGTGTCAGCATGCGCCAGTCTGCGGGCGCCGGCGGCGGTCTTCTGGTGCCCATGAGTTACACCAACTTCGCCACCGGGGGCAGCCTCACTTTCACTAACACTGAGACAACCCGCGCGGACGACCTCACGGTTAACGCTGCTGGCCCCGGCGATTCGGTCGATGTCGCTGGCGCCGCTGACGCCGGGGCCGGTTCGGTGACCGTCTTCACGGCGGACAGCACATTCGCATCGCTGCCGATCAACACCCCGGGCACCGAGTTCCTCACATTGGACGGAGTCGGAGCCAACACCACGTTCAATCTCACGGGCCCCTTACCGTACACCGGGGGGGTCATCGTTGACGCCGACGCCACCGTCAACCTCAGCGGGGCCAGCGGCGCGGTGGGAGTGGCCCTGGGCGACAACACGCCCAATTCGCCCAACCCAAACACGGTGATCACCGGTTATGGGGCACCGGTCACCCTGATCGGCGTGGACACGGCCAACCTGGACGCCAATGCCCAAACGTTGACCGCCGTCGGCACGTCGCAGAACGACAACATCATCTACACGCCCACCGGGGCCGAGGCCGGCACCTTCTACGACAAGATTGCGTCGGGAAACAACCTCGTCCCCAATACCGTCTTCAACATCGCCAACGTCACGGTCGGCAGCGACTTCACCGTGGATGGCGGCAGCGGCGGCAATGCCGACGAGGTCACCCTCCAGGGCACCGCCGCCCGCGATCTGTTCGAGATCGACGATGGCGCCGGCATCGCGACAGTCCTGGCGAACAACGTCACCGCCCTCCTGCCCGTGCTCCTGGACGCGAACGTGCCAATTCTGACAGCGCTCGGCCTGGGCGGTCAGAACACTTTCCAAGTCATTCCCGCCGCGGGTGTCAACCCCGCCGGCAGCCTCGACAACCTGCTCGTCAACGTGAACGGCGGCAGCGGCGGCCAGCAAAACGCCCTCGCGGTCGGCTCCAGCTTCAACAAGGGCACCGGGGCCATGGGCGCCCTCGGGGCCACCCAATTCGTGGTCGTCAACAAGACCTCCGCCTCCTCCGGCACCGTCCGCACCTTTACCGGCGCTGTGCAGTGGCCGGACATCAACTACAAGAACATCCAGACCGTCTCGCCCAACGTCGCCGGCACCAGCCTCAACCCCAACCTGCTGGTCATGGGACCGGACCTGTACGAGCCCGACGACCAGCAGGGTAACGCCGCCTTCCTGGGCTCCGGCGCGACCATCAACGTCCAGAACCTCACGATCTTCCCCAACAGCACCGAGTTCCCGGGCGTGCCGGCCGATCAGGACTTCTACCGCGTGGTCGCCCAGCAGACCGGCACCCTCGATTTCCAGGTTTACTTCCGCACCTTCAGCACGACGCTCTTGCCGGGCGGAGGCCAGATCGACCTGCAGGCCCTGGACGCCAACGGCAACGTCATCGCCTCCGCCACCACCGGCCAAACCGCGGGGGTCAATTTCGGGGCCGACCCCGGCACCGGCAACGCCCGCATCCGCATCCCGGTGGTCGCCGGCCAGAGCTACTTCCTGCGCGTCTTCGGCGACGTGGGCACCGTGATCAACGGCTACAACATGACCATCATCAACACGGCCCCGCCGGTGCCGTACAACCTCGAACTGTCGCGCAGCACCATCACCGCCACCGTCACCGCCGGCGGCAGCGGTTATACCGCGCCGCCGACGGTCACCATCACCGGCGCCGGCGGCACCGGCCACGGAGCGGTGGCCACCGCCTATCTCACCGGCGGCATCGTCACGAGCATCACCGTCGGCGAGGGCGTCGGCTACGTGTCGCCTCTGACCGTCACGATCACCGGCGGCGGCGGCACGGGGGCGACCGCCACCGCGGCCATCACCGACACCGGCGCAGAGCCGCCCACGGCCGTCAACGACGACAGCGGCCGCAGCCAGTTCGACAACGTCACCAACGTCAACGAACCGACCATCTACCTCGATCTCGCCGACGGTATCTTCCTCAACGACCTGCCGGGCAACGGCACCCCCAACAACCCGCCCGCGGGCGTGATCCCGATTCCGTTCCAGCCGGGCCCCGCCAGCAGCACGACCGCAGGGGATCAGATCGCCATTTTCGACAGCAACAACGCCGAGACCCCGGTTGGCTACGCCACCGCGGTTGGCGCCGGCTTCCCCGGTGTGTATCAGTACACGTTCACGACGGCCCTGGCGGACGGCGTCCACAACCTCACCGCCGAGGTGCAGATGGTGGACCCGGCCACGCCGACCGAGACGGGCTTCGGTCTCGAAAGCCTACCGCTGACGCTGACCATCGACACGGTGCCGCCGCCGGTGTTCTTCGGCACCAACGCCAACGGCAACAACGGCCTGGCCGCCGGCAGCGACTCGGGCGTGCCCAGCGATCCGCCCACCCTGACCGACGACGTCACCAATGTGACCAACCCGACCTTCTACGGCACCGCCGAGGCCAACAGCATCATCATGCTGTATGCGCTGATAACCAACCCCAACAACGCGAACTTCAGCGCGACGCCGGTGTTCCCCACGAATTATGTGCTGATCGGCCAGACCGTGGCGACACCCTACGACGGCACTAACGCCGACCCGAACGGCCGTTGGAGCATTCAGTCCGACGTCAACATGAATGACCCGGTCTTCTTCTCGAACCCCAATGACCCCAATACCAGGGTGGGTTCGCCCGCTGTTCAGGACGGCACGCGCACCATCCTCGTGACCGCCGAGGACCTGGCCGGCAACGTGTCGCCGCCGGCCACCATGCGCATCTTCGTGGACACCTCGGGCCCGCAAATCGGTAACCTGCCGGGGGTGACAACACAGGTCATCGAGATCGACGGTCCCTCTACTGTTCCAGGCACGCCGGGGGCCCCGAACCCGACCTATAACATCTTCGCCCTCAAGCCGCTCAACGACCTCGAGGGGCCCACGCC
>DATFNV010000170.1:0-11912 GCA_035266225.1 Gemmataceae bacterium
ACACCGCCCACGAGCAGGTGGAGCCCTCCGTAGCGCGTCAAGCGGCGGGCCTCGCCGGCAAAAGCGGTCTCCAGGGCCGGCAGCGACACGCCGGCCACGACGATGTCGAAGTCGCGCGGCAGCACCACCGTCGGACCCGCCGCCAGATCGCGCAGGGCTCCTCCGAACAGGGCGGCCGACCAACCCCGATGCCGGATCCGCTCCAGGACCGCGAGCAGTGGCTCCCGAAACGGGGCGGACGGACTGAACAGGCCGCGCAGCCCGCTGCGCAGCCGTTCTTCGATCTGGGAGCGTTCCGTCTTAGCCATTGGTCAGCCGTCTATGCAAGGTGCAAGCAAACGTATCCGTCATGCCGCACACGTAGTCCGTCACCAGCTGCAGTCTGTGGTAGCCTGCGGTCGTGTCCTTCTGCTCCAGGGCCTTCTCGAACACGCTGCGGTAGTTGGCGGACAGCAAGGCGTAGGCTTTCCCGGCGAATGCCTTCGTCCCCGAGGAGCCGTCGCAAGTCGATGCCGCCTCCCAGAACAGGTCCATGAGGTCGTGGATGACCCGCCTCCCCATCAGCTCCAGCTGCAGGGTCTGGTGAGCGCAGTACACCGAGCACGCCGCGAACTGCTTGCAGGCGGCAACGAGTGGGGCGGCAGCGCAGCCCCGGACGAGTTCGCCCGGATAAGCGCCCTCCATGATGGCCCGGTAGTTCTTCTGGAACTCCTCAATGACCGACGGCACGACCCGCGCGATCACGGCGGTGCGAAACGCCTGGGCCATCGCCTCCCCGTAAGCCAGGCCGCGCAACGGCGGCGCGGCCCGGCTGATGTAGTTGTCGGCCCACACGAGGCAGGGCTCGACGTGTTCTCGGGCCGCCCCCATCAGTTCCTTCACGACCGTTTGCCAGTCTACCACGCCCTTCTTTACCCCGTCCTCGAGATCGACGGTGCTGTATACCATGTCGTCGCAGGCTTCGACGAGGTAGGTGATCGGGTTGCGGGCTTCGCCGGTACCGGTTCGCTCCCGGACGCGCTGCACGAGTTCGGCCTCGGAAGCGAAGTAACCGGGCTTGCTCGCATGGTGCGGGCCGGTCCCTTTCTTGACGACGGCGTGTGACGCCGCCGTGTACTTGCACGCCGCGGAGAGGGTGCCACAGGTGAAGTTGAGGCCGTAGTCGTCGGCGAGAACCTGGAGTTTGGAGACAAGGCGGATCGTTTGAGCGTTCCCCTCGAATCGCAGAAAGTCGTTCTTCATCTGCTCGGTCCAACCCTCGACCCGCTCCGGCTCCTGCTCGAACAGTTCTGCGCACCAGCCGGCAATGGCTTGCTCCCCCGCATGACCGAACGGCGGGTTGCCGAGGTCGTGAATGAGTCCGCACGTCGCGGCGATGGTTTCGATCTGGTGGGCCTGCTCCGGCCGCGTCAGGTAGCGCTCATTCGCCAGCCACCGGCCGGCCTGGCGCGCGACGTCGCGGGCCACGGTCGATACTTCGAGGGAGTGAGTCAGGCGCGTCCGGACGGCGTCGTGAGGTTCGAGGGGGAACACCTGAGCCTTGTCCTGCAACCGACGCACCGGGGTCGAGAAGACCGCACGGTCGTAGTCTCGCTCGAACTGCGAGCGGTACTCCGGGGGCCGGTCGATCACCACCGGTCTCTCGTACAGGTCGCGGATTCGCACTTCGCAGAGGAGTCGATCCCACTCCATGTGCGGCCCTCCTGCTGGAGCTATGTATTCTACCCCTGATTCACCGCCCTGGGCAGTGCCGGATCGTGAGGAGGGGTCGGGAACGAACCCCCTCGCCTTGCGCGTGGGCGGCAGCGCATCTCGCCCGCTGGTTCGGCCTGCCGACGTTCGAGACGGCAATCCCGGAGATTGACGCCGAAGCCGCGGCAATGAAGTTGGCGGTCGAAGGCAACCTCCTCCACCGACACCCGGCAGATCAGGCCGAGCGGCGGCGCGTCATCGTGGCCCGATTCGCCGGCGAGCGGCCGAATGAGGAGGTGCGGCACCGTGTCCTCGACATCCTCTCGGAATACCCGGTCAAGACCGTGCCGCCCGAAGGGGTTGCCACGTTCGCCGAGCAGGTTCGGTGCCAGGCGCACTGATCAGCGCACAAAGGGGACAGCGCACTTTTTGAAGAAAGCAAAGGGGCCTTGTTTAGACAAATTGTCTAACGACTCCCGGCCCCTTGGCATTCTCACGGCGTTTGCACCTCTGCCGGCAAGACCTGAAAGCGTTGGGGATGCAGCAACTCGAATTGTGTGGCCTGCGGGTCGCGCTGAAGGACACCGGTGACCGCCACCCGGCGGCTGTCGCGGTGGGCATCGCAGGCGACCGCGTAACTCGACTGATCCAGCACAAAGCGCACCCGCACGGGCCGCCCTTCGATGAGCGTACGCAGGACCACTTTCCCTTGAAAATCCTCGTACAGTTGGGCCGGCTCGGCCTGCAAGCTGAGGATCAACCCTTCGACGCGCTCCGGGCGAGGGTCGAAACTCTCCCGCAACCGCCGGGCCGCCTCGCGAATCACCCCGAAATCACTCTCCGTGAAAGCGACTTCCGGAACGATGCCGCGAGGGATACGGTGGCGGCTGCGAGACCAAATCATGCGCAGGTGCAACCGCGCCTGCGAGTCGCCAGGACTCATCGTCGCCAGGGCATCGCAGAGATTGGCGCTGACGCCGCGCGAAACCCCCTGCAGAATCTCGCCCGCATTGCCGCGCTCAATAGCGCTGCGGATGGTTTGCAACGCCTGCATTGCCAGCAAGGTCACACGCCGCTCATAGGGCTCGTCGGCCAGGTCGCCTTCCTCCCCCGCGGGAAACAGCGGGGGCTGCAACTCCGGCGGAACGGGGGCGATAATGGTGGCCGCGTAGCACTTCACCTCCGTCTGGCCGAATCGACACCGGCGAATGAATTCCTGGGCCTCTGCGAAGCTCTGGCGGGGATAGAACGCTTGCGGACGGTGGGCGCTGCACGCCGACGCCAGCAGCAGATCGTGTCCCCCCTGAAACAACTTCAGCCCCTCTTCCATCGGCAGCGTACCCGACTCCGCCTCCCGCGATTCCACGCACAGGCGAAACCTGTCCGCGGGCGGCAGTAACAGGTCGTTGAGCACGTCGCGCGGCGGCCGCTTTTCGGTTTCCGCCAGCTGCTCCACGACAAGGGACATCAGGTAGCTGGAGTCCCGCTCGCTCCCCGCCGTGGGAATCTGAAGCTGGATCAACTCGTCCTCGGGATGATTCAACACGATGACCGGACGCTTGTTACCGCTGACGGGCCGCCACCCCGCCTGTTCGGCATACCAGCGAACGTTCGACGGAACGAGCCGCCGCAACAGCTGTTCGGGCAAATCACGGTGCATAACGTCAGGTCCTCCTCGCGGGACAGTCGCCGTGCCACCTCACGCAGCCCCTCCGGGGACAGGAGATTCGCCTGGGGCAAGTAGATCGTCTGTCCGCTCCTGTTCCTGGTTTCGGGCGCGTCCCAGAGGCTCACCCAATAGGCGCATCGGCGCGCAATCAGGGCGTCCTCGGAGTGCTCGAGCCAGCGCCTGGCGTCTTCGGGCAGGAAAAGGACCACCAGCAACTTCGGCATCGGTGCGCTGCGCACGCGTAATTCATTGTAGCGCTTGACGTCGTCTAACCAGTACGAGTACCTTCCCGCTTCGAGTGCGGGCACTTTGCTTGTCGCCTTCAGCTGGACTTCGATGGGAAAGTTCGTGTGGATCGCATCGGGCGCCAACCGCTCCCGGATGCGCAGGTAGGCATCCACGCCAGCGTTGTCGCTCGGGCGTCCGGCGTACTCGCAGCCGAACGCCGCACGTGCCGCCACGGCATGAAGATAGGCGTAACTCAACTCCGCCTCGACGTCATTTTCCGTCATTCGTCGGCTCCGCCCGATTTCAGCCCTGCCCATCTGGCCGTCAGGGTTGAATTCCAACTCCAAGTATCCTATTCTACGGGGGAAGGTCCCGCAAGGACGGTAGCAATGACGACGTTCGGCGCACAACTTCGCGAGCTACGACGGGCGAAAAACCTGAGCCAGAAGCGGCTTGCGGATCGGAAGGCAAAGGGGACATTCATCATTTCCCCGTCACCAAATGATGAATGTCCCCTTTGCCTTCTCCCCTCATCGCCGCCGCAGCCTCTTTGAGAAAAGGGCCGAGGTAAGCACCGAGCACCCCCCTGGCGAAAGGGACCGACATCATGGCCACCGCACCGGAACACGAAGTCATCAGCGGCACCGACGAGCGGACGAAACCGCCGTTCCTGCGCCGGGTGCGGATGCGCGGCTACAAGAGCATCGCCTTCTGTGACGTGGACCTGCAACCGCTCACGATCCTTGTGGGCCGCAACGCCTCGGGCAAGAGCAACTTTATTGACGGCCTGTCGTTCCTCCGGGACGTCGTGACCCGTTGTCCCGATCCGAGCCGGTGGCCTCATGAACGTGTACGTCGCTCCCATCGTCGAGGGACAAACTGAGCAGCGCTGCGTCGAACGGCTCCTTCACTGCATCTGGGCCGAGTTGCTCCAACGCCCCGAACGCCTTCAGGTGCTGGAGCCGTTTCGGGGTCACCGAGACGCCCTGGTGCATGCGAACGGTCGGGTGCTGAACGAAAGCGTGCAGAAGGCGTTCCTGAAGCTCCAGGCGAAGACGCGCAAGGATGTCGAGGCCCGGTCGCTCCTCCTGATCCGGTCGTTGGAATCCGGTCCGTGAGAGAGGTATGTCCATTTGTCCATCGCCGGATGAGGAGACAGTCTCAACTTACTGGGTCCAGCGTGGCCAATGTTCCCCTGGCCCAGCGGTGCGACCGCAGGGGCTGGCCTCGGGGCCCCACCGGCACGATTCGTTGCATTCGTTGCGCGGCGCGGGATTCGTTGCGCGCCCCCGGCCGTGCGCAACGAATGCAACGAATCCCCACTGGTCGGCGGTGCCCCCGGCGCCCCTTGGAGCTTTACCCAGGCTGGGCCCAGTAACCCGTGTTTCTTCAGCCGGCTGACCAGCGTGCTGCCGTGCATGCCCAGCGCCCGGGCGACCTCGGCCTTGATCCCCTTCGCCGCCGCCCGCGCCCGCACCAACCGCTCGCGCTCGCGCGATCAAGGAGGACGCCACGTCTCAAATCGCGCGAGCGCGAAACGACAAGCAAGCCCGCCGCGTTCTACACTTCTCTTGACGGATGCTGTAATGTAAACCACAGGAACGGACGTTCCCGCCCAACACTCCCGAGCGGATTCTCATGCTCCCCCGTGAAGTCATCCGTCAGATCCGCCGCCTGCAGCTCAAGGCCCGCCGCGCCGTCGAGGACCTCCTTGGCGGCGAGTATCACAGCGTCTTCAAGGGGACCGGCATCGCCTTCGAGGAGGTCCGCGAATACCAGCCGGGCGACGACATCCGGGCCATCGACTGGAATGTCACCGCGCGCATCGGCCACCCGTTCATCAAGCGCTTCATCGAGGAGCGCGAATTGACCGTCATGCTGCTCGTCGATTGCAGCGGCAGCAATCAGTTCGGCACCCGCTTGCAGCAGAAGCGCGAGGTGGCCGCCGAATTGGCCGCCGTCCTCGCCTTCAGCGCCATCAGCAATAACGACAAGGTCGGCCTCGTCGCCTTCACCGACCGCGTCGAGCGCTTCGTGCCGCCGCGCAAGGGCACGCGCCACGTCCTCCGCCTGATCCGCGACGTGCTCTTCTACCAGCCGCGGCACCGCGGCACCTCGCTGCAAGAAGCCCTCGACTACCTCAACCGCGTCGTCCATCGCCGCGTCATCGTCTTCCTGCTGAGCGACTTCCTCGACCGCGGCTACGAAAAATCGCTCAAGCGCACCGGCCGACGCCACGACCTCGTCGCCGTGCGCATCACCGACCCGCGCGAGGAGGAGCTGCCGGCCGTCGGCCTGCTCGAACTGGAGGACGCGGAGACCGGCGAGCGCCTGCTGCTCGATACCAACAGCCGCCAGGTGCGCACGGCCTACGCCGCGGCCGCCCGCAGCCGCCGCGAAGTGCTGCGCGAGTTGACGCGCTCGGCCCGCGTCGATCTGGTCGAGGTCTCGACCGACGGCAGCCATCTCGACTCGCTGATTCGCTTCTTTCGGCTGCGCGAGCGCCGGCTCAGGAGGACGTGATGATCGTGAACGGCCAGTACCGAGTACACAGTACCCAGTACCGAGTAGCGAATACCAAGGTCCGGCTGCCCGGTACTCGGTACTGTGTAGTCGGTACGTTGGCCCTGCTCGCGGCCCTCCTCCCCGGCGCGCCGCTCCGCGCCGGCGAGTACGTCCAGAAGCAGGGCGCCGGCGTGCTGCGCCTCGAGCCCGACAACCCGAAGGTGCGCCAGTCCGACACCCTCTTCAAGGTCGAGAACGGGCTCGTCGAGTCGCGCCTGTCGGTCAAGCTGCTCCTGACGCTGAGCGCCGATGGGGCGGCCCCCCTCAAGATGGACGGGGGAGACTCCGGGGCGCTGGAGCAGGCGGTGAAGGCGCTGAAGGCGTCGGGCCTGTGGTTGAGCTGCGAGCCGGCCGGCAAACCGAGCCACACCGCGACGGGTGATGGGAGCGAGCGCTGGGAAGCGGCCGTCCGCCTCTCCGCGCTCCCGCCGAAAGAGAGCACGATCGAGTTTCGTCCGCCCGCCCTCGAATACACGGAAGGGCCCGGCGCCGCCCGGCGCCGGGTCGAGTGGCAGCCGGTCAAGCTGCGCATCACCACGGACGTCGCCTCCCTCGACGTCAGGGGTGAACTGCGCGACATCACCGGGCCGGAAGCCCCGCCACCCGCGCCGCCTCCCTGGTATCGCTGGCTGCCGTGGGCCGGCGTCG
Source organism: Gemmataceae bacterium (assembly GCA_035266225.1). GTDB lineage: Bacteria > Planctomycetota > Planctomycetia > Gemmatales > Gemmataceae > DATFNV01. The sequence goes on from DATFNV010000170.1 coordinate 6,803, forward strand.
TCGCGGCGCTGGCCGGCCTCGTCGCCGGCGGCTGGAGCCTGCGGCACCGCTTCGCCACCCCGGCCCGGCCGCTGGCGCCGCACGAGTGGGCCGCCCGCGAACTGGACCGCATCGAGGCCCTGCGCCTGCCGGAGGCCGGCGAGACCGAGCGCTATCACACGCTGCTCTCCGACGTGGCGCGCGCCTACCTGGAGCGGCGCTTCAACCTGCCGGCGTCGCAGCAGACGACGGCCGAGTTCCTGGAAACGATGCGCCGCTCGCCGCAGCTGACGGCCGCGCAGCAGGGCCTGCTGCGCGACTTCCTCGAGCGCTGCGACATGGCCAAGTTCGCCCGCGCCGCGCCGCCCCCCGACGAGTGCCGCGCCGTCGCCGCGATGGCCCGCTCCTTCGTCCAACAAACCACCCCCCGACCGCAGTGACTCCCCTGGCCGGCCGTGTACCGCAACCGCAAGAGGAACACCCGATGACGCGATCTCAGCGCCTGCCCCTGTTGTTCTCCGTCGCCCTCGGTCTGGCCGCCCTCGGCTGCGGGGGGACGTCCACCGTGCCCACGGACAGGCCGGCGCCGGAGGCGAGCCCCCCGAAGGCCGAGGTCCGCGGAGAAAGCAGCGTCAACGCCGGCGACGCCGACTACGGCAAGCCGCGCGACTTCACCTTCACCGTCGCCAACCCCGGCGGCGCCGACCTGGAGCTGAAGCTCGCCCACAAGAGCTGCTTCTGCGCCGACGTGCAGGTGCCGGCCGACCCCATCAAGCCGGGCGGCGAGGGCAAGGTGGTGATCCACTGGCTCCCCGCCCCCGGTTACGCCGGGGCTTACAGCCTGTCCGCCGACGTACAGACCAACGACCCGCGGACCAAGATGCTCCGCTTCACCGTCACCGCCCACGTCCAGCCGCTGGTGCGCGTCTTCATCGAAGGCAAGGAGAGCGATCCCAGTTTCTTCGGCGTCGATTTCGGCGAGCAGCCTATCGAGTCGGACAAGCCCAAGGTGCGCGAGGTCAAGGTGTTCTCGACGAAGCTGCCCCAGTTCGACCTGCGCGTCAGCAGCAGCGTGCCGGGCTTCGACCTCGAACAACCCGTAGCGCTGCCGGCCAAGACGACGATCGGCGACTACGAGGTGCTCTCCGGTTACAAGTTCGAGGTCAGCACCACCAAGGATCTGCCCATCGGCTACGTCCGCGGCCAACTCGACCTCGCCCTAAGCAAGCTCGGGGAGGGCGAGGCCGACCGCACCATCGCCCTGCCGGTGTACGCCATCGTCGGCCAGGGCCACTTCACGTTGCAGCCGGACATGCTGCTCTTCAAGAAGCCGGACATCACCGAGGAGGACACGGCCCGGGTCAACCTGACCTTCAATACACCGTCGCCCCGGGAAAGTGTGACGGTCAAGAGTGTCGAGCCGAAGTTCCTGACGTGCGACAAGCCGGAGAAAGGGTTGGACGGCCGCTGGCGCATCACCGTCCACATGCCGCGGAACAACGCCGAAGCAGCGAAGTACCAGGCCGACCCGCCGATGATCGGGCGCGTCGTCCTCGAGGTGGGCGGCCTGGAGCGGCCGGTCATCGTCAAGGTGATGTGGCAGCCGCAGCCCAAGCCGAAGTGAGGCGCCTTCGGCAACCTGCCCGCCCCGCGAGAAGTTTGCCGCCGGGCCAGGATGGATAAAGTTCGGGCGAATTGGTCGCCGAAATAGGTTGTGGAGGGTGGCGGTGCTTGGGGGGGAAAGGTGGGCGGCACCGGAGTGTGCGGCCGGCCGACCGCGCCCGACGGCTACCCTGGGAAGAACGGATTTCGAGGATCCGCGGCGACGTTGACGGCCACGACGGCCGTGCCGTCGCCGCCTCTCAAGGAGGGAACGAACATGACACGTGCCGGCAAGGCGCTTTCGGTGGTTGTGGTGACGACGCTGGGGCTGTGGGGCTGCTCGCAGGTCTCCAGCGGCGACAGCGCGGAGCGCATCCGCCAGCTGGAAAACGAGTGCAAGGTCTTGAAGGACGATTACCGCTCGGTCGCGGGCGCTCGTGATCGCCTGAAGGAGCAGGTGAAGGAGATGGAAGGCGAGCGGTCGCAACTCCAGAAGGACCTGGAAGGGCAGGAGGCCCTCGCCAAGGAGCGGCAGGCGCTGGTCAAGGAGCGCGACGACCTTGCCCAGCAGGTCAGCGCCCGCACGACCGAACGCGATGCCCTCCAGGGCCAGTTCGACCAGGTCCGCAAGGGCCTGCGGAGTCTGCTGGGCCAGACCGAAGCCGCCATCGGCTCCCCCCCTACCCCCGCGGTCTCAGCCGCTTCCGCCGCCCCCGGCGGCAAGTCGTAAGCGAGCGCCGCCCAGGGGAACGCCCTCCGTGGGGCCCGGTCGCTCGGGGCCGCGCGGAGGGCGTTGCCGCGCGCCCCCTGCCGTCTAGAGTAACCGCATGGACCCGCTGGTAACAAATCCCTTCGCGGTGCTCACCTTCATCGCCGCCCCAGCCATCCTCACGAATGCCTCGTCGGTGATGGCCCTGGGGACGTCCAACCGCTTCGCGCGAGCCATCGACCGGTCGCGGGCGCTCTCGGCCGAACTGGGAAGCCAGCAAGCGATGCCCGAGGCCCTGCAGCGTCTGCGCCTCAAGCAGCTGCGGTACGCCGGCCGTCGGGTGCTGCTGCTGGTCCGCGCCCTCAGCGCGTTCTACGTGTCCTTGGGGGCTTTCGCGGCGGCGAGCCTCACCTCGCTGGTCGGCGCGGCCTTGGTCCTCGGCCACCTGGAGGTGCCCCGCGTGGTGGTGATGCTGGTGGCCTTCACCTGCGGGGTCGTCGGGGTGGGCGGGCTGGTGACCGGCTCGGTCCTGCTGGTCTGGGAGAGCCGATTGACCATCGCCATCCTGCGCGAGGAGACCGCCTTCGTCGTTGAGGGGCTTCACCTGGGAGAGGAGGGGCAGACAGCACCGGGTCGTTAAGGATGACTGCTTCACGATGGCCTTCGGGGCCAATCGGCCTCTCCCGCTGACCAGGTTCAATGTTCCGCAAGGAGGCCGACCGCCGCAAGTTCCGACGGCGTGTGCTCCAGGAGTTTTTGCAGCACGTAGTCGCGGCCCCAGTCCTCATTCTCGACGGCGTCCAGGGGCGGCAGGTCGTGGCCGAAGTGCTCCGCCACGAGCCGATAGGCTTCCTCAGTCGTCAGGTCGTGGATGCTGCGCAGAGTCATGTCAGCCCTTCTCCGGCCCCGAACTGGCCCACAGTTCTTCGACGCGATCGCGGACGCCCTCGCCGCGGCCCATCCGCAGCAGGTGCCGCTGCACCGTCAGCCCCATTGCCTCGACTGCGCTCACGGCGGGGAGGTTCGGCACCGGCACGTCGAGGAACAGGCGCTGGCCCGCGCAGCGCCGCGGCACATCGGCGAGGAGCCGGCGGCCGGTGTCTCCCCGGGCGATGCACGGGCCGATCAGCACCGCGTTGGCGCCAGCCCGTGAGGCGAGGAACCCCGCGACGGCACCTCCCCGCCGCAGGACCCGGAACGCTTCCGGTCGCTCCTCGTAGAGCAGTGACAACATCCGGCCGCGTTCCGTACCCGTGACGGCCTGGTCGAACCGGCAGACCTCGGAAAGCAACTCCGGAGCCAGCGGCTCGACGTCGGTTACATGAGCGGCCGCCGCGGGTAGCACCCCCTCGTAACGTGCCAGGCTGTATTCCGCGACGAAGCCGAGCTTTTCGTAGACCGGTTGTCCCAACGGCGTCGCGTCGAGGCGCACGCTGCGGACGGCGCGCCCGTCAAGGAACGCCAGTGCGTGCCGCATCAGGGCCGTGCCGATACCGCGGCCGCGCACCGCCTCGTCCACCAGGACCATCGCCACCCACGCCACCGGGCCGAAGACGCAGGTCGTCGTCGTGCCGACCGCGGTGCCGTCCAACTCGGCGACGAAGCAGCCGTCCGCCTGGAGGTGAAGGAAGCGGCGCCAGTCGGCGTCCGTCTGGTTCCAACCGGCCTGCGCCTTGAGGCGCATCCCCAGCGACAGGTCGGCAACGGTCATTGGCCGGATGCGGATCATGCCGGGCAGTATACCGGCTGCCGTTGACGGCCGCGAGCGGATATAATCGTCGCCAATCTCGAGCCACCCTCCCAAGGAGCCTCTCATGCCTCACCGACCAACCCGCCGCCGTTTCCTCCAGGCCGCGGCCGCCGGCACTTCCGCCTTCTTCGCCTGGCCCCTCCGCGCCGAGGACAAGAAACCCTCCGCCAACGAGCGCCTACACGTCGGCGTAATCGGCGTCGCCGGCCAGGGCGCGTACAACTGGACCGAGGTGGACCGAGCCGGCGCCGAGATCGTCGCCCTGTGCGACGTGGACGAGGGCCGCGCCGGCCCCGCCCGCGGCAAGTTCCCCAAGGCGACCTTCGACGTCGATTTCCGTGACCTGCTCGACCGCAAGGGCATCGACGCCGTCATCGTGGCCACGCCCGACCACACGCACGCGGTCGCCACCGTGGCGGCGCTGAAGTCCGGCCGGCACGTCTACTGCGAGAAGCCGCTGACCCACGACGTCGCCGAGGCCCGGGCCGTCGCCGAGACGGCGGCCCGGGAGAAAAAGGTCACGCAGATGGGGACGCAGATCCACAACCACCCCGAAGGGAACTACCGCCGCTGCGTGGAGTTGATCCAGGGCGGAGCCATCGGCGCGGTGAAGGAGGTCCACGTCTGGTGCGGCACGTCCTACGGCGGTGCGAAGCGGCCCACCGAGACCGAGGAGGTGCCGAAGGGGTTGCACTGGGACCTGTGGCTCGGCACCGCCCCCGAGCGCCCCTTCTACCGCGGCAAGAAAGATGACCGCGGCTACTGCTACGAGCCGTTCAACTGGCGCAAGTGGTGGGACTTCGGCGGCGGCGGCCTGACCGACATGGCCTGCCATCACGTGGACCTGCCGTTCTGGGCGCTCAAGCTGCGCCACCCCACGAAGGTCAGCGCCGAGGGCAGCCCCCGGCCCGACCCCGAGGCGGCCGCCGACTGGCTGATCGTCAACTACGAGTTCCCGGCGCGCGGCGATCTTCCGGCGGTCAAACTGACCTGGTACGACGGCGGCAAGCGGCCGCCGCACTTCGCCCAGGGCCAACTGCCGAAGTGGGGCGACGGCTCCCTCTTCATGG
>DATFNV010000171.1:0-2137 GCA_035266225.1 Gemmataceae bacterium
AGGTTGATGGACACCTGAGCAAGGAGAAACCATGTCAGCCGACTTCCAGCGGGCCAAGGACATCTTCCTGGCGGCCGTGGAACAGACTGACCCGCTGGAACGGGAGGCGTGCCTCCGCCAGGCCTGTGGCGACGACGCAGCGCTACGGCGCCGCGTGCAGGCGCTGCTGCGCCGACACGACCAGACAAACAGCCTCCTGGAGCAGCCGCCGTTTGACGCAGCGGCCATGCTGGCGCCGGAGTCGCCCAAGACCGACGCCCCCGGTCCCCGGCAGGAAGCGGCGTGTACTCGCCTCGGCCCGTATAAGCTGCTGCAAATGATCGGCGAGGGCGGGATGGGGACCGTCTGGATGGCCGAGCAGCAGGAGCCGGTCCGCCGCCTGGTCGCCCTCAAGGTCATCCGGGTTGGCCTGGACAGCGGCCACGCCGTCGCCCGCTTCGAGGCCGAGCGCCAGGCCCTGGCCCTGATGGACCACCCCAACATCGCCAAAATCCTCGACGGCGGCACGACGGCGGACGGTCGGCCCTACTTCGTCATGGAGCTGGTCAAGGGCACGCCGATCACGAAATACTGCGACGAGCACCGGCTATAACACCGCGGCAACGGCTGGAGCTGTTCGTGCTGGTCTGCCGGGCCTTGCAGCACGCGCATGAGAAGGGCATCATCCACCGCGACGTCAAGCCCTCCAACGTACTGGTGGCCCCTTACGATGGCCGGCCCGTGGTCAAGGTGATCGACTTCGGCGTGGCCAAGGCGGCCGGGCCACGGCTGACGGAGCGGACGCTGTTCACCGAGTTCGGCACGGTGGTCGGCACGCTGGAGTACATGAGCCCGGAGCAGGCGGAGCTGAACAACCAGGACATCGACACGCGCAGCGACGTCTACAGCCTCGGCGTGCTGCTGTACGAGCTGCTGACCGGCACGACACCGCTGACGGCCGAGCGGCTCAAGAAGTCGGCCTTCCTGGAGCTGCTGCGGGGCGAACTGGACTGGATCGTCATGAAGGCGCTGGCGAAGGAGCGCGGCCGCCGCTACGAAACGGCCAACGGCCTGGCCCGGGACGTCGAGCGCCACCTGAACGACGAGACCGTCGAGGCGTGCCCGCCGAGCCCCGGCTACCGGCTGCGCAAATTCCTGCGGCGCTACAAGGGACAGGTGGCCGCGGCGGGCGCGATCGTAGCGGCGTTGGTGCTGGGCCTGGTCGGCACGCTGGTCTTCGCCGTGGGCGAGGCCGAGCAGCGCGGGCGGGCCGAGCAGAACGCGCGGGTGGCCGAGGAGAAGACGACCGCGGCCCTTTACCAGTCCTACCGCGCCCATGTGGCCGCCGCCGGCGCAGCGCTCCAGAACCACGACGTCTCCGACGCTACCCGGCACCTCGAGGAAGCCCCCAAGGAACTGCGCGGCTGGGAATGGCACCACCTGCACAGCCGGCTCGACGACAGCGTCGCGGTGCTCCCGATCGAAGCGAACAAGGCCGTTCAACTGGCCCGGAGTCCGGACGGGTTGCGGGTGGTGGCGTACACGGGCACCCGAATGCACCTCCTGGACCTGGACGGCCACGAACTGCTGGCGCGGTCCTTCCAGCCCCAGAGGAACTGGATTCTTATCGACCTGCTTTCGGGCCGCGGGCCGACCAGACGGGCGCCGGCTGGCCGGCACGGGGGAAGACGCCCAGAGGATTGACAGTTGGGACGCGCGAACCCACCAGCGGACGGCCCGGTTGGCAGGTCACACCGGCCGGGTCCACGGCGTCGCCTTCAGCCCGGACGGCCGCCGGCTCGTCTCCGCCAGCAGTGATCGAACCGTCCGCGTTTGGGACGTGGACACGGGGACCTGCGAAGCCGTCTTGAAAGGGCACACCGACGAGGTATTCGCGGCCGCCTTCCACCCGGACGGCAAGCGGCTGGCGTCGGCCGGCCGCGACCGGGCGGTTTGGCTGTGGGACCTGGCGACGGGGCAAGCTGAAGGGTTGGCCCGCGCCGTCCAGCCCGAAGGGCGGCGGCCGTCCTGTTCGCATGGGGCACCAGCCACAGCGCAGACCGGGAAGGGCCTGTTGGACTTAGCAGCCCGTTGAAAAAGGCATCCAGAAGCTGAAGCTCGACCAATCATGCTCGCAGGAAAGTCACTTGACCTTGAG
>DATFNV010000172.1:0-8811 GCA_035266225.1 Gemmataceae bacterium
ATGAGCGGGCCTCCGTTAGGGATGAGGTGTCAGCTGCAAACCCACCCTATCCCGCGGAGGCCCTTTTGACTATACCCCGAGCAGCCGTAACTCCACCGAGGAGAACCGATTACGTCACAGCGGACGAGCGGTTACGCCCGAAAGAGTTCGCCGCGTACCTGAAGAAGCAGGCGGAGAAGAAGTCGCCCTGATCGAGCCGGTAGGGGCCTGCGATGCACCTGGCCTGCCTCGCGATGTCTGAATCTCTAAGATGAAGTCGGTCCCGCCGGTCGTGCCCACTGATCCAGCCGGGCCACGGGTCGGGGCGGGGAGGCGCTCCGATGAAACCCACCCGCATCCGCAGCCACGACGCCTTCGAGCGCGCCGGCCGGCTGATCCCCGGCGGCGTCAACAGTCCGGCCCGCGCCTTCGGCGCCGTCGGCGGGGAGCCCATCTTCATCGCCCGCGGCGTCGGCGCCCGTCTCTTCGACCTCGACGGCAACGACTACCTCGACTACGTCGCCTCCTGGGGGCCGCTGATCCTCGGCCACTGCCACCCGCGCGTCGTCCGCGCCGTCGAGGAGGCCCTGCACCACGGCGCCAGCTTCGGCGCCCCGACCGAGTTGGAGACGCAGCTCGCCGAACTGATCGTCGATGCGGTGCCGTCGATCGAGATGGTGCGCATGGTGTCGAGCGGCACCGAGGCGTCGATGAGCGCCATCCGGCTGGCGCGCGGCTTCACCGGCCGCGACGTCATCGTCAAGTTCGCCGGCTGCTACCACGGTCACGTGGACGCCCTCCTCGTCGCGGCCGGCTCCAGCGCCACCACCCTCGGCGTCCCCAATTCGCCCGGCGTGCCGCGCGGTTGCACCCAGGACACGTTGGTCCTGCGCTACAACGACGCGCAGGGGCTGGCCGACGCCTTCGCCGCCCACGGCGAGCGCATCGCCGGCGTCATCCTCGAGCCGGTCGTCGGCAACATGGGCCTCGTGCCGCCGGCGCCGGAGTTCCTGAGCGAGCTGCGCCGCCTGACGGAGCGGCACGGGGGGCTTTTGATCTACGACGAGGTGATGACCGGCTTCCGTGTCGCTTACGGCGGAGCGCAGGCGCTGTTCCGGCAGGCGCCCGACCTGACCGTGCTGGGCAAGGTGGTCGGCGGCGGCCTCCCCGTTGGCGCCTACGGCGGGAGGGCCGACGTGATGTCGAAGGTGATGCCGGCCGGCCCGGTCTTCCAGGCCGGCACGCTCTCGGGAAACCCGTTGGCGATGGCCGCCGGGGTCGCGACGCTGTTGGAGCTGCGCGAGCGCCCGCCTTACGCCAAACTGGAGACACTGAGTGCGAAGTTGGCCGACGGCCTCGGCCAGGCGGCCACGGCGGCCGGCGTGCCGCACCGCGTGCAGCGCGTCGGCAGCATGCTGACGCTCTTCTTCACCGACACGCCGGTCACGGACTACGACACGGCGAAGAGCAGCGATACGGCGAAGTTCGCCAAGTTCTTCTGGGCGATGATGGACCGCGGCGTCTACCTGCCGTGCAGCCAATTCGAGGCGGCGTTCGTGTCGGCGGCGCACACCGAGGCCGACGTCAACCGCACCGTCGCCGCGGCGCGCGAGGCGCTGGCGGAAATGCCTTAAGCCGCTTGCCGCTTCGCAGGCCCTGCGAAGCCGCAAGCGGCGCTCAGTCCGTTTCGACTTCAAACGACGAGCAGATCGCCTTGAGGACGGGCTCGGCCCGCTCCAACTCCAGGTCGTTGACCTGCCAGAGCACGAGGACGGTCCCTTCCGACGAGTAAAAACTGCGGGTCCAGCAGGTGTTGGTGAGGTCGAGGCTGAAGAAGCGGATCACGTGGCCGACGGCCGGCTGCCCCGCGACGGAGTCGATGCACGGGTCGTATTCCAGTTCGGGGTAGTCCTCCTGCAAGGCGGCCAAGGCGGCGTCGGCCACCTCCTCGGTGGCGGGCGTGTCCTGGCGCAGGCAGACCATGAGGAACGCGGTGCCCGGGCCCTCGATCGAGACGGTCCAGCCGGCGTCGTTGTCCTCGCGCTCGAGGACCCAGTTCTCGGGGTAACGGAAGCGGATGCCGCCGTCGCAGAATTCGGCCATCGTCTGCCGCCTTGCGTCAGGGGGAGCGAGTCTTCGCCTCATTTTACCCCCGCCCCGTCCGCAGGGACAAGTCGCCGCAGCGCCGTGGACGACACGTCCACGCGAAACACCGCCGCCGGGATGGCGGCGAACAGGTCGCAGTGTCCTTGCGGAATGTCGAGGTGGTGCAGCTCCGCAAAGCGCCCGTCGGCGCCGGCGCGACCGGCGACGAGGAAGCGGCAGCCCTGCTGGCGGATGTCGTGCAGCGCCCGGCTCATCTCCTCGGCGCTGTCGTGGTAATAGCGTGGCGCCACAATCCGCTCAGCGGTGTCGGCGCCCACGACGAACGTCGTCCCCCGAAACAGTCGTGCCTTTTCCACGAAGGTCGGCGCCCGCACCAACCAGACCGGCGCCCGCCAGGCGAATTGCGCCAGCCGGCGACGGACCTCGTCCGCCCCGAGCGAAGGCTTATCGACGTTGGTGACGCTCAGCTCGAACGCCGCGGCCGACCCGGTCATCCGCGCCCCGACTTCGGCCAGCCCCCAATGTCCCGCGTGAATGGGGTTGAATGCCCCCGGGACGACCACGGTCGGCGCCGGCGCGTCCGCCCCGATCCGCCCGTCCCCCTCGACGCGGACGGCGCCGCGCTCGCCCCGGAGGAGCGCGGTCAGGGGGTCGGCGGCGGCGTACACGGCATCGACTTCTTCCCCGGGCATCAGCGGCACGTCCACGCGCTCGGGGAGGCCGAACGCTTCGGCCAGGGCGTTGAGCAGCACCGCGGCGACGACTTCCTCTTCGCCGGCGCGGTCGCGCGCCCCCTTGGTGAGGATGAGCGAGCAGGTGAGCGTCTGCCCACCCGTGTGGACGGCGACATGGAAGCGATGCTCGCCGCGCTTGGGCCGGTCGCTGGCGAGGCTGGCGGTGCAGCCAGCGCCCGCGACGGCCTCACCCGGGGCGAGCCAGCGGGCCCGCTCGCAGGCGCGCCCGGCCAGCGCTCGGGCCGTGTCGGCGGAGCAGAACTGGTCCGGCGCCCGGCCGAGGAATTCGACCAGCGCCCGCTCGTGATAGGGCACCACCGCTTCGAGGACGGTGCGCGAGCCGCCGGGGACCGACAGGAGCGCGGCGACGGCGCCCGTTCCGCCCCCGGTGACGGCGACGACGTAGCGGTAGGGCCCGCCATGCAGCGCTTCGATCAGGCGGCGCAGGGGAGTGGTCATCGGCGCGGCCCTCGACACCTTTCCGCGGCAGGGCGTGCAGAAAGTTGTACGACTTCGACCGCCACCGCTCACGGCTGCCGGTACGCTTTCCCCTTCTTGAACAGGTCCAGCCGGCCGCGCATCTCCGCGGCGTCCTTCTTCGGCGCGAGGTCCACCGCCTTCTGCTGCCACTTTACCGCCTCGTCGAATCGGCCGCACTCGGCGCAGGCCGCTGCCAGCGTGTCGATGATGTTCGCCTCGTTCCACGCCGACAATTCGCAGGCCCGCGTCGCCGCCTCGACCGCCCTGGCCCCGTCGCGCACGGCCGCGTCAGCACAGGTCGCCAGCAGCCAGGCCAGAGCGTTGTGTGCCGCCGCGCTCGACGGGGCGAGCTTCGTCGCCTGGCGGTAGTCGTCGCGAGCCGGTACGAATTCCTTGAGCAGGTCGTGGGCGCTGCCGCGGCACAGCCAGGCCTCGGCCTCTTCCGGCCGTAGGCGGATCGCCTCGCTGCAGGCGGCGGCCGCCCGGGCACCGTCCTTGCGGCGCAGGTGGACCATCGCCAGGCAAACGAACGCCTTGGCGTTCTTCGGGTCGAGTTCCGCCACCTTGCGGAAATCGGCCAACGCCTCCTCGTCCTCGTCCAGGGCGGCGTGAGCGAGGCCGCGCTTCAGATAGGCGAAGCTGTCCTTCGGGTCGCGACGGATCGCCATGTCAAACGCCATGATCGCCTCGTGGTAGGCCCCGGCGCCAAGGCGCGACCGCCCCGCTTCGTAGTAGCGGTCCTCCAAGTCGTCCGCCGTTGACTCCTCCTGCCCGCCGCCGAACGGGTCTTTTGCCGTGACCTTCTCCCACGGCGGCCTGCCCGGCGCGGGGAGTGGCGGCAGTTCCACCGAGGAAGAAGAGTGGCCCGGGGACAAACCGCTCACCGCCGGCGGCTCCTTCACGCCGGGAGACGGCGAGAAGTCGCTCGGCGACAGCGGGGGCAGACCCGGGGTGCTGCGGGCGCTCTGGGCGCGGGCCTCCTGGGCCATCTGTTGCGCCCCCCGTGCCGTTTCCGAGTTCGGGTCGCGCCGCAGGGCCGCGTCGCAGTCGGCCAGGGCCTGATCGACCTCCCCCTGGCGAAGGCGCGCCAGCGCCCGCCACGCGTACAGCGCCGCATTTTCCGGGTCGATCCGCAGCCCCTCGTCCAGGTCTTGCAAGGCCTTCCGCACCTGGCCGCGCTGGTAATACAGGCGCGCCCGCGCGTCCAGCACTTTGGGGTTGTGCGGGTCCAGTCGCACCGCCTCGTCGAGGTCGGCCAGCGCCTCATCCAACTGGCCAAGGGCGACGAAGACCGCGGCGCGATTGCCGTAGGCGGAAGCGTCGCCCGGGGTGAGGCGCAGGACGTGGGTGAAGTCGGGCAGGGCCCGGTTGCTCTGCCCCTGGGCGGCATATACCAGGCCGCGCCAGCAGTAAGCGGAGGCGCAGTCCGGGGCCAGGCGGAGGGTGCGGTTGAAGTCGGCCAGGGCCGCGCCGTACTCCTTGCGGTAGGCGTGCGCGCGCCCGCGGTCGTAGTACACCCAGGCGTGGGCGATGCCCAGGCGGATGGCCCGGGTGCAATCCTTGACCGTCTCACCGTAGTTGCCAAGCGCGCCCTGGGCGGAGCCCCGCCCCGCGTAGGCGAGCCCGTTGAGGGGGTTGCCGCGCAGTGCCCGCGTGCATTCGGCCACGGCGAGGGCGTTTTCGCCGGTCTTGACGAAGACCAGGCCGCGAGTGGTGACGGCATAGACATTGTCGGGCAGCGCCGCCAGCGCCCGGTCGCAGTCGGCCAGCGCCTCCGGGAATTCCTCGTTGGCGGCATGCACCCGGCCGCGCAGGGCGTAGGCGAAGGCGTAGTCCGGCTCCAGCTTCAGCGCCTCGGTGAGGTCGTCGCCGGCACCCTTGGGGGTGTTGGCACTCAGGCGGGCGGCGCCGCGGAGCAGGTAGGCGGCGGCATTCTTCGGGTCGGCGCGGAGCTGCCGCGTGCAGTCCTCGATGAGCGCCTCCTGCTCGCCCGCCGCCGCCCGCGCCCGTCCCAGGTAGACGGCGGCGGTGACCTCGGCCTCCTCGGGTAGCGCGGCCCGGCACACGGTGAAGGCTCGCGCGCAGCGCTCTTCGAGCGCCCGCCCGGCCGCCGGCAGCGCCTTGCGGCAGCGGCGCCAGCGCTCCGCCGCCGCTTCCAGATCACCCTGCAGCCTGGCCCGGGAGGCGTCGATCTCGGCGCGGAGGGCCAGCGGCTCGCCGACGAGGCCGCGGACCAGTGCTTCCACGAAGACGCGGGCCGGGTCGCCGTAGCGGTGGCGGTGTTCCGCGGCACGGCGGAGGAGGGCTTGCAGGTCCACGGCCACGGCCTGCAGCTCGCGCCCGGCTTCCGCAACCTCCGGGGCCACGCCGCACGCCGGCGCTTCGCCGACCTCCCGGGCGATGCGGCCGAAGTCGTTCGCCAGGTCGTCCGAGGTTTCACCGTCCGCCCCGCGGGCGCAGACTGCGGCGACGTGCTGCCGGTAAGCGCGCGTCGCGGGGTCGTCGGCCGCCGACAGCGGCAGGGCGGTCGCGAGCAGGACGAAGGACGCCGACAGAAGTGAAGGCCTCACCACGCCACCTCCTTGCGCGTCGCGGAGGGCGGGGACGGCGGCGAAGTGCGGACCGTTCCCGGAGCCTCGGCACGGCGGGACGCTGTACGAAAAAAGTGCGGGCGTGTAAAGCGGGGGTTGGGGCACCGGGCGCCTCAGCGCTGCACTGCTCGCGCCAATTCAGCGAGTCCGTCGATGAGGCGATCCGGGCGTGCCGCTTCCAGGGTGGCGCGGTCGGCGGAGCCGGTCGGCACCACCCAGACGGGCAGGCCGGCGGCGCGGGCGGTCTGCACGTCCACGTCCATGTCGCCAACGTACAGTGCCTCGTCAGCGGAGACGCCGAGCCGGCGCAGCGCCGTCAGCAGCATGTCGGGCGCCGGCTTGGGGCGCGGCACGTCGTCGGGGCCGAGGACGACGTCGAAGAACGGGGCGAGGCCGAGGCTGTCGAGCAGCGCCCGCGTGAAGGCCACCTTCTTGTTGCTGCACACGGCCAGCAACCGCCCGGAGCGCTTCAGCGCCTCGACGGCGGCGCGTGCCCCCGGCATCAGCCGAGTGTGCTCGCGCATGACAGTGACGTGGTGCTCGCGATAGAGGGCGACGTTTCGCTCCACGTCGGTGCCGGGCAGCAGGTCGGCGAGGAGTTGTTCCAGGCCGCGGCCCACGTGCGCCTTGATCTTGGCCTCCGGCAGCGGTGGCAAGTTGTTGGCGGCGCGGACGTGGTTGACGCTGGCCGTGATGGCGTCGTAACTGTCGGCGAGGGTACCGTCGAAATCGAAGATGACGGCGCGCGGGATGGCGGGGTGCATCATCCGCTCCGGGTCGGGGGGGCGACTCCGGCAGTGTACGGAAGGGGACGGCGGGCCGCCAATTCATCCTTTTTTCGTGTCGAGCGGCCCGCAGCGGGAGTGGAGCGAGTCATGTCGCAGCCGGCGAACCGCCGCCTTCATCCCGGCGGGGGGCGCCGCCCACTGCGAGGTGCCCGCGCAGCGGCCACAGGCCGATGAATACCAGCATCGCCAAATTCGGCAAGAGCAGCGGGGCCATCGCCGGGGCGCCGTAAACGAAGTTGTCGAGCTGGCTCGCCGAGGGGCCGCGCAGGTTGGCGGCCGTGTGGTAGTAGAACCCGAGCAGCCCGACCGCGACCTGCACCACCATGACGGCGGCGCAGACCGTGACGTACGAGCGAGTCACCCGGGCCAGGTACGGCACCAGCAGGAAGCCGACGGCGAAGGCGCTGGCCCCCACGGGGACCCACTCGGTTGTGTGGAAGAACCCGTTCTGCGCGTGGTCCGCCAGGATGAAGATGAAGTTCCCTACGAACCCGCCCAACGCCAGCAGCAGCACCCACAGCGGCCACTCGACGGCTTCAGGCTCCACCATGCGGTTCATGACCAGGAGAAGGCCGAGGCCCGTGTACGCCAGCGGAGCGGCGAAAGGGGCCGTGTAGATGAGGCTCTCCAGCGTCTCCTCGTAGAAGAACCGACTTCGCAGGTGCAGAATCAAGCCGCCGACGCCGACGGCCATCGCCCCCCAGCCGACGACGTGGCCCAACGCCCGCCCGACGGGTCGTGCGTTACGTTCATCCCATTGAGACCGCTCCTATGGCAGGTGGCGCAGGTGGGCACGAACATCTCGCGCGTCGTCAGCTTCTGGGGCGCGACGCTCAGGTCGAGCAGCTTGTGCTGCGCCTCGAACAGGAGGCCGTGCTTGGATTCCTCGTAAATCTCGATCTGTGAGTGGTCCGGCCCCATGGGGCACTGGCCGCAGGTCCGCGGCATGCGGGCGACCTCGACGGAGGCCGTGTGCCGCGTGTGGCAGGCCGTGCAGGTGCCGATGGTGCCGTCTTCCTTGTTGGGCTTGCCGACGGCATGGCACGAGCCGCAGCCGCTGACCGTGGCCGCCTGGCCTTCCAGCTCGGTCAACGGGTTGGCAGGCCGGTTCACGCTGCCGGGGTGGAAGTCCTCGGAGAACTCTCCGAGCCGTCGTCGGCCAGGGTGAAGCTGTCGGTGGCGCTGCCGTCGGCGCTGGCCTGGGTGTCCTTCTCGTCGAGGTGATAGCTCTCGGCGCCGGTCTTGCTGACGGCCAGGCGCGCGAAGGTGAAGCCGCTGGCCAGGGTCGGCAGGCTGGGGCCCGATCCGGAGGAAGACGCGGGCGTCAGGGCGGAGGCGTGGACGGTGAAGGTGTCGCTGCCGCTGCGCGAGAGCGCATAGCTGCCGGTGGCGGTGGCGCCCGCGCCGAGGTCGGCGCTGGCGGCCAGGCCGGGGTCGCCGCTCTCGGTGACCTGGAAGCTCTCCGAGCCGGTCTTGTCCAGGGTCACGCTGGTCAGACCCATGGGCGTGCCGCTGCCGCCCAGGGCGACGGAATTGGTGCCGGTAAAGTCCAGGACCGCGCTGCCGCCGCTGAACTGGGTCGGGGTGGTCTGGTGAAGGTGGCAGCACTCCAGGGCACTCTCGGTGAGGCGGATCGAGGGGAGTGCGGGGGTGCCCGACGGGGGAGAAAAAGGAGAAAAGAGGGAGAAAATGGGTCGGGAGTCGTTTCTTCCCCTTTGCCTGTCTGGAAACGACTCTCGACCCCTTTTCTCCTTCTCGGCGATGACGCCTTCCGCGGGCGGATGGCGCAGGTGCTGGGCCGGCCCCTGCCGCGGCCGCGCGGCCGGCCAGCCAAGTCGGCGAAGGCCGGACGGCCTGGTTCAATTCCGGGGGTGATGGGGTAACACGGGCGGGCAGTCGGCGGTAAGGGTTTCGGGGTCGGCGCGGGGCCGTCGTGTGCCAGCGGGCCCGAGTTCTGTGCCACCGCCTGGCACAGAACTATCCCCTTGTTGTCCTTCGGTTTACGGCGAAAAAATGTAACAGCTCAATAACCCAGGGTAAGTGTTCGCTAACTTTCGGCTCGCGCGTTGAAAAATAAGGACTTACGGCGACCAACGCAGAGCTTCACCCCAGGGTTATTGAGTTGATACGAAA
>DATFNV010000173.1:0-10460 GCA_035266225.1 Gemmataceae bacterium
TCCCCTTGCAGTCGGGGTAGTTGGCACAGCCCAGGAAGTAGCCGCCGAATTTCGACGGCAGCAGCTTCATCGGCCCGCCGCACTCCGGGCAGGTTTCCGTCACCTCGACCTTGGGCACCGCCTTCTTGGCGGCCGGCGGCGGCGCCGTGGCCTTGTACTTCTCCTTGAGGTCGTCCGGCATCGGCTTGGTCCCTTTGCACTTGGGGTAGGCGCTGCAGCCCAGGAACGGCCCGCGCGGCCCCTTGCGCACCTTCATCGGCGCCCCGCACTTCTCGCAGGCGATGCCCGGGTCGAACTCGGGGACCGGGTTGCCCTGGGCGTCCACGTCCTTGGCGTTCTTGCACTTGGGGAAACCGGTGCAGGCCAGGAACGGCCCGCGCCGCCCCTCGCGGATGACCATCGGTTTGCCGCACTTTTCGCACTTGTACTCGGTCGGCCTGGCGCTCAGCACCGGCTTGCCGTCGGCGCCGAGGTTCATGCGCGTCTTGCAGGTCTCGTCACTGCACGCCAGGTACTCGCCCCAGCGGCCGGCCTTCTTGAGCATCGGCTTGCCGCAGGTCGGACAGACCACGTCGGTCATTTCCGGCTCCGGCCGCGCCTCCTCACCCTCGCCCGGCTTGATGTACTTGCAGGGGTTTTCCTTGTCGCGGAAGCCGGAGCAGCCGACGAAATCACGCTTGGTCTTCTTGCTGTAGTTTCGCTCCAGCGGCCGGCCGCACTTGGGGCACATCTCGCCCGTCTCGACGCCGCGCTGGCTCGGCATCTCCGCCTGGGCCTTCTCCAACGCCTGCGAGAACGGCCCCCAGAACTCGTTGAGCACGTCAACGTACTGGCACTTCCGCGTCTCGATGTGGTCCAACTCCTCCTCGAAGTGACTGGTGAATTGCAGGTCCATCACGTTGGGGAAGTGCTGCACCAGCAAGTCGGTGACGACCTTGCCCAGTTCCGTCGCGAAGAAGCGCCGCTCTTTCACCTCGATGTAGCCGCGGTCGCCGGTGATCTTGTCGATGATGCTGGCATAGGTACTCGGCCGGCCGATCCCCTCCTTTTCCAGGGCGCGGATCAGCGATGCCTCGTTGTAGCGCGGCGGCGGCTGCGTCCAGTGGCGGCTGGCGATCAGGTCAAGGCGGTCGAGTTTCTGCTGCTCGGTTAGCGACGGCAGCGTGGCGTCCTCCTGCTTGCCCGCCGGCGCCAGCACCTTGCGATAACCGTCGAACTTGAGGATCCGGCCCTGCGCCTTGAATAGGCCCACGCCGCCGGCTTGAGCGGTCGCGGTGACCTCCACGTTTGTCACCGCGAAGACGGCGGGCGTCATCTGGCTGGCGACGAAACGGTTGTAGATCAGCGTGTACAGCTTGAGCAGGTCGCCGTGCAGTCCCAGGGCGGCCACGCGCTGCGGCGTGTTGGCCACGTCGGTCGGGCGGATGGCCTCGTGCGCCTCCTGGGCGCTCTTGCCCGAGGCGAAATAGTTCGGGTTGGCCGGCAGGTACGCCGCCCCGTAGGCCGTGCCGATGTGGTCACGCACCGACTGCAACGCCTCGTTCGACACGCGCGTGCTGTCGGTACGCATGTAGGTGATGAGGGCCACCGAACCCTCGCTGCCGAGGTCCACTCCCTCGTACAAGCGCTGGGCAACCTGCATCGTGTGCTTGGCGTGGAAGCGCAGGCGGATGCTCCCCTGCTGCTGTAACACGCTGGTCGTGAACGGCGGCGGGGCCTTCTCCACCTTGTCCTGTTGTTCGACCCGGGTCACGGCGTACGAGGCCGTGTCCAGGACCGAGGCGATCGCGCGGGCCGCGTCGGCCGTGGACGCCTCGAACTTCTTGCCCGACCACTCCGCCAGCTCGGCGAGGAACGCCCCGGACGGCACCTCCGGCAGCAGCGGGCCGTCGGCCTTTTCCGCCTTCTCCTCCCTGTCCTTGTCCTCCTTGCCCTCCTCGGCCTTATCCTTCCTCGGCCGAGCCTCGACCACCGAGAACGGCTTGAAGGTGAAGGGCACCGTCCCTTCCGGGGCCAGCAGGGCGGTGATCTTCCAGTACTCCTCGGTCTTGAAGGCCTCGATCTCGCGCTCGCGGTCCACGACGAGGCGCAGGGCCACCGACTGGACCCGACCGGCGCTCAGCCCCTTGGCCACCTTGTTGCCCAGGAGATTGCTCAGCGGGAAGCCGACGATGCGGTCGAGGATGCGCCGCGCCTCCTGCGCCTTGACCCGGTCCATATCGACCTTGCCGGGGTTGGCCAGGGCGTTCTGCACCGCCGAGCGCGTGATCTCGATGAAAGCGATGCGGAAGGTGCGGGCGTCGGCCAGCTTCAACTCGTCCTCGATGTGCCAGGCGATGGCCTCGCCCTCGCGGTCGGGGTCGGTCGCCAGGTAGACGCGGTTGGCCTTGGCCGCCTCGCGCTTCAGTTCGGCGAGGATGTCCTTCGGCGAGCGCCGACCCCGGCCGCCGGCCTTGTCGTCGCGCTCTTCGACGACGTAAGTGGGCACCCAGCCGGCCTCGATGTCGATGCCGGCCACCT
Organism: Gemmataceae bacterium; assembly: GCA_035266225.1. Classification (GTDB taxonomy): domain Bacteria; phylum Planctomycetota; class Planctomycetia; order Gemmatales; family Gemmataceae; genus DATFNV01. The sequence goes on from DATFNV010000173.1 coordinate 2,521, forward strand.
GTTCGCCGCGGCGGCGGCGTTTCGGCAGGTCGCGGATGTGGCCGTAGCTGGCCAACACCCGGTAGCCGGAGCCGAGGTACTTGTTGATGGTCTGGGCCTTTTTCGGCGACTCGACGATGACGAGGTCCACCTTCCCCTCGCCGTTGCCCACGGCGGGGGCGGCCCGGGGGGCGCGCTTCTTGGCAACGGCAGCGCTCTTGGGCTGGGTCGGCGATGCCTTCTTCTTGCGGCCGGACGTGACGGGGGCCGCCCCGTCGGCGGATTGCTTCTTGCGTGCGGGCACGGGACACTTCCTGGTTGTTTGCCATTCCCCCCTCTCCCGGGAGTACCGGGGCGAGGAGAGAGGGTAGTTGCGGTTGTGTTGCGGACTGAACTCGCTACAATCGCTATTTTGGGCGTAGTCCGCCTTTCACCCATACTATAGCCTTCGGTCGGGTGTCAAGCCCGGCGCCGGGCCACGGAGGCTCGGACGTGACGTAAGCTGAGGAGCGCCAATGGCTTTCAATCCCTTCCACTCGTTTCGGAAACGGCAAAAGACTCTTCTGGCCATCCTGACCATCTTCGTGATGTTCATCTTCATCCTGTCCTACTCAGGCAGCGGCGACGCTCTCAGCACGTTGATGGCGTGGCTCGGCGCCGGCGGCGTCGGCCAGAAGGACAAGACCGAGGTGACGAAGCTGTACGGCAAGACCATCACCGTCGGCGACCTGGCTCAGCTGCGGCAGCACCGCCACGTCGCCGACACCTTCATCCAGCAGGCCGTGGCCTCGGCGGCCCAGCCGACCCGGAACAGCCTCGGCCCTGACGTCCATGCGCGCCTCCAGGTCATCCTCAGCAGCCTCCGCTTCGGGGGCTTCTCGCTGCTCCGCCAGAGGCTGCGCGAATACCAGGTGGAGCTGCTCAACGACGGCAAGAAGGACGCCGCCACCCAGGTCGGCAACATCAACCGCGGCCTGGGCCTGGAGGAATGGCGGATAAGCCACCCAGGTGATCTCTATTTCGGCGGCACCCTGGCGGCCGAATCGCTGCTCGACTTCCTGGTCTGGCGGCAGCAGGCCGACCGGCTGAACATCACCCTGACCGACGACGACGTCCGTCGGGAGATCAACGGCGAAGCAAGCGGCGAGGTGTTGACCGGCGGCGCCAAGGACGCGGCCAAGATCGCCTCGTTGCTCCAGGGCGGCATCTTTCGGCAGATCGACCAGAAGCAGCTGTTCGCCGCCCTGCGCGACGAGTTCCGCGTCCGCCTGGCTCAGGACGTCCTGCTCGGCAACTCGGGCGGGGCGCGCTCGGCTCTGGGGACCGGTTTGGCCGGCGACCAGGTGCCGGCCGGCTCCACCCCCGAGCAGTTTTGGGAGTTCTACAAGAACAATCGAACCGAGCTGAAGGTCGATTTCCTCAAGATCCCTGTCAGCCAGTTTAGCGACAAGGTCAAGGAGCAGCCGACCAGGCAGGAGCTTGAGGACCTCTTCAAGCGCCACAAGAACGACGAGCCGGACCCCGCGCGGCCGGCGCCCGGCTTCAAGGTGCCGCGCAAGGTCAAGGTCGAGTGGGTGGAGGCCCACCCCGAGGCGCCCCATTACCGCGAGGTGTCGGCGCAGGCGCTGCCGCTGCTGACCGCCTCCGAGCCGCTCACCTTGCTGACGCTCCCGCAGACAATGGCCGGCAGCCCGGGCGGCGTGGCCGGGGCCTGCGCGCCGATGTCCCTGGCCTCGCTCTGGAACGCACCGCTGCGCTCCGAGTACGACTCTTACGCCAAGGGCATCCGGTCGTGGTGGGATGCCAGCAATATCACGCCCGAGGGCGACAACCCGTACGCGACTGGACTGCGGCGCACGGACACCCGGGCGGCCGTGCTGGGGCAGGTGCTCGGCTCAGCCGCCACCGGGGCACCGCTGTACACCGCGGTCGGGACGCAGCTGGGCAGCGCTGAGGTCCACCTGACCGAGCAGAAGGCGCGAGAGGTGAGCATGATCCTGGCTGGGGCCAACCCGTCGCCGCTGGCCGTGCTCACCCAGGAAGCGGCCCTGGCGAACATCCGCGTGCCGCCGCTGGCCGCCGTGCGCGACGACATGGCGTCCCGCATCCGCGGGCGCATCGCACCGCAGCTCGCCCAGGCCGCGCTGGACGCCTTCATCAAGGAGGTGGAGGCCAAGCGCTTCACCCCGAAGGAGGTGGCCGAATACGTCACCAAGAACGCGAACCTCGAGCACGGCATCACGAGGCACGAGGTCATGCCCGCGGCGAGGGACCGGCTGGACATCGCCGACGCCCCGGCCTTGGCACCGCTCAAGCGCGCCAAAGAAGGAAAGGTGGAGCTGACTCCCAGTGAAACCCGGCAGTTTGCGGCGCAGTTCTTCGAGATGAGGGCGATGGATGGCAGGATCGCGCCGCTCACCCTCTACAAGCCCGAGCCGCTCCGCGTCGCCAGTACTGAGGCGCTCTATTACTTCTGGCTGACCCAGAGCGACCCCTCGTACGTGCCGAAGTTCGAGGAGGTGGAGGCGAAGGTCGAGGCGGCCTGGAAGTTCGACAAGGCGCGCAAGTTGGCGCGCGCGAAGGCCCAGCAGATCGTCGATGCCATCAAGGACCGAGGGGAGGGCATCTCCGCCGACCGCTTCCTGAAGGACGAGGCGTACCGCCTGCAGGCGGCCAACCCTGCGGCCGGCTACGAGCGCTTCGAGGTGCCGGCGCTCGTCAAGCTGGACAAGAAGGAATCCGCCCTGTTCTCTCGTGCGGCAACCCGCTACGAGCCGTTCAAGTTCGACAAGTACGAGTCGGAAATCCCTTACCCGCGCGACGTCACGGTCGCCGAACTGTTCGAGGCGCTGACGAAGCCTGACGAGGCCACCATCATCAGGGACCGTCCCGATCGGAACTACTACGTCGCGCTGCTGGAGGAACGGAGGGTTCCCACCGAGGGCGCGTTCTTGGCGGTCTACAGGGAGGCGCCGCGCGGCGGGGACCGTAGCGACAGCCTGTGGGAGCGATTCCAGCTCGAGCGGGAGCAGCACTACCGCACCGAGATGGTCCAGCAGATGCGCCGCGACGCCAAGGCGCCGCTGGACGAACTGGGCAACTACAGGATCGACCCCGAGGTGCGCCGGACCCTCAAGGGCGCCCTCGGCAGCGAGGAGTGAGCCGGACTTTTCGTGGCGCCGCGACAAGAGCGCGGCCGCGGCGACGAATAATTGGTGAGTGGCGCTTTCCTGGCCGCTTGCGGCTTCGCAGGGCATGCGAAGCCGCAAGCGGCCGCGCGCATCCAACACAATCTCCCTACCCCGAGGTACTCCTCATGTCCCGTTTCCGCAGGACCGTGGGCCTGGCGCTGGGCATTGTCTGCCTGGCGTGGGCCGGGCCGGCGCTGGCCGACGAGCCACCCGCCAGGGCCGCCGACCCGAAGAAGAAGTCCGAAGCGAAGTTCCTCCGCGTCAAGCGCGACAAGAAAGACACGCCCATCGCCCTCGAAACCGCCACGGTTCGCTTCGTGCCGAAGTCCGGTGAGGGCGGCGTCACGGTGGACCTGGTCGCGGCCGTCCACGTCGGCGACAAGGCGTATTACGAAGCGCTCAACAAGCAGATGGAGCAGTACGACGTCCTCCTCTACGAGCTGGTGGCGCCGGAGGGGACGCGCGTCCCCAAGGGGGGCAAGCGCGAGAAGGGCAACCCGATCGCGATGATCCAGGACGCCCTCAAGACGGTCCTCGACCTCGAGTCGCAGGTGGAGCAGATCGATTACACGAAGAAGCATTTCGTGCATGCCGACCTGTCGCCGGAGAAGATGGCCGAGGCGCTCAAGGAGCGCGGCGAAGACGGCCTGACCCTGGCCCTGAGCGTGGCGGCCGACTTCCTGCGCAAGCAGAACCTCGAGGAGATGAAGAAGGGCAAGGAGCCGGCCAAGGGCAAGAAGGACAAGGACGAGGACGAGCCGGACCTGTTGGCGATGCTGCTCGACCCGCAGGCGGCGGTCAAGCTGAAGCGGTCAATGGCGGAGCAGTTCGAGACGTCGGGCGAGGACGGCGGACTGGGGCCGACGATCGGCAACATCCTCATCGGCGACCGCAACAAAGCCGCCCTGAAGGTGCTGCAGAAGGAGATCGCCAAGGGGAAGAAGAAGATCGGCATCTTCTACGGCGCCGCTCACATGCCGGACTTCGAGAAGCGCCTGCGCGAGGACTTCGACCTGAAGCGGGACAAGGAAGAGTGGGTTCTGGCCTGGGACCTGAAGCCGAAGCGCGTCGGGGTGCCGCCGTTGCTGAAGCTGCTGGAGCAGCTCGACAAGTAGGTCCGTTTAGAAACGGTATCAACAAGCCTCTTGCCGCTTGCGGCTTCGCAGGAACGATTGCGAAGCCGCAAGCGGCAGAGGGTTTTTGATACCGTCTCTAAACGAGGAAGGCCCGGCACAGGCGCAGGTGCTGTTCGGGGTCGAGGTCTTCCGCCCGCACCGTGCCCTCGATGCCGACTTCGGCGAGCTTGCGGTCCACCTCGTCCTTGGGGCGCCGACCACTCGGCGCCCCGACGAGGGCGCCGCGCAGGTTCTTTCGGCGGTGGACGTAGAGGTCGCGCAGGAAGTTGCGGAAGGCGACGACACTGCCGGCCGTTTCCACGACGCGGGCGCGCTTGGCGGCGCTGGGCCGCACCAGGACGATCGCCGACGCCACCTTCGGCCGCGGCCAGAAGACCGCCGGCGGCAGCCGCCGCCGCACCGGCTCCACGTCGGCGAGGCTCTGCACCAGCACGGCGAGGGCGCCGTAGTCTTTCGTCCCCGCTCGGGCCGAAAGGCGCTCCGCGATCTCCCACTGCACCATGACCACCATGCGTTCGACCGGCAAGTCCGACAGCAGCAAGTTGGAGATGACCGGCACCGCGACGACGTAAGGCAGGTTGGCCACCAGCTTGACGCGCTCGCAGCGGAAGCGGCTCCGCAGCTCCTCCGCCTGCGCGAAGACCTCCGGCCGAATCTCGTTCTTGTTCTTGAGGACGTCGGCGTGCAGCAGGGCGAGGTTGTCGCGCCCGTGCAGGATCTCGCGCACCATCTCGTGGAAGGCCGGATCGATCTCGACACTGAGGACGGCCCCGGCCTGGTCGCATAGCCGCGCCGTCAGGCTGCCGGTACCACTGCCGACTTCGAGGACCAGGTCGGCCTTTGATAGCTCGGCGGCCGCGACCATCACATCGAGCACGTTCAGGTCGATGAGGAAATTCTGGCCGAGTTTGGTCTTGGGGCGGATGCCGCGCTCCTCGAAGAGGGTGCGCAGGTAGGAGAGGGTCTGCCGCGGGGAGGATTCGACGGGTTGCATTCAGTCCTCGGTACACATCACCCTGTCGAGGGCGAGGAGATGAAACCGGCCTTTCGCAGTGAGTCCAGGGTGACACCCGCGCCACGCAGGCATTTCCAGACGTATTTCGCGAGGATGTCGGTTTCCAGGTTAACGGAAGCGCCGGGCCCTTTGAACCCCAGTGTGGTCTGGGCCAGCGTGTGCGGGATGAGCGCCACGCTGAAGCCGTCGGCGGTCACGTCCACCACGGTCAGGCTGACGCCATCGACGGCGACGGAGCCCTTGGGGACCATCTGTGCCGCCAGCTCGGCCGGGCAGGAGAACCAGACAACTTCCCACTCGCCCTGCCGCTGCCGCGAGGTGACGTGGCCCAGGCCGTCCACGTGCCCCTGGACGAGGTGTCCGCCGAGGCGGTCGCCGACGCGCAGGGCCCGCTCCAGGTTGACGCGGTCACCCGGCTTCAGCTCGCCGAGGTTGGTGCGGCGCAGCGTCTCGGGACCGGCCTGGAAACGACAGGCGATCTGCACCTGGCCCACGACCGTAAGGCAGGCCCCGTTGATCGCGACGCTGTCCCCGACGACCAACTCGTGGGCAAACGGCGCCGTGATGACCAGGGCGCGGCCGTCACCCTCGACGTCGATCCGTTTCACGGGGGCCAGGGCTTCGACGAGACCGGTGAACATGGCGTCTGCCGCTTGCGGGTTAGCGCGGCCTTGGTCCTTCCATAGGGGACACGGGTGCCGCCGCCACCGGACCCGTGTCCCCTCCGGTGGCGGCGGCCTCGCCGCTACGGCGGCGGGCAACGGCGATCAGGTGGCGCACCGCGAAGGTCAGGGCGTAGCCCCAGAAGACCACCAGCAGCGACAACTCGCGCGCCAGAGCCAGCACGAACACCACCAGAATGATACGCAGCAGGTAGGTATAGTGGCGGCGGCCCTTGAGCACCTGCTTGGTCAGGTGCGGGTACGAGATGCGCGAGACCATCAGCAGGGCGACGGCGAGCCCGCCCAACGGCGCCCAGTACTTGACGACCTCGCGCACGAACACGGGGTCGAGGCCGGCCCAGCTGTCGGCAGTGTTACCGCGCAGGATGGCCAGCGACACGATGCAGCCGGCCCCGGCCGGCGACGGCAGCCCCTTGAAGCGACGGTGGCTGGCCGGGTCGGGCGTGTTCTCGACGTTGAAGCGCGCCAGGCGCAGGATCACGCACACCATGAACAGCACCGCGATCATAAAGGTCGCGTTGTACATCAGCGCAGAGCTGTCCCGCCATTCTCGGCTGAGGCGCAGGATCAGAAAGGCCGGGGCGGCGCCGAAACTGATGGCGTCGCACAGGCTGTCGAGTTCGCCGCCGAACTCACTCGACGTCTTCGACAGCCGGGCCACGAGGCCGTCGAGCACGTCGAAGAGCATGGCGGCAACCAGCAGCCAGGCGCTGTAGAAGAAGTAGATGTCCTTGCCGTCGGGGCTGTCGATCCAGCTGGCGACGACGATGGCGGAGAAGCCGCAGACCGCGTTGCCCAGCGTCAGCAGCGTCGGCAGGATGGCGATCTTTCTCACGGGGCGGTCCCCTCGGTGCAACGGCGATCCGCTGTATCATACAGGCACCGCGGTGGGCGTACCATCACGCGCCGGGAAAAATGCCGAGGGGGTCAGACCGCTTGCCGGGCGATGGGCAGGCCGCGCGCCAGCTCCACGAAGGCGCGGACAAACTCCGGCTGGAAATGGGTGCCGGCGCAAGCCAGCAACGACTCCAGGGCGTGCGCCGGCGACAGCGGCGCCCGGTAGGCCCGGGCGCTGGTCAGGGCGTCGAAGCAATCGGCCACGGTGATGACCCGGGCCAGCAGCGGGATCTTCGTCCCCTTCAGCTTGTCCGGGTAGCCGGTGCCATCGACGCGCTCGTGGTGACCGCGAATCGCCGCCAGCACCGCCCGGTTGCGGATGATCGAGCGCAGGATCCGCTCGCCGATGATCGGGTGCTCGCTCACCACCAGGCCCTCTGCCAAGGTCAGCGGCCCGGGCTTGTTGAGGATGGCCTCGGGGACGCCGACTTTGCCGATGTCGTGCAGCTTCGCCGCCAGGCTCAGCTCGCGCATCTGGCGGTCGTCCAGTCCCAGGGCCCGGCCCAGGCGCAGTGAGTAGGCCCGGACGCGGCGCGAGTGGCCGGCGGTGTACGAGTCACGCTCCTCCATCGTCCGCACCAGGCTGTCGATGGCCGACAGGAAGGTACGGCGTACGCGCCGCGTCTGTTTGCGGACGGCCTTCTCCAGCCGGCGGCGGTAGCGGGCCTCGGCCTGGCGCTGCTGCTGGCCCAGGCGCGTGCGCTCCAGGACGTGGTGGAACTCGTCGAGCTTGACCGGTTTGACGAAGAAATGGTCGGCGCCGGCCTCCAGGCACTGGCGGGCGGCGTCGTGGTCCTGGCCGGCGGTCAGGACGATGATCGAGACCTCGGGCCAGCGGCGGCGAACCTCGCGCACCAGCCAGACGCCCCCCTGGCCGGGCATGCGCAGGTCGGTGACGACGATCGACGTCGGTCGCTGTTGGAGCAATTCCAGCGCCTGCTCGGCGTTGGCCGCCGCCTGACAGTCGTAGTTCCACGAGCGGGCGGCACGCACCAGGACGTCTTGCACGACCGGCTCGTCGTCCACCACCGTCACGGTC
>DATFNV010000174.1:0-4559 GCA_035266225.1 Gemmataceae bacterium
ACAAGTGGCTGTCGTGGACCGCCGGAGTCATCAGGTAGCTGGCGGTCCCCCGGCTATCCTTGCGGAACTCGCTCCCCTTGGGGTTGCAGTCGAATTTCCAGATCAGCTTCTTCTCATTCTTGGCCTCGAAGGCGTACAACCAACCGTCGCCGCCGGGGAAGATCACCTGCCCCTGGCCGTTGACGTTGGCGTACAGCGGGCTCGCCCACGCTCCCTCCATGATCTTGTCGCCGGGCGAGTTGTCGTGCCAGACGACCTTGCCGTCCTTCTTGTTGATGGCCACGAAGCTGGGCGCCTTCGGCTCGGGCACCGGCTTGTCAGGGTCGTCGCCGGCCCTGCCGTTGCCGGTCCCCACGAACACCAGGTCGCCCACCACCAGCGGCGAACAGAACGTGACGTAATGCGGGTAGACCTTGTAGTCCTTCATCAGGTCGCGGCGCCAGAGGATCGCCCCCTTGTTCGAGGCGTCGGCGCAGATCACCTCGGCCGCCGGGGTGACGTAGTACAGGCGATCGCCCTCGACGACCGGCGTGGACAGCAACCCTTCGGCCTTGGCCTGGTCGGTGACGATTTCCGCGGGCGGCATGTCGTGGACGATCTGCCAGAGGAACTCGCCGGTAGCCTCGTCGAAGCACATGAGGACGGCCTTGTCGCCCTTGACCTTCGGGTCGCGCGGCTTGTGGTTGTTGGTGGGGATGTAGACCTTGCCGCCCGCGACGGCCGGCGGCAGGTAGCCGCGGTCGCCGAGGTCCGCCACCCACTTGACGTTCTTGCCGCCCTTCTTGTTCCCCCAGTCCGTCGGGATGCCCCGGGCGACCGTGTTGACCATGTTGCGCGACGGGGTGCCGCCGTACATCGGCCAGTCGCGGCCGGCCTCCGCCGGCGCCGCCTTGGCGGTGGGCTTCTCCTCGGCCGTCATCATGGCGACGGGGCCGGTGCAGGCGCCGGCGAGCAGCGCGGCCAGCACGGTCAGGGTGGGGAGGAGGCGCGAATACATGCGTGGGTTCCTTGGCGAGGGCTTCGGTGTGCGTTTGCGATTCGCGCCCGCCCCTGCGAGCGCGAAACGCAAACAATCAGGCGGGGCTTACTTCTTGATGGCGTACAGCTGCTCCTCGGTCATCACGTACAGCACGCCGTTGGCGGCGACCGGCGTCGCCCGCACCACGGCCCCCATGTCGATCTCGGCAATCTTCTTCTTCTCCTTGCCGTGTTCAAAGATGCACAGGTAGGCGTTGTCGCTGCCCATGTAGACCTTGCCGTCCACGACGTAGGGCGAACTCCACGTCTGCTTGCTCAGGTCGTGCTGCCAGTATTCCTTGCCGGTATTGGCGTCGAAGCAGTGCAGGATGCCCTCCAGCTCGCCAACGTAGCACAACCCGTCCGCCACGGCCGCGGTCGAGATCGTCCGGCCGAAGGTCCACTTCCGCCCCTTCTTGGGTGCGGGGTTGAGCATGCCACCGACGTGCCACACCTTGGCCGAATTCTTGTTCGGCTTGCCGACCTGTGCCCCACCGGGGCCCTCGGCCGCCAACTCGTCCGACACGTCGCCCCCGGTCTTCGTGGCCTTGACCAGGTCGATGCACCAGAAGTGACCGACGCCGAAATCGTGCTCGGGATCTTGGCCCAGGCCGATGTACAGCTTGTTGTCGTGGACCACCGGCGTCGCCAGGTAGTCGTTGCGCTCCCCCTTGCCGCCCAGGGCATAGATGGCGTCCTTCGGGTTGCCGTCGAACTCCCAGATCAGGTCGCCGTTCTTGGGGTCCAACGCGCGGAGCCAGCCATCGCCGCCCGGGAAGATGATCTCTCCCCGCCCGTCCACCTCGGCGTAGACGGGATTGGACCACTGTCCGTGCATCAGCACCAGGCCGCGATCCAGGAGGTTCTTCAATTCGGCACCGGGCTTCACGTTCGCGCTGGGCTGGTTCTTGGTCCAGAGCACCTCGCCGGTCTTCTTGTTGACGGCGATGAAGCTCGGGGCCCCCGGCTTGGGGATGTTTTTGTGCCCTTCGTCCACGCCGTTGCTGGTGATGACGAAAAGCGTGTCGCCGACGACCAGCGGCGAGCAGACCGCGAGGTTGTGCGGGAAGACGTCGAGCTTGCCGATCATGTCGAGCGACCAGATCTCCTTGCCGTCGGTGTCGCGGCAGACGACCTCGCAACGATTGCTGACGTACCAGAGGCGATTGCCCTCGACGTAGGAGCTGGAGCAGATGCCTTCGTGTGGCCAGTCGTTGACCTGTCCCGCCTTGAGCTTGTCGTGGATGACCTGCCAGAGGAACTTGCCCGTGGCCTCGTCAAAGCACATCAGGACGCCCTTGTCGCCCTTGACCTTGGGGTCGCGCGGCGCGTCGTTGTTGGTGCCGACGAAGACCTTGCCGCCCGAGATGATCGGGCCGCCGTAGGCCTTGGAGCCGAGTTTGACGCTCCACTTGATGTTCTTGGCGTTTTCCACGTCCCAGTCCGTGGGCATGCCCTTCTCGAACGTGTTGACCATGTTGCGCTGCAAGCCGCCGCCGAACGTCGGCCAGGAGCGCGCCGCGTCGGCCTTGGCGTCGGCGGCCTGGGCGTCCTCCTTGCGATCCGGGCGGCCGCTGAAGAGGACGACGGCGAGGACCACCCCCAGGATGAGTGCGGTGAGCGTGGCGGAAAGCCAACGCCGCAGGGAGGGACAGCAAGTCATGGTAGGTCCTTTATCTATTCGGTAAGTCGTTCGATTCGCTCACGGTAGGTCCCGCCTTGATTTATCGTTTCGCGCTGGCGCCGTGGCGCCAGCGCGAAACGATAAATCAAGGCGGGACCTACTTCTCTTCCGGTGCCGGCTTGGCGCCGTGATTGGGCGTGATCTTCACGTTATCGTAGTAGATTTCCGTCCCGGGCACCGTCTCCTCGATGCCGGTGGCGTAGCCGTACAGGCCGCCGGCGCCTTCGGTGTACGGCACCGGGTCCTCGAAGGTGATGGTCCAGTCCTTCGGCTCTTCCTTGCCCTTTTCCCACGCCTTGCCCTTGATGGTCGCCTTGCTGCCGTCCTTGGCCGGCTCGACGGTGAACTTCAGCGTGTACCAGACGTCCGGCTTCCACGCGAAGGGGACGCTCTTATCGACGCGCGGCAGGGCGTCCCAACCCGCCAGGCTCAGCTGCTGGTACTGGCCGGCGAGTTGCAGCGTGTAGCGGCTGTTGACGACGCCCATGTCGGGCAGGTCGTTGCCCTTCTTGCGGCCCATCACGTCGGCTTGCACCGTGTAGTCCTTCGCCGACGGCAGCGTGATGTAGGCGTTGGCGCGGGCCACCGGCGGGGCGGCGTTGGTGTTGTTCTTCATCAGCACCTTGCCGGCTCCGGGCAGGTCCTTGACGAGGTACTTGCCCTGGGCGTTGATCCAGCCGCCCGGCGTGCGGTTGTCCGGCACCTTCTCGAAGTCCTGCGAGTAGGGCAGCACCGGGGCCACGCGGATGCGGGCGCGGCCCTCGAGGCCGTCGGCCTTGGCGGTGACGCCGCCGAACTGGCTCGGCACCTTGTCGGAGACGGTCAGTTTGCCGCCGGCCTCGATCTTGCCCGCGAGGGTCGGGGGCGGCGGGCCGACCTGCGGCGGCTGACCGGGGATTGGGGGCGGCGCCAGGAACGGCGCTGGGGCCCACTCGACCTTGTCCGCCTCGCGCAGGAAGCGGCCCTCGGCGTCGTACAGCCTGGCCTTGAAGGTCGCCGACGCGCCGGGCGTCAGGGTGACGTCGGCGGGGTAGACGAGCAGTTGCGCCGCCTTGGCATCCGCGCCCGGTTTGCCGTCCGTCGGCCGGGTCGGGATCGGGTCGGCCGCCGGCTTGCCGTCCTTCAACCCGATGCAGTAGATGTCCTGGCTGGTCATGAAGTACACCCGACTGTTGGCCACCGCGAGGCCGCCGTTGAACTCCAGCGCCCCGGACAGCCGGCTCTCGATCGTCGTCTTGAACAGCGTCTTGGCACTCTTCTCGCCCGGCTCGATGATGTGGAACTCGCCGCCGACCGCGTTGACGTAGATCTTGCCGTCGGCCCAGACCGGCGAGCCCTTGGCGCTCTTGCCGTAGCCGTAATGCCACAGGAGTTTGCCCTTCTTGGCCTCGTAGCAGTACATGGTCGCGTTTTCGTCGCAGGCGTAGAGTTTGCCGTCGTGAACGATGGGCGAGGCGAACTTGAAGAGTTTGCCGTCGGCCTTCCACACCAACTCGGGTTTGCCGTCGGTCACCTTGGAGGCGTCGAGGCAAACGAGCATACCGCGCTTGCCGCCCTCGAGGTTCTCGTCGCCGTGGCTGCTGTAGACATAATTACCATCCACGACGGGCGCCGGGTTGATGCCGCCGGTACTGAAGAGGTAGCTCCACACCTTCTTGCCGGTGCGGACCTGGAAGGCGTGGACGGCGCCGTCGCCGCCGCCGCTGATGAGCAGTCGCTCGCCGTTGATGACCGCGACCACCGGCACCGAGGCGTAGGTGAACTTCACCGGCAGGCCGGTCTCCGACCACCAGACGATGTCGCCGGTCTTCTTGTCGAAGGCCACGAAGCGGTTGCCGCCGCGGGCGTATTCGCCCCA
>DATFNV010000175.1:0-5877 GCA_035266225.1 Gemmataceae bacterium
GGGGCCTGCCGTCCGGCAGGCGGGGCATTGCACCCCGGGTCCGTGGCTTCAGGCTCCCTTCACCGGGATGCGCCGGGGCTTGGCCGCCTCCGCCCGGGGCAGGCTGACGAAGAGCACTCCGTTGACGAACTTCGCCTCGACCTTCTCCGCCTCCACCGGGTACGGCAGTTCCAGGGCCCGGGCGAACTTGCCGAAGCCCCGCTCCTGGCGGTGCCAGGCGCCCTTGGCCACCTCCGGCGCTTTCCGCTCGCCCTGGATCGTCAGCACGTTTCCTTCCGTGATCTCGATGCGCAGGTCCTCGAGCTTCAGCCCCGGCACTTCCACCTCGACGTACAGCTTCTGCTCATCCTCCCAGACGTTCATCGGCGGGGAGGCGGCGAGTTCCGGGTCCGCGGCCATGACGGGCCGCCCGAACAGGCGGTCCATCTCCTCGCGGAACCGGTCCATGTCGCCCCACAGCGCCCCGAACGGCTGCCAGCGTGTCGCCAACATGGCACACCTCTCTTTCTGCCGGCCGCCTCACGTCCGACGGCCTTCCGGCTCGCGCTGACTACTCACTTTTCGATTTCTGAGAGTGCAAGTTGCGTACCCAACGACGGCCCCCCGGAGCCGCTGCCCTTGTTCCGGCGCTAAGCCAGGATGGCATAACGACTTGCGCTGCCCACCTCGGGACGGCTCGGCGTCGGGCCGGTGACGAGGCCGGTGCCAGTGTGACAGTATCGGCACAGGGCCTGTGCGGAGCGGGAACACGGTGGGGCCGGCGCCGGTCCGTACAATACGGGGGAGGAGGCGACATGGCTGGATTTTTCTACAACTTGGGGCGCCTGGTCGGCCCGAAGGTGCGCAAGGCCGAGTGGGTCCTTCGCTCCCTGACGGGCAGCGAGGCCGAGGCCATCGTGGCCGAGCAGGCGGTGGGTCGCGACCTGGCACGGGCGTTCGTCGAACAGCTCGGGCACGACCCCGATCCGGTCGTGCGCGAGCACCTCGATTACCTCGCCGCGAAGCTGACCGCCGCGCAGAGCGACCGGCGCTGGGGCTTTCGCTTCCTGGCGGTGCGGGCGCCCGAGGTGAACGCCTTCGCCCTGCCCGGCGGCTTTGTCTTCGTGACGCGGCACCTGCTCGAGGTCTGCGGCTGGGACCACGCCGAGTTGGCTTTCGTCCTCGGCCACGAGATGGGGCACATCGTCAAGCGGCACGCGATCGAGCGGCTGATGGCCAACACCCTGTTCAGCGGCGTGGTGGCCCGGCTGCCCGTCGGCGGCGCGGTGTTGCGGCCGCACGTGGCGGCGCTGCTGAACACGCTCTTGCGCCAGGGGTACTCGCGCGAGCAGGAGCTGGAGGCCGACGCCTTCGGGGCGCGGGCGGCGCGGGCGGCGGGCTTCGACCCGGCCGGGGCGCGGCGCGTGCTGGTGCGGCTGGCCGCCGAGAGCGCCGCCGAGCCGCTCCTGTCCGGCTACTTCGCCTCGCACCCGCCCCTGGACGTGCGCCTGCGCCACCTCGAACCGCTGACAGGCCATTGACACTCTGGACCAGGAAAGAGGACATGAGTGCGACGGAATCCCTGAACGAGTACCTGGACGCCGCGCGCGAGGCGGCCCTTCGTGCGGCCGTGGTGCTGGAGGAGTGGCGGCAGCGCTTCGAGGTGCGCGAGAAGGCCCGCTTCGACCTGGTCACCGACGCCGACCTCGCCTCGCAGCGGACCATCGCCGAGTACCTCGCCCTTCGATTTCCGGCGCACGCCTTCCTGGGTGAGGAGGACGCGAAGCACCAGCGCCCCGGCCCCGGCGCCCCGCCGACGTGGATCGTGGACCCCATCGACGGCACCACCAACTACGTCCACGACTGCCCCTTTTACTGCGTGTCGATTGGCTTGCAGGTTGCGGGCGAGCTGGTGGCCGGGGTGGTCTACGACCCGTCGCGGCAGGAGATGTTCGCGGCCGCGAAGGGATTGGGGGCGTGGTTGAATGACCGCCGGCTGCGCACGAGCGGCACCGTTGGGCTCGACGAGGCGCTACTGGCGACGGGCTTTCCCCCGGACATGCGCGGGCAGGAGCGCACCCTCGACTGGTGGCGCTACTTCTCGCTGCGGACGCGCTCGCTGCGCCGCACCGGTTCGACGGCGCTCAACCTGGCCTACGTCGCGGCGGGGCGCTTCGACGGCTACTGGGCGTTTGACAATCACGTCTGGGACGTGGCCGGCGCCGTCGTGCTGGTGCGCGAAGCCGGCGGCATCGTGACCAACGTCGATGGCAGTGACTACGACCCGTACACGCCGGACGCCCTGGCGAGCAATGGGCCGCTGCACCCGCTGCTGCTGGAGTGCCTGCGGACGGGGCCGTGAAGTGAACGCCAGGCCGCAAGCGGCCGGCGCCGGGTGATGAGATGCGGAGCGCGTTCGGGTACAATGCGCTTGTCGTCTTGGAACTGTGCTCGCGGGGGAGTGGCCATGTCAAGCGTCATCACCTGGGATCCGGCCGCGCCGCCTCGGCCCGTGCCGCCCGAAGACGCTCTCTACGAGATTGTCGATGGGCAGTACGAGGAGTTGCCCCCGATGAGTACCCAAGCGTCGATCGTCGCCTCGCGTCTCGTGGTGAAGTTAAGCGTCTTCGCCGAGGGCCACCGCCTCGGGGAAGTCGTCGCCGAGACGCTTTTCGGCCTGACGCCGAAGTCGCGCCGCAAGCACCGACCCGACGGGGCCTTCGTTTCCTACAAGCGTTGGCCGGAAGACCGTCCCGCACCGACGACCGATCCCTGGCCCGTCGTGCCCGAGTTGGCCATCGAGGTGATCAGCCCCAACGACGTGGCCGAGAGCGTTCAGGAAAAGGTCAAGGAGTACCTGGAGGCGGGGGTGCGACTCGTTTGGCTCGTCTACCCACGGCTCGGCTGGGTCGTCGCCTACGAATCGATGCACAAGATGCGCGGCTTCACCATCGCGGATGATCTCGATGCGGATCCGGTCCTATCCGGGTTCCGCCTACCGATGCGGGAACTGTTCAGCGGAGCGGCGGCCCCGCCGACGAACGGCGCGCCGGCCACCGAAACGGAGTCGGCGCCCTGACCAAGTCGCGGAAAGGAACCGCCCGACAGCTCTCAAGGGGAGCCAAAGGGGCCATTCGTCTCTTCTACTTCCAGAAGAGTCTGTAGCGCAAGCCGCTTGCGGCTTAGCGGAGCCTGGAATCCGCCCTGTGAACGCTGCTAGAAGAGTAGCGGCGGCTGGAATTGAACCAGCGACCTTGGCCTTATGAAGACCCTGCTCTAACCGCTGAGCTACGCCGCCAAGTTACTGCTGACCCTTGACTTACGACGATTTCTTGTTTCCGTCCTTCTATCGTTTACACCCACTCCTCCACCAGGCAGAATCCGGTGAAGAATGGCCGGAGCGGTTGCAACGCCCCGGCCGTGAACACAGTGACACACGGTTCAAGGAGCAGTCACCATGGCCGACAGTGATTCTACCGCCTCCCCCGCCCCCGGCAAGCCCGCCAAGCCCTACCCCGCCCCCGCGCAGGCACGGCTCGGCCACTTGGCCCCGGATCGACGGTCCATGCCCGCCCCGGGTCGCCGCTATCTTTCGGGCTATTTCGCTCGCTTGACCGTGACGGTGCGGTCCACTGGCGTGTCCACTTCCTGGCGCGTGCCGTCCGGCCAGCGGATTTCCAAGCGGATCGGCTCCTTTTGCGCTCCCAAGCCAAAGTGCAAGGTCAGGTCGTTCTGATTGCCCTGGCCGGTGGCACCCTCGACCTGGCGGGTAAGCGTATCCTTGTCGAGGTGCAGCCGGGCCTGCGCCCCGATGGCAGCCCGGTTCACCTTGCCGCCGCCTTCGAGGTGGACCTTGAGCCAGTGGTTGCTGTTCCCGGGGTTACGGAACAACCGGCCGCCGGTGATCATGTCCAGATGGCCGTCGTTGTTGAAGTCCGCCCAGGCGGCCTGGTAGGTCTGGGGCAACGACAGGCCGCCGCCGTCCTTGACCTCCTCGAACTTCCACTTGCCGCGGTTGCGGTACAGGACGCTCTTGTCGCCGGGGTAGACCGTGGTGAAGTACAGGTCGAGCCAGCCGTCGTTGTCGTAATCCCCCAGGGCCGGCGAGGCGTAGGACTCCTGCCAGCGCAGGTTCGCGGTTTTGGTCATGTCCTCGAAGTGCCACTTCTTGTCCGGTCCCATGTTGCGCAGAAACTGGGAGCGGTCCTGGTACTCGGGCGGGTGGCTAAACTTGCCGACGAACAGGTCGAGGTGGCCGTCGTTGTCCAGGTCGCCCCAGGCCGAGCCGATGGTGTGCCCGTAGCAGCCCATTCGCAGGTTGCCCTGGGCGCCGAAGTCCTTGGCCACGTCGGTGAACTTGCCCTTGCCGTCGTTGAGCCACAGCAAGTTGGCCTCCAGGCGATAATTGGACACAAAAATGTCGAGGTGGCCGTCCTCGTTGAAGTCGGCCGCCGTGACGCCGCGCCCGGGTTGCAGCTTGTCCTTGGTCCGCCAAATCTCGGCAAAGGTGCCGTCCCCCTGGTTGCGGAAGATGGCGTGCGGCTGGTAGGCATCGTTAGCCTCGTAGCCAGTCACGTAGAGGTCGAGGAAGCCGTCGCCGTCGAAATCGCCCCAGACGGCCCCCACGCTGACCTTCATCGGCAGCGGCGGGAACTTCACCTCGACGAATTCGCGGCCCTTCACGTTGCGGTAGAGCTTGCCGCTTTCCCAGCAGAACAGGTCAAGATAGCCGTCATTGTCAAAGTCGCCCCAGATGGCCGGCCCCCCCACCTTGGCCACTTTCGTGAAGCGTTTCCCCTCCTCGTTGCGCCAGACCTCGCCGCCGATGCACACGTCCACCCAGCCGTCATTGTCGAAGTCGCCCCAGGCGGCCACCCCGCCGTTATTGCCCTTCAGGCCCATCGCCTCGGTGACGTCGATGAAGGGTTTGCTCTCGTCTCCGGCTCCCAGGGCTGTGGCCGGAGGCAGCACCCCGAAGACGAGGGCGGAGGCCAGGAGCGTCACCCAGAGGACCACGAGGGCGTGCCGGTAAACGAACAACCACAGTGAGGACATGAAATGCTCCTTACGATCTGGCCAAAGGCAGAAGTAACAACTCCTCAAGTCGGTCTTTCCAGATGGACGCCTTCTGGGGGCGCGGTTTCGACGGCTAGCGGCGGCGCTTTTTGGGGAAAGTCGTTGCAACCGTTTCACCGCGGGCGTAACCTCAACCGTTGGAGTCGCAGCCGAGGCCCCAGGGGAACCAGGCGAGACCACCTACGGTGAGGAAACCCATGACAACCTCATCGCTATCGTGAATGAGACGGCACTGGGGGAAACCTAATGGACAAGGGATACAAGCGCCTGAGCGAATTCCTGGCGGGACTGGGCATCGCGCAGGTCGCGCACACAGAGAAATCCTACCTGGCTCACCTCGTCGGCCTGTACCGCCTCATGGAAGTGCGGGGCTGCACGGAGGAGTTGTGCCGGGCGGGGATGTTCCACTCGATCTACGGCACCGAGAAGTTCCAGGGTTTCAAGCTGCCCCTGGACCGCCGCCCGGAGGTGCGTGCCCTGATCGGCGAACGGGCGGAACGACTCGCCTACCTCAACTGTGCCATGGACCGCGCCTCCTTCGACCGCGCCGTCGAACAGACGGAGGGGCCCTACCCAATCCTCGACCGCCTGAGCGGCGAAGAGGTCCTGCTTTCGCGCCAGGACTTCGACGACCTGTGCCGGATCCACCTGTACGACTGGCTGGAGCAGGTGCCGCGCTCGCGGGAGTGGGACTACCGTCGCTCGGCCTACCGGCACATGGCCGAGCGGTTGGGTGGGCCGGCCGTCGAAGAGTACGCCCGCGTCTTCGCGACCGTTTAGCGGCGGGTCGCAGACCCGCGCGGGTCTGCGACCCGCCGCTAA
>DATFNV010000176.1:0-6400 GCA_035266225.1 Gemmataceae bacterium
GCGGCCCGCCCTCCTGCCCGCCGCCCTTCACGTAGCGCGACCCCGCCACCACGTCGGCCCCTTCTCGGATCAGCCGCGCCATCGGCTCCACGTCCTTCGGCTCGTCGGAACGGTCGGCCATCATGACCACAATGACGTCGCCGCGCGCCGCCCGGAAGCCGGTCTTCAGGGCGTTGAGGACTCCCTTGCCAAGGGTATTGTGGACCAGGCGGACGTCGGCCGGCGGCGGCTGCATGGCCGCGACCGCCGGCAGTGTGCTGTCCTCGGGGAAGTCGTAGACGATGAGCGTCTCGTGCGGCTGGCGCAGGTGCGGCTCCAGGTCGCGCAGGAACGCCTGGATGTTCTCCGCCTCGTTGTAGACGGGCACCACTAGGGAAATGAGCGGGGCGGGAGGCGCGTTGGGCGTCCCCTGATCCTGGGCTGGCGTCATGACGGCGGCTCGCGTTGTCCGGGGCGGCGAAGTCAGGTCTGCCGGATTATGCCACAGCCGTCGCCGGACGCAAAGGCAAAAGGCCGCCCGCGCGCCGGGGCCAGGCGCGCGGGTGGTCGAGACGTGAGGGTGGGACGTTTCTGCCGTGCGAAGGAGGACAGGCTCAGGCGGCCCGTTTGCCCCGGCGCCAGCGCCAGCCGGCCAGGGCGGCGCCGGCGAGGGCGAACAGGCCGAGCGTCGAGGGCTCGGGCACGGTGAAGACATCGAATCGGAACAGGTCGCCCAGGTCGTTGGTGCCCGGGGTGGCCGAGTCGCCGAGCAAGGGGAGGCCGAAGAGCTCTTCCAGGCTCTTGAGGTCGGAGGAGTGCGTGTAGGTCAGAGGGCTGGCGTAGGCGTTGCCCTTGGCCAGCGGCGAGATCACGATTTCGGGGAGGGTGTACTGGTTGCTGTCGCCGCCTTCCGTCTCATCGTACCAGATGACGATCGCGCCGTTGTTCTTGTAGGCCTGCGAGGCCATGATCTCCGAGACGATCTGGGCAAGGAAGTTGTCGCCCTGGGCCACCGAAGCCTGGTCCCCCGTGTAGGTCGTTCCGTGATATGTAAACCCTCCGTTGAGTGCGGAGTGCATGTCGTTGTACTGGTCGGGCGTGATGAGGTTGTACTTGGCGAGGTTGTTGGTATTGAGGTCCGATTGCAGCTGCGACAGCTGTGCGTAGAACTGGCCTTCGCCGGGGTTATTCAAGCCGGTTGTGGAGCTGTAGAAGAGCTGCCCGACATGCTTGGGCGCGAAGTTGTACTGGGTGCTCCCGTTGAACTGGTTGACCGTCCCGTTGGTGCCGCTGGCGCTCGTCATGGGAACGCCGTTAGTAAGCGTCGAGTATTGCATGTCCTCTGCATAGGCCTTCCAGCCGGCGGTGCCGTATTTGGCCTGGAGCAGACCGCTGAGGCTGGGCTTGTTGAAGATGTTGCCGTTCGCCTTGGAAGGGTCGTTATCATTCGCGACCCCGAAGTTGCTGCCGCCTTCCTGCCAGATATAGTTTGGCTCGGACGGGTGGATGCCGGGGGCGACGTTGTAGTAGTTGGGGGCGTAGGAGACCTGGGCGGCGTTCGGGTTGCCGGGGGTGATGAGGCTGTTCAGGTACGGGGCGGCGGGATTGCCCTTGAGTTGGTCGGGGTTGCCGCTGGTACCGTTGCCGGGGCTGGGCTGCGTCAGGTTGTGGTTCTCCATGTCGATGTAGAACACGGTGCCAAGTGTGCCGGCACGGGCCGTCCCGGCGGAGAGCGTGGCCAGGCCAGCCAGCAACAGGCAGGGGAGAATTCGTCTCATCAGTCGCTCCTTCTAGTGTGGGCCGGCAGGCGCGCAGGGGGAGCGCGAACCGGCGAGCCGCCCAGGTAACAATGGGGAACCGTACCCCGAGCGCGGCCTTGCGCTGAAGTGGGGGTAAGCTACTCACGCCGCATGAGTAATGCGTGAAGCGATGAGGAATAAAGCGGAAGGAGTTGGGGAAGATAGCGAACCTGGCCGCGCGCCGCCCCGATTCCCGGGCTCAGATGTTCCCGTACTCGACCTGCTGCTTGATCCACGGAATAACGACGTCGAGCATCTCGCTCAGCGTGGTGATCGCCCGGAAGCCGAGGACGCGCTCCGCCTTCGACGTGTCGGGGATGCGCTTCTGCACGTCGTAGGAATAGGCCGGGTCGGAGACGTAGCGGAACGGCACGCCGGGGCGCAGCTTCGCGCAGATCATGCGGGCCAGTTCGAGGACAGTCGTCGAGGCGGCGGTGCTGATGTTGAAGTCGTCGTTGAGCGCCTCCGGATGCTCGATACAGACGCGGATGCCGCGGGCCAGGTCGGCGCCGTAGGTGTAGTGGCGCACCTGGTTGCCCTCGCCAAGGATGTGCAGCGGGTCCTGCCCCTTGACCACCTTCTGCACCAGGTCCGGCACGACGTGGCTCATGGCCAACTTGACATTGCCGCTGAGCACCTCCTTCTCGCTTTTGGCCCGCCGCTCGCCGACGCCGACGCAGTTGAACGGCCGGATGATCGTGTACGGCAGCTTGTACTGCTCCCACGCCCCCTGCGCGAAGTATTCGGTCGCCAGCTTCTGGAACCCGTAGGTGGACGCCGGCGGCGGGCAGCGCCGCTGCTCCCCCTCCGGCGTCGGCCAGACGGCGGCGTTTTCGTATACCATCGACGAGCTGACGACGTTGATCTTCTTCAACGTGCCGCGCTGGTGCGCCTCGATGGCGGCGTCAAACGTCGCCGCCGTGATGCGCTCGTTCTGGGCCAGCAGGTCGTAGGCGAACTCGTGGAAGTAGCTGATGCCGCCGATGAGCGCCGCCCCCGCGACGACCTGGTCCACGTCGCGCATCAGCTCACGCAGCAGCCCCACGTCGCGCGCGTCGCCCTGGACGAACTTGTAATTCGGGTTGTCGAGCGACGCCTGCTTCAGTTCGCCGTACTTGGAGAAGTTGTCCAGGCCGACGACGGTGTGGCCGGCCTGCAGCAACTCTTCGACGAGGTAGCCGCCGATGAAACCCGCGGAGCCGGTAACGAGGATTTTCATAATTGCAGATTGCAGATTGCAGATTGCAGATTGCAAGGCAGATTGAACGGCAATCTGCAATCTGCAATCTGCAATCTGCAATTACTTGATGGTGTCCGTCACATCGACGACAGGCTGCTTGAACTTCAGTCCCTTGTAGCAGTCGTGCGGCGTGCCGACGATGAGCAGGTCGGCCTTTTCCAGCACCTCGGCCAACGGCGTCAGGTCGGGGTCGGGGACGTACGGGTCGGTGCAGAGCACCTTGCGCGCTTCCAGAAGCAGCACCTTGCGCAGTTTGTACGACAGGCTCGAGCGCGGGTCGTCGTTGTTCGGCTTGAAGGCCATCCCCAGGATGCCCACCGTCATGTCGTTGAGCGGGTACGAGCGTTTCAGGTCCTGCACCAGCAGGTAGGGCAACCCCTCGTTGACCATCATGGCGGCCTGGCCGAGGACGAACGAGCCGTGATTGAACGAGCCCAGCTGCATCGTGTCCTTGAGCAGGCAGGGGCCGGCCGCGAAGCCGGGACGCGCGAACGACGCCATGCGCGGGTAGTCCTCGCGCAGCGCCTGGTAGATGCGGTAGAAGTCGGCGTCGAAGTGCTGGGCCATCACGTAGAACTGGTTGGACACCGCGAAGTTGAGGTAGCGCCAGGCGTTGCAGAACAGCTTCGCCAACTCGGCCTCAACCGGCCGCAGGAAGATCACCTTCTGGGTAATGATCTGGAACAGGGCGGCGGCGCGCTCGGCGGCCCGCGGCGTCGTGCCGGCGACGAGCTGGGGTAGCTGCTCCAGTTCCACCAGCGACTTGCCTTGCACGATGCGCTCGGGGCAGTAGGCCAGATCGACGTCGCCTCGGCCCATCTGTGCGAGTTGGCGGGCGAGGCGGTCGGTGACGCCGGGGAAGACCGTGCTGCGCAGGATCAAGAGCTGCCCGGGGCGCACCTGGTCGAGCAGGGCGCGCAGGGAGCGGTCGAACTCGCACACCGACGGGTCGAGGTACTCATCGACAGGGGTGCCGATGGTGACGATGACGGCGGCGGCGTCTTCGAGGGCGGCGGTGTCGGTCGTGGCCTTGATGAGCCCCTTGGCCAGGCTCTCGGAGAGCAGTTCGGCGGCGTCGTCCTCGTGGAAGGGCATGCGGCCGGCGTTCACCTGGGCGACGCGCTCGCCGCTGGTGTCGAACAGGCGCACCTGGTAGCCCTGGCGAGCGAAGGCGAGGCCGAGCGGCAGGCCGACGTGGCCGCAGCCCCCGACGATGGCTAGCGGGCCGGTGCCGAGCCGGGCGTCCGTGGCGCTGCGGTCCGCTGGTTGGAAGTTGAGGTCCTTGGGTCGTGGCATTGGCTACTCGGCGTGGAACGCAGAGACGAGGGTCGTGGGCCGGTCGGGAGCCGCCGCGGCTCCCGCGTCAACAATCCGTCTTTATTAGCCGCTGCCGCTGCCCCCGTCAACTGCCCGCGGCGGTTCTTTCCGGGCCGGCCGCGGCGGCTCAGCGCTCGGGCGGCGAACGGGGCCCCTCGACCGCCGCTTCTGCCGAGGCGGCGTAGATGGTCATGTACGCGTCGGAATAGACCACGCGCCCGTGCCAACCGCACTTCGCGAGCAGGTCGGGGGCGTCGTCAATGGAGTAGGGCGCCAGTGTGCTTTTCTTGATGGCGACGGCGCCCACGCGGTAGCCGTCGAGCTGAGCCAAGCACTCGCGAAAGTGCCCCAGCCCCTCGGCGGCGCTCCCCGGCCGCATCAGCGCCCGCCGCCGGCTGCAGTAAGCGTACTCGGAAGTCCAGTCCAGGCCAAGCCCGACGAGGACCTCGTCCTCCTGGGTGGCCCCCTCGATGGCCCTGCCGGCGTCCGCCGCCCCGCGGACGTTGCTCTCCTGGATCCATCCGTATAAATCCGAGTGGCGGTAGCATTCCAGGCCGAAGAACCCCAGAAGCAGGGCGGGAGCCAGGGCGCGTAAGGGACGATTCGCCTCCAGCAGGGCAACCACCCCGAGCCCGGCCGCGCCCAGGAGGAAGATGTTGTTCGCGTAAGGGTAATAGGTGTGGCGGTAGACGTTGCAGAAGAGGAGGAACGCGCTGAGGTAGAGGAAGGTACACACCGCGATCAGCCGCCACCGCCGGCGCGTCAGCAGCAATCCCCCCAGGCCAGCCAGCAACACCGGCACGTCAACCGCCGCAATGGCCCGGCTGAACTGCGTCCCCCACACCCCCAGGTCCGCCCGCTGCGCCAGCGTGCCGAAGTTCCACTCCCGCAGGGTTGTTGACGTCAGGGCCTTCCCGAGCGGGTTCAACTCCTTCTGCGCGTCGGCGAAGTGAGTCCAGAGGGCGGTCGTGACGACCGGGAAGGCCAGCAGCAGGGCGGCGGTCGCGAGCCGGCCGGCGCCCCAGGCCGCCCTGGGTTCAGGGCGTCGGCTCAGCCACCAGGCCCGAACGGCAAGGAGGCCGGCCGCGAGAAGGAAGGTGGCAAAAGTCGTCACCTTGACGGGGCCCGCCAGGCCGCCGAAGAGCAGCGCGGTCGCCACCCGGAGCGGCCGCGGAGACTCCAGGGCGCTCCAGGCCGCCGCCACGTAGGACACGCTGAGGAACAGCGCCGTGGACTCAATCATGAACGTGCGCGACCAGAACAGGTAGAACGGGCTGAGCAGGAACAGACCCAGGATGACCAGTCGGCCTTCGGCGCTCACCTCGCAGCGGCGCAGGATCAGGTTGGCCGGCACCAGGGTGAGCAGGAAAAAGGCGACGCTGACGAAGCGGCCCGTCTGCTCCAGGGGGGTGCCGAGGACCGTGACGAGCCCCGCCACGATCCATTGGTAGAGGGGAAACTCCATCGGGATGGACCAGGGCGGGCCCAGGACCGGCGTCTCGTAGGCCAGCTTCGGCGGCCGGCCCACCATGTAGGAGGCGGTCAGCGCCGTCTGCGATTGCCGAAAGGGGTGGTTGTCGAGGATCGCGTGGTCCCACCCCAGGTGGACGGCCCACAGGGCGTGTACCAGGCTGACAAGGAAAAAGACCCGTCCCGGCGTGAGGTGGCGGCGCCAGGCTGCCGCGGTGGGGGGAGGTGTCGGTCCCATGTCGCCTTCGTCCCTCGCTCGGTTGCCCCTCGCCCTCTCCCCCGCACACGCGGCCCAGTGATCGGCCTCGGGGCCTGGTTCACCCTAAGGGTACAGTGAGGGGGTCGCTTCGGCAGCGCGGGCGGCGCTCGTGCGGGGCGGTGTGCCAGCCCCCCACCACTGCTTTCCGGGTCTTTTCGCAAGTGCAAGGGATACAATGGGTTGCGGCGATGACATATTGTGAACGCCTGTATAAATACATTAAGATGATCTCTAAAGATCTCAGTAACTGCATGGCTCTTTAGGCCTTCCGGCGACAGCTATTTTGCTAGTCTCTAATTCATCCGGAAAGCAGTGCAGCCCCTCCACCCCCCCCCC
>DATFNV010000177.1:0-19837 GCA_035266225.1 Gemmataceae bacterium
CGGATAGAATGAGGACGATAGACAGCAACGCGAAAGGGAGGGGGCCGCCATGAGCGGAGTGACGTTGGCATCACTGACCGAACGCCTCGAACTGGCCGACGCCCTTCTGGCCGGGAGGGCCGAAATGCTCGATCCCCAGGACTTGCCTGGGCGCTACGGGCGCGTCGTGAAAGCCGTCGATCACCTGCTGCAAGTCATCGGCTGTACGGCGGTGCTGGGCGGCGGGTGGGCGGTGTGGCGGCACGGCTACGTCGGCCGGGTCACACAGGACATCGATATCGCCCTGCCGGCCGACCGCATCGGGGAGTTCCTCCGCGCCGCGTCGCTAGCCGGGTTCGACGTCCTGCCGGTGCAGGCCGGCAGCTGGCCGAAGGTCATGCACCGGGACACGGGCATCGAGGTTGATATTCTACCCGAGGGTGGGAGGCCCGGCACCGCGACGAGGCTGGCGCCGACAACCATCCCGCACCCGTCCCGCATGGGCGCGATGGGCTCGGTGCTGCGATACATCAGTCTGCCTTCGCTGATCGAGTTGAAGCTAGCGGCCGGCTGGGCGCGGGACGAGAGCGACGTGGTCGAGTTAGTCCGGGCGAACCTCGATCAAGTCGAAGCGATACGGCAGCATCTCGGCAGGGTCCACGCGGAATACGTTACGGCCTTCGATGTGCTGGCACGGCGGGCACGGGATGAAGGAACGGCAGGGTAGCGGACTTCCCTCGTGGGTCGGCAGGACTGTACAATACGGTAGGAAGCGAGGCAGCAGCGGTTGCCCGGCGTAATTCTCCATGCAGGAGATGGTCATGGTTCCTACGCCCGTAGCGGTCGGATTGACTCTCTGCGACTACGTCCTCATCGAAGACGGAACGAAACGGGCCTCCCTGATTGGTGGGTTGACCAGGATGGAGGCCGGTAGTTTCCCTTACCTCGCCCCGCCGTTTTTCGTGTTCGCGGCGCTCATTGATGGCCTGGGCGATGCTACCGTGGACCTGATCGCCACCCGGCTGGATAAGAACGACCGGGTTTATACCCGCCGCCGGTCGGTCCGTTTTTCCGACCGCCTTCGGGAGCTGCATGTGGTTTTCCGAATCGACGACTGCCACTTTCCCGCCCCTGGCTATTACCAATTCTCGTTACTGGTGGACGGCGAGTGGGTCGCGCAGCGGCGCTTTCACGTCGTCGCCGGCTAGGAGTTGTCATGGACCCCAAAGAATCAGAAACGCCCCGTGACGGTGACAAGCGTACCGCTGACCAATTCGTGGACGTCGTCTACGACGACGGGCCCGGCGACACGACCGTAGTACCTGCCGGACCCGAAATCCCGCGCGACTGGCCGCGGCCGCAGCTGCCCCCGCGCCCCCATCCGCCGAACGGTGGGGAAGGAGGTAACGTGGGTCCTGCAACACCGCACGCCGAGAGAATGATGAAGGTCATCGCCGAAGACCAGTATGTGACCATCCTCTACGATGACGGACCAGGCGACACCACCGTTCGACCCATGTCAGACGAAATCCCGCGGGAGTGGCCGAGGCCGCAGCTGCCCCCGCGCCCGAGTCCGCCCAACGGCGAGGAATAAGCTCAAGCGCTAGGCTTCCCGAACATCCCGCGGAACCCCTTCAGGTACTTCGCGAAGAAATGGGGCGTCAGCCGTTCATGGACTCTCGTTCACCCAGAAGCCATGAAAAAGCCCCTTCTGTACGGCTGGGCGCACTCAGTCCGTCTCAGGTTCGAGCAGGAATTTGGCCACGGCCGGGGAAAAGTTGTCCTTGCGTGTCTTCAACTCTGGCAGATAGCGATCCCGGTCGAATCGCACCAGTTGCAGGATTGCGGCGTCGGCGACGTCCCAATCGCGCTTGACACTCAGCAGCGATTCCAGGAAGGGGATATGCTCGCGCCCCAGCTTGACGTTCTTTAGAGACCAGCTGCACTGGCGCACCCGGTCCAGGTTCGGCCGGCAGCGGATGACGTAGTCGATGAGAAACAGGTCGTCGCTCCCACCGAGCAGGCCCGGGACCAGGTAGCCATACCGGTAGCGCTTATCGCCGCGCAGCAACTCCAGAGCCTTGTCTCGAACCTTGCGGGTCAGCTCAGCCACGCGCTTCCAGTCGTCCAGCCGTCCCGGTTCTTCGGTCGGATCCCACTGGTCCATACCGGAGAGACGAATATAGGGATAAAGCAGATCGAGTGTGTTATAGCGCTCGGGATGATCGAGTCGCTCCTCGAGCGCCTTGAGGACGGCCGCCCGGTCCGGCAACGCACGCAGGCCGTTTTCGGGGAACCCGTTATTGACTTGCCATTCCAGGGCGTCAAGCAGGACGGGGAGAAGTTTCGGCTCGTTGTAAAAGACAAGCCGCCTGAGAATGTCGAGGCGGCCGCCGAAGATCTCAGCGGAGGACGTCATTCCCTCGGGGAAATTCTTATCTTCGCGGAGGGCTTTCACGAGTCGGTCAATGTCCTTCTGCCGCTTCTCGGAATCACCGGCCCGCACCTTCAAGACAAGGGGCTTACCCTCGACCGATCGCCGCGCTTTCTGATCCTTCCAGCCGCCATCCTTGCCGAGATAGACCCATTCCCCTCTGCTGACGGAATAGGTCCCGGGTTTCTCGAAGTGGACGCACTGATTCAGCGTTTTCTTGATGACCTTCGTCTTGCCCGGTTCCAGAACGTGGGTGCTCGACATGAATGAGACGGCGCGAAAAGTGAATGGGGGTTCCTCGTAGGGGTTAGGTAATCGTCGCCCTTTCTCATCCCGGACGACGAAGGGGACCTGGAATTCTCCGCTGTGGCTCTCTGTGAACGAATAGGTCTCCTTCCCGACGTTGCGATAATGAATCGCGATGACGATGAGATCATCCAGGTCGTACTCGGCTTTTTCGGACTCCAGAGTGATCTCGACGTCCTTCGTGACGGGAACCTCGGGGTCGGGGGGATAACGCTTCAGTGCTTCGGGATCGCCCAGCCGTTCAAGGTGCCAATGGCAATGCCCGCCGTGCTGCTCGGATTGCTTGTACCAGGCCAGAGCCAGTTGGCGATCCTTCGCAACTCCGGTGCCGTGCTCAAAAAGCCAGCCGAGTTTTTCCTCGGCCCAGTAGGCCTTCTGCTGGGCCGCTTCCGTGTACCAATGTACTGCACGCGGCAAATCCATCGCGGTGCCGATGCCATGCTGGTAGAACTGGCCGACGATGTACTGCGCTTCCCGGTCGCCCCGTTTGGCAGCCTTCAGGTAGAAGGCATGGGATCGTGGCCAGTCCGCGATGACGCCGCGCCGGCCCCAGCGATACACATCTCCGAGGGAATGCCAGATTTTATCATTACCTTTCTCATCCGCTTTCTGGTAACACTCCCGGGCCGCAGCGATGTCTTGAAGGACGCCCACCCCGCCCTCGCCGTACAGGTCTCCCAGAGCCAGCCAGGCTCCAGCGTGTCCCTGTTCGGCCGCCCGCGTCAGCCACTTCACGGCAAGGGGAAGGTTGCGATCCTCGCTCCCATCCTTGGCGTAGGCCAGTCCCAACTCGTACTGAGCGAGCCGGTGGCCCTGGCGGGCCGCCTTGCGGAGCCACGATAGGGCGACCTGCCGCCCTTCCGAGGTAGTATCGGACGGCTGGAGCAGGATCCCGAGCCGATACTGCGCCTCCGCATCTCCTTTTTCGGCGGCCTTCTCCAGTTCCGAGCGTGTCCGCTCTGGATCCCCATCGAACGGTTGACGAGCCGAGACCGATCCTGTGATCGCGCACAAGACGGTGAGCATCGAAAGGAGAAACCACAACTTGAGGGAGGTCATGTGAGATCCTCGGGGCGGTGAGATTACGTCTCCCTAACCCACACGATCCTACCCAAAGGGAAACAGAGGAGCAACGGCTTTGCGGTGCAGCCCAGATGGCCTGATCGGTTATTTGCTCGTGGTACCAAACGTCTCGCGGAACCCCTTCAAGTGCTCTGCGAGCAGTTCCTTCAATTTCGCCGCGTGCAGGTGGTCGGCGTGCTGGAACACCAGCCGCAGCACGTCGGCTCCTTCCCGCTCGCTGTTGATTGCCGGCGACACGCCGAAGCTGTCCACCCGGCTCAGGTTGAATTGTCCCTTCTTCCCCAGGAAGCGGCAGTCCAGCCCGTGCGCGGCCTTGGTCCGCCACTGCGCCCAGGCCCGGCTCACCCCCGGCACCCGCAGCTTGATCGCGTCGCGCGCGTCCCACTCCACGGTCACGTTCGGCTCCACCTCGCGCACCAGGTCGAGCAGTCGCGTCAGCAGCGCCCGGTCCCAGCGCACCTTCTTCCCCACGGGGAAGCCCTTCTCGCCAAGGTGCCAGCGCTGGCCGTTGACCTTCCACGGCATCACGTCTTCGGGCCGCGTCCGCAGGCGCTGGAGGTTCTGGTGGAACGCCGTGACCGCCTCTTGAAGGAACTGCCGGAACGCCCGCGTATCGATCTCGCTCAACCGATTGCCCAGGATGGCCACCTCCTGCCACGGCCCCTTGCGGTCGGCGACGTGGACGCGCGGCTCGTCGCCGTAGACGTCGAGGCCCTTGGTCTCGTTCAGCGGCCGGATCCCAAGGCGCTGCGTTAGCTCCGCCTCCTTGAAGGTGTTACGGCCGACGCGGAACACTAACCGGACGTAGCGCTCCAGCCCGGTGTGGGCGTGGAAGAACCAGCCCTGGCTCTTCACCGGAGCCGGAATCTCCACGATGGTGCGGCTGTTCCAGTTGGTGTCGCCGAGTTCCCCCAGTTCGTGGATCCGCTCGTCGATCCAGTCGAGGACGTGCCCCTCCCAGCGGCACGGCTTGCCCTTCTGGGTGACGCGCTCGACGGTGTGCCAGCGGCGGCCGTCCGTCTCCCACGGCATCCGCGCGTCGCGGCCGACGGCTTCCAGTTCCACGTCGCCGGTGCGCGGTGCCGCCGCGGCCTCGGGGTCGTACCTCGGCCGCTCCGCGTGCGGACCGGCCGTCAGCACCCCCGCCAGGACCTGGCCGGTGTGCGACTCCTTCACCCGGGCCACGTCTTCCGGCGTCCCCGCGGCCACCACCCGGCCGCCGGCGTCGCCCGCCTCCGGGCCGAGGTCGATCACCCAGTCGGCCGTCTTGATGACGTCCAGGTTGTGCTCGACGACGATAACCGTGTTGCCGAGGTCCACCAAGCGGTTCAGCACCTCCAGCAGCTTGTGGATGTCGTCGAAGTGCAACCCGGTCGTCGGCTCGTCGAGCAGGTAGAGGGTGCGCCCCGTGTTCGGCCGGGCCAACTCCGCCGCCAGCTTGACGCGCTGCGCCTCGCCCCCGGACAGGGTCGGCGCCGGCTGCCCCAGCGACAGGTAGTCGAGGCCCACGTCGGCCAGCGTTTGCAGCACCCGCCGAATCTTGGGGATGTTCTCGAACAGCGCCAGCGCCTCGCCGACGCTCATCTTCAGCACTTCGGCGATGGAGCGGCCCTTGTAATGCACGGCCAGCGTCTCGGGGTTGTAGCGGCTGCCATGGCAGACGTCGCACTCCACCCAGACGTCGGGGAGGAAGTGCATCTCGATTTTCTTCTGGCCGTTCCCCTCGCAGGCCTCACAGCGGCCGCCCGGCTTGTTGAAGCTGAAGCGGCGCGGGTGGTAGCCGCGCACCTTCGCCTCGGGGAGCTGGGCGAAGAGTTGGCGGATCAGCTCGAAGACGCCGGTGTACGTCGCCGGGTTCGACGACGGCGAGTTGCCGAGCGGGTCCTGATCGACGTTGATGACCTTGTCGATCTGCTCGAGGCCGACGATGTCCTCGTGGGCGGCGCCGGCCGTCTTGGCCCGGTGGAGCTTGCGGGCCAGGGTGTTGTGCAGCACTTCGTGGACCAGCGAGGACTTGCCCGACCCGCTCACGCCGGTCACCGTGATGAACGCCCCCAGCGGGAAGGTCACGTCGATGTTCTTGAGGTTGTTCTGGCGGGCGCCCTTGACCACCAGGGCCGCTTGCGGCTTCGCAGGATCGGCGAAGCCGCAAGCGGCCAACCGCCGGTTCGTCGGCACGATGATCGCCTTCTTCCCCGACAGGTACTGTCCGGTCAGCGATGCCTTCGCTCGCGCCACCTGCTTCGGGGTGCCGCGCGCGGTGATCTCGCCGCCGCGCTCGCCGGCGCCGGGCCCGAAGTCGAGCAGGTAGTCGGCCGCGGCGATGACCTCGCGGTCGTGCTCGACCAGCACCAGCGTGTTGCCGAGGTCGCGCAGGTGCAACAGCGCTTGCAGCAGCCGGCGGTTGTCGCGCGGGTGCAGGCCGATGGTCGGCTCGTCGAGGACGTACAGCACCCCCGTCAGGCCGCTGCCGATCTGGCTCGCCAGCCGGATGCGCTGCGACTCGCCGCCAGACAGCGTCGGCGTCGGCCGGCTCAGCGTCAGGTAGTCGAGGCCGACGTCGGCCAGGAACTGCAAGCGGTTGGTGATCTCGCGCAGCAATTCGCCCGCCACTCGGACGTCGGCCTTCGACAGCTTCAGGCCCTTGAAGAACGCCAGCGCCCGCCCGAGCGGCAATTCGCCCATCTCGCCGAGCGTGTATCCCTGGAAGCGGACGGCCGCGGCGTCGTCGCGCAGCCGCGAACCGTGGCAGGTCCCGCAGGCCACCTCGCTGACCAGGTGGTCGAGCCGCTGCCGGTAGACGAAGCTGACGCGCGACGCCTCGTCGATCGCGGGGAAAAGGCCCTTGTACTGGAAGCGTTGCCCGTGGCGAGCGGGGGGCGTCAGCCCCCCAGTTTTGGCACCGGGGGGCTGACGCCCCCCGCTCGCCGGGTCGAGTTCAATCCACGCCTCCCCCGTCCCATGCAGCACGGCCCGCTGTTGCCCTGGCGCCAGCTGCTCGAAAGGCGTGTCGAGCGAGAAGCCGACGTGTCGGGCGAGGCCCTCGGCGAAGCGCGTAAACGGGTTGTCCTCGGTCAGCGGCGGCCAGGCGGCGAGGGCGCCGTCGCGCAGCGAGCGCGTCGGGTCGCGGATGAGCATCGCCGGGTTGGCGCCCATCTGCACGCCGAGTCCCTCGCACGTCGGGCACCAGCCGAGCGGGCTGTTGAACGAGAAGTTGTGCGGGTTCAGCCGCTCGAAGCTGCGGCCGCAGCGGTCGCAGGCCATGTGCTGGCTGTAGCGGTCCACCCGCCACTGCGGCTCCTCGCGCTGGTCGTCCACCTGCGCGACGTGCATCACCCCCCGGCCGAGGTCGAGTGCCGCCTCGACGGCTTCGGCGATGCGCGTCCGCAGCCCCTCACGGAGCACGAGGCGGTCCACGACTACTTCGACCGAGTGCTTGCGGCGGTGATCGATGGCCGGCGGCTCTTCGACGTTGTATGACCTGTCGTCCACGCGCATGCGCAAGAAGCGGGCCCGGCGAATTTCGTCGAAGAGCGTCTCGTACTTCTCCTGCCCCTTGCGCTCCAGCGGAGCCATCAGGTACAGCTTCGTCCCCGCCGGCAGCGATAGCACCTTGCCGATGATCTCATCCACCGTCTGGGTGCCCACCGGGATGCCGCAGTTGGGGCAGTACGGCTGACCGAGGCGGGCGCAGAGGATGCGCAGGTAGTCGTGGACCTCGGTGACGGTGCCGACGGTGGAACGCGGACTTTTGCTAGTCGTCTTCTGCTCGATGCTGATGGCCGGCGACAGGCCGCTGACGTGCTCCACCTTCGGCTTCTGCATCTGGCCGAGGAACTGGCGGGCGTAGGCCGACAGCGACTCGATGTAGCGGCGCTGGCCCTCCGCGTAGATCGTGTCCAGGGCCAGCGACGACTTCCCGGACCCCGACGGCCCGCAGAAGACGGTCATTTCCTCGCGCGGGATGTCCACGTCGATGTTTTTCAGGTTGTGCTGCTGCGCCCCTTGAACGGTCAGGTGCGTGATCTGACCGTTGCCCTTGGCGCGCTTGCTCGGGGTAGTGGCGGGTCGCAGACCCGCGCGGCTCTGCGAGCCGCCGCTAAACAACCGCCGGAGTGCTTCGCCGGTGAACGACCGTTCGCACGCCGCCACCTCTTCCGGCGTGCCGGTGACGACCACCTCGCCGCCGCCGCTGCCGCCCTCCGGGCCGAGGTCGATCACCCAGTCGGCCGTCTTGATGACGTCCAGGTTGTGCTCGATGACCACGACGCTGTTCCCCGCGGCGACGAAGCCGTGCAGCACTTCCAGCAGCTTCTGGATGTCCTCGAAGTGCAGCCCCGTCGTCGGCTCGTCGAGGACGTACAGCGTGCGGCCAGTGCTGCGCCGGCACAATTCGCGGGCCAACTTGATGCGCTGTGCCTCCCCGCCGGATAGCGTCGGCGACGCCTGCCCGAGCTTGATGTAATCGAGGCCCACGTCGTGCAGCGTTTGCAGCATGGCGCGGATTTTCGGCACGTTCTGGAAGTGCGTCAGCGCTTCCTGCACGTCCATTTCCAGCACGTCGTGGATGCTCCTGGTCTTGTAGCGCACCTGGAGGGTTTCGCGGTTGAAGCGGCGTCCCTCGCAGACCGGGCACGTCACCCACACGTCGGCGAGGAAGTCCATTTCGAGGCGGTTGGAGCCATTGCCCTCGCAGGCCTCGCAGCGGCCGCCCGGCTTGTTGAAGCTGAAGCGGCCCGGCTTGTAGCCGCGCACCTTGGCCTCGGGCATCTGGGCGAACAGCGAACGGATTTCGTCGAAGACCTTGATGTACGTCGCCGGGTTCGAGCGCGGCGTGCGGCCGATCGGCGACTGGTCGATGGCGATGACCTTGTCGATGTTCTCCGCCCCGAGGATGCGATCATAGCGATTTGAGATTGCAGATTGCAGATTGCAGACTTCCTCATCACCGTTGCCGTTCTCCTCGGCCTCCTCATTCTGCAATCTGCAATCTGCAATCTGCAATCCGGAGAGGAGGATGTCGTTGACCAGCGAACTCTTGCCCGAGCCGCTGACGCCGGTGACGCCGACGAATAGGCCGAGCGGCACCTCGACGTCGATGTTCTTGAGGTTGTTCTGGCGGGCGCCGAGGATGCGGATTGACTTGCCGTTGGGCTGCCGGCGCTTCTCGGGCACCTCGATCCGGCGTGTGCCGGCGAGGTACTGGCCGGTCAGGCTGGCCGGGTTGGCGACGACATCGTCGAAGGAGCCGGCCGCGACCACCTCGCCGCCGCGCACGCCGGGGCCGGGACCGAAGTCCACGATGTGGTCGGCGGCGCGCATCGTCTCTTCGTCATGCTCGACGACGACGACCGTGTTGCCCATATCGCGCAAGCGCTCCAGGCTCCGCAAGAGGCGGTCGTTGTCGCGCGGGTGCAGGCCGATCGACGGCTCGTCGAGGATGTAGAGGACGCCGACGAGGCCGCAGCCGATTTGCCCCGCGAGGCGGATGCGCTGGGCCTCGCCGCCGGACAGCGTCGGTGCGCCGCGGCCCAGCGACAGGTAGTGCAGGCCGACGTTCAGCAAGAAGCCGAGCCGGCCGCGAATCTCCTTCAGCACCTCGGCGGCGATCTCGTGCTGCAGCGGCGTGAAGCTTCTCTCCAACTCGCCATTCTCCGGATCGAACCAACGGCCCAGCTCGCCGATGGGCAGGGCGCAGACTTCGGGGAGCGTCTTGCCGCCGACGCGCACCGCCCGGGCCTGCGGGTTGAGCCGCTGTCCCTGGCAGCTGGCGCAGCGGCTGACGCGCATGTACTTCTCCATCGCCATGCGCCACGGCCCCGCGGCCGTCTTCTTGAAGCTGCTGAGGAGCTGCGGGATGATGCCTTCCCACACCCCGCCATGCTTGTGCAGCCCGCCGTGGTGCTTCCATTCGTAGGTGATGTGGCGGTCGCCGCTGCCATACAGCAGCAGGTCGCGCTGTTCCTGCGGCAGGTCTTGCCAGGGTTGCTTGAGGTCGATGCCGAGCGTGGCGGCCACGCCTTCGTAAATGTGCCGGCGCCAACGGCCCATGCCCTTCAAGGCGCCGACGAGCGGGACCGCACCGTTGTAGAAGCTGAGTGAGGAGTCGGGGATGAGCAGGTCGGGCTCGAAGGTGTAGCGCTGGCCGAGGCCGTCGCAGTCGGGACACATGCCCTGCGGGCTGTTGAAGCTGAACAGCTGCGGGCTGGGCGGCTCGTAGCTCTTGTCGCAGTAGGTGCAGGCGTAGTGCGCCGACAGGAGAAGGTCGTCAAGCCCAGGGGTTGCATCCCCTGGGCTTTCATCGAACGCAATGATGAGCGCCCCCTCGCCCAGTGCCAGCGCCTGTTCCACCGCCTCGGCCAGGCGCGGCCGTACCTTCGTCTCGACTTTCAGCCGGTCGATGACGATCTCGATGTTGTGCTTGATCTGCCGCTGCAGTTTCAGGTCGTCGGTGAGCCGGACCACCTTGCCATCGACGCGGGCGCGGATGAAGCCGCGCTTGAGCATGTCCCCAAATAAATCCTTGTACTCGCCCTTCTGCCCGCGCACCACCGGCGCAAGGACGAGGAAGCCTGTCCCCACGGGCAGGGCGAGGATGCGGGCGATGATCTGCTCGCGCGTCTGGGCGGTGATCGGCCGGCCGCACTGCGGGCAGTGTCCCTGGCCAACGCGGGCGTACAGCACGCGCAGGTAGTCGTAAATCTCGGTGACGGTGCCGACGGTCGAGCGCGGGTTGCGGCCGGCCGTCTTCTGTTGGATGCTGATGGCCGGCGATAACCCCGTGAGCAGATCGACGTCGGGCTTCTGCATCTGCCCCATGAACTGCCGGGCATAGCTCGACAGCGATTCGACGTAGCGTCGCTGACCTTCCGCATAGAGCGTGTCGAAGGCGAGCGACGACTTGCCGGAGCCGCTGACGCCGGTGAAGACGATGAGGCGGTTGCGCGGCAGGTCGAGATCGACGTTGCGGAGGTTGTGCTCGCGGGCGCCGCGGATGACAATGGTGCTGTTATCCATAACGGGAGGACTTCCTGGGCCATTACAAAGGGCTCGTTTAGTATACAAGTGTTTGCTGAGCGCCGACAAGGTGGCTCGGACGAGATGGCGTGATAGCTTGCATTCCACCCGCAATGTGCGATAATCCCCGGTCAACGGACGAGTACAAGGCGTCGGCGACTTCCCGCCGTCCGGAGATCGCCTCATGGGCGATGAAGCGGATTCGATGGCCGAGGTGGTGGGACGCGCACGGGAGGGCGATCCTGAGGCAGCGGAGCGGCTCTTCGCCGCCTACTCGGAGCGTTTGACCCGCCTTGCGGAGCAGCACCTCAGCCGTAAACTCGCCGGCAGGGTGGATGGCGAAGAGGTGATGCTGTCCGCCTTCCGCACATTTTTTCGCCGCGCGGAGAAGGGCGAGTTCCGTATCGATGGCTCCGCGCAGCTCTGGCGCTTGCTGGTTCGGCTGACCCTGTGCAAGGTCGCCGCGAAGGCACGGGAGCATACGGCCGGTTGCCGAGACGTCGGCGCCGAGGTGAGCGCCGGGAACAACGGTCCCTTGCTGGAAGCGATGGCGGAGGGGCCGGACCCGTCGGCCGCAGCCGAACTGGAAGACGAGATCGCGGCGCTGCTGCAAGACTTGCCCGAAATCCACGGTCACATCCTGAGGCACCGCCTCGAAGGGCGTTCCGTGGCCGAGATTGCTCCGTTGCTCGGCATCTCCCGGCAAGCCGTCTACCGGGTGCTCGACCTGCTTCAAGAACGGCTCGCGGAGCGGATCGAGAGCGGCGGCGAGTGATTTTTTCGGAAGCAGCGGACAAACGCGCGGGCTAGCGCAATTGAAGAGGTGGCGGCAAGGTGCAAGCGACGATCAGCCCTCCGTTCTCCGAGGTGGATCATGGCGGCGGTCAAGTCGAAGAGCCCGGCCCTCTCCCCGAACGACCGGCGGCAACTGGAGGAGATGTTGCTGCAGTTCGATCAATCCTGGGACGAGGGCCAGCTGGCGGCGCGCGTGCGCGAGTTGCCGGCGGCTGCTCACCCGCTGCGGCGAGCGGCCCTCGTTGAGCTGGTCAAGCTCGATCTCGAACACCAGTGGCAGCGCGAACGGCGCGTGAAGGTCGAAGCCTACCTGAAGGCATACCCGGAATTGGGGAAGAGGGCCGCCGTCCCGGCCGACCTGCTGCTCGCCGAGTGGCAGGTCCGCCGTCAGTTCGGCGCCCCGGCTGAGTTGGCGGACTTCGAGCGGCGCTTCCCGGAGAAGGTCGCGGAGCTGGGCCGCCTGCTGGAGCGGGGAGCCGATTCGGTCTACCCGTCGCAACAGATTCGCTTCTCGCGCGTGACGAACGGCGGGCGCCCCTCCACCGTCTCGAAGTCCGGATCCCCCGAGGCGTGCCTACCGCTGCCGGAACACTTCGGCCGCTACCACATCCTCCGGCGCCTGGGCCAGGGCGGCATGGGGGCCGTCTACCAGGCGCAGGATACCAAGCTGGATCGCCTGGTCGCCCTGAAGGTGCCGCACTTCGCCCCGGAGGACGGCCCGGAAGCGCTCCAACTATTCCAGGGCGAAGCCCAGACCGCCGCGACGCTCCAGCACCCGAACATCTGCCCCATCTTCGACGTGGGCGTGATCGACGGCATCCACTACCTGACGATGGCCTACATCGACGGCCGGCCCCTCTCGGAGTTCATCCGTCCGGAAAAGCCGCTGCCGGCGCGGCACGTGGCCGCCGTCGTGCGCAAGTTGGCCCTCGCGATGCAGAAAGCCCACGAGTCCGGTGTGGTCCACCGCGACCTGAAGCCGGCAAACGTGATGGTCAACGGTCAGAAGGAACCGATCATCACGGACTTCGGCCTGGCGCGGCGCGACCGGGCGGTCGATGCCCGCCTGACGCGCTACGGTACGCAGCTCGGCACGCCGGCTTACATGGCGCCGGAACAGGTCCGGGGCGACGTGCGTGCCGTCGGGCCGCGCAGCGACATCTACAGCCTGGGGGTGACCATGTACGAGATGCTGACGGGACGGCTGCCGTTCGAGGGCTCGGCGCGCGAGGTCCTCGCCAAGGTTGCGTCCGAGGCGCCCGTGTCGCCCTCGACGCACCGGCCCGATCTCGACCGCGCGCTGGAGGCCATCTGCCTGAAGGCGATGGCCAGGAAGCCCGACGACCGCCATGAGACGATGGCCGATTTCGCGGCCGTGCTGACCGCGTACCTGCAACCAGGGAGGAGCGGCGACGAGAAGCCTGGCGAAAAGGACCGTCCGGGCAAGCGGCGGGCCACGGTGCGTCGTGGCGTGCCGCGGTGGTTGTGGATCGCGCTGGGCGGCGCGGCGGCGCTCGTGTTGCTGGGCGTGGTGATCTGGACTTGCGTGCAGCACGGCTCGGAGACACCAAATCCGGTTGCTCAAGGCAAGAGCGAGACAACGCCAGGGCAGACCGCGCCCGAACCTACGAAGGGCACGGCGCCAAGCACCGAGCGGGCTGCTCCGGACAATCGCCCCGATGAGAAGGGTGACTCGTCAACCGGGCAACCGTCTCGGACACAAGACACCTCGAAAGCGAAGCCTGCGAACCCGCCGACCGATCCGCCGAAGAAGGAGGAGTCCAAGAAGGAAAAACCTGCCAAGACGGAAGAAAAGCCCTCGGACGTGGTTTCGCCGGCCGTGAAGGTGCTGTTAAAGCGATTGGATGATGGCGACGAAAAGGTTCGGGTGTACGATCCAGCGATTCACGAACTCCGACTCGGTCATGTCCTCATCCTCCTGAGGACGAGGCATTCGAGCGCGGACGGCAGTCAGGAACTCCTCCGCGGATGGAGCGGTGATGGCAACCTCGAACCATTCCGCAAGTATCTTTTCACTTTCCTGCTGGCGAACGAACTCCGCGACCTCGGCCGGGATGGCGCCGGGGAAACGGGCCTGCGCCCACTGGAGCAGTCTTTTCCGGTAAATCCGAAGGCGTGCTCTCCGGCGGGCCGGTGCCGTCCACAGTTTCAGAAGATCCGACTCCCGCATGTCCATATCATGGCCCTCCGGACACCGCACCAGGGCGGCGAGTCTCCCCACGAGACCGACGCCCGGTCAATAGTCTCGCCCCGGTGGCCAACCCTGTTTCCTCCCGCGGCCGGATCAGCGCCGGACGACAGCGAGGAACTCCTCCGCCGACGGAGCGGTCAACGCTGCCTGGAACCATTCCCTCAGCATCGCTTCGCTATCTTGCCGGCGGATGAGGTCCACGACTTCGGGCGGGATGGCGCCGGGGAAGCGAGTCTGCACCGCATCCAGTACGTGCTCCCTCGAACTCAGTAGGTGTCCTTCCTGGCGCCCCTGATCCTTCAAACGCTTGGCGATGATCGATTCGGTCATGTCCCAGCCCTCCAATCCTTTCTCCCACGCGAGGTAACGCGGGGTCAACTGCGCGAACTCAAGAGCCACGACGCCGAGATCGCCCCGTGCGCGCGGGTCCGGCAGGGCAGAAGCCAACTCCCGCCAGCGCGCAATGGTAGCGACTTCCCCGCCTCCTTGCATCAGCGGAATCCAGAACAGCAGCCCCCATGTCGCCTGCCCTGCCGCGACCGATGCCAGTGCCGCAGCGGCGCTGTCCGCCTCGAGATTCCAGACCAGCGGAGCGTTCCGGATGCCGTGACCGTCAGGCAGCGTCATGTCCAGCACGTCCGGCAGACATCGGCCGCACAGGTACACGAGGGCGGGGCAGACGTTGTACTTGCCGCGACCGTCCTCGCCGTGCCGCACCACGATCCGGAAGCGGGCGGCCTCGGCCAGAGTGACGTCCAGTTTGTCGGGGTCGTGCTGGGCCTGGAACTCGAAGACGAGCAGCCACGGTTGATCCGGCTGCGACTCGTTGACCAGCGCGGCAACCAGATCGGCCGTGAGGTCGGGCTTACCGGGGCGCGGCGTCGTCCGCGTGTCCAGCCACTCGCGCAACCGGAGCGTCGCCCCCGTCCCGCGCAGCAAGCGGGAAAGGACGGCTTCCGGCTCGGCCTGGGTCGCATACCGCGCGGACTGATCGAACATACCCACGCGACGCCCTCTTGCCGCTTGCCGCTGACATCACTCCGCGTCGGAGGATACCCCGCAGGTCGGATTTCGCAAGAGGGAACGGCCCGCCCGCCCGACGCTCACAGCCGGGGTAGGGATCAGCAGTCCCGTTCACCTGACAACGAGTCGAGAAGGCTTTCTCGCTTCAGAACAGCCGTGGTACATTGGGAGGGCCGTCTACAGGAGAGGGTCTTCCATGAGCCACCTTCCCAAGATCACCGACAAGGCCATCCGCGACTATGTCGGCGAGCGCAGTTTCACGGCAGGGCAAGACGAGTTCCGCCGTAACGCCCTCTTCGACGCACGACGGCAGGGCCGCACCCTCAAGGCCAGCTTCCCGGGCAGCGCCGACCGACCCGCTCACGTCCGAGTGACGTTCGACGCCGCTGGCATCGCCGAGGCCGACTGCACCTGTCCCGCGGGGGACGGAGGTTCCTGCGAGCACGTCGCCGCCCTGCTTCTGAACTGGCGCCATCTCCCGAAGGACTTCACCGAGGTCGAGGACCCGGACACGGCCCTGGAGCGGCGCAGCAAGCCCGAATTGATCGCGCTCGTCAAGCAGATGCTCCGCCAGGAGCCCGGCCTGGAATTGCTCCTTGCAGCCCCTTTCGCGGAGCGTGAGGCGAAGTCGGCGAGCCCCGAAACCTACGCCCGCAAGGCCAAGGACGTCTTCCGCAGCATCGGCTGTGGCAACGGCGCCGCCGCCGGCATCGCCGAGCAGTTGGAGATCCTCAAGGAGGAAGGCGACGCCTTCCTGCGACAGAACGACTACGCCAACGCCGCCCCGG
This sequence comes from Gemmataceae bacterium, assembly GCA_035266225.1. Lineage (GTDB taxonomy): Bacteria > Planctomycetota > Planctomycetia > Gemmatales > Gemmataceae > DATFNV01. The sequence continues at coordinate 15,638 of DATFNV010000177.1, forward strand.
TCTACGGCGGCATCGCGGCGACCATCGCGGACCAGTACGACATGGTCCAAGACGAGTTCGACGAGGAGAACTCCCTCGGCAGGGTCGCGGCGGGGTGCGTGCAAGGGCTCGGCCAATGCCTGGACGAGCTGAAAGCCGACGTCGCCCGCCGCGAGATAATCCTGCGGACGCTCTGGGAGGTGAACAGTTCCAGCGTGGAACTGGACGACCTCGACGAGGGGCCGCAGGAGTTGATGGTGAGGCACACGACCCCGGAGGAGCGCCGCACCATCGCCGCCTGGGTGCGCGCCGCCATGCCAAAGAGGAAGCAGCCGGAACACGACTGGCGTCTGGCAAGTTACGGCCGTTTCCTCCTCGAACTGGAAGCGGACCTGCTCGACGACGAGGCGTACCTGCGCATCTGTCGCGAAACCGGCCGGCGGCACGACCTGGTGGAGCGCTTGCTCCGCCTGAAGCGGATCGAGGAAGCCCTCCAGGAGTCGCAGAAGGCCGACGACGGCGACCTGGTCGCCCTTGCCGAACTCTTCGTCCGCCACCGGCACGGTGACGTGGCCGACCGGTTGGTGCAGGACCGTGCCCAGAAGAGCAATCACTGGCAGGTCCTGGAATGGGCCAGGAAGCGCGCCGCCGGGCGCCGTGATGCGGCCGCCGTCCTCGACTTGACGGAGAAGCTGTTCCGTCAGCATCCGGGCGTCGAGAAGTACAGGGAAGTTGAGAAACTCGCCAGGCAACAGGGGCGCTGGAAGGAGCTGCAACCCACCTTACTGGCCTTCTTGAAGAAGTCGCACTTCCGGCCGGCGTTGATCGATATCTATCTCGCGGAAGGCGACATCGACCAGGCGTTGGAGGCGATCAAGGGGGAGCAGGACTACGGTCCCCGTTTCGACTACTCCAGGGCTCTGACGGTGGCCAGGGCGGCGGAGAAGACCCGGCCACAAGCCGCCCTGGAGATCTACCGCAAGCAGACGGAGGCCCTCATCCGCAACCGCTCGCGGGGCAGTTACGAGTCGGCCTGTCACTTCTTGAAGAAGGTGCGCGACCTGTACAGGCAGGTGGGCGATGAAACCGGCTGGACGACTTACGTCAGCCACTTGCGCGAGAGGCACCGCGCGCTGCGCGCCTTGCTGGACGAGATGAACAAGGCCAAGCTCTGATGCACTGTAGGCAGTGTCCCTGGCCGACGCGGGCGAACTCGCACAGTCGAACTAATCCTCTCTCGATGGGTTAGGTCCGGGCCGTCGCCTCGTCGTCTCTTGCGAGAGGACGTCCGGAGCACGCGGGGCGGCCACCCGCGCGGACCCACCCCGCCGAGCGCGGGGGCAATGAGCACTCACTCAGGGGATGATACGATGGCCCTCCGAGATACCCGTTTCGCCTGGTTTTCTCTCACGGTCCTGGCGGCCTGCGTCGCGGCCGCGCCCGCGGAGCAACCGGCGCGGGCGCCGACGGCCAAGACCGTCACTTTCGCCACCCTCCGCGGCCCTTCTCAGGAGGAGGCCCGCGCGCAAGCCCTGAGTTGGCTCGAAAAGACCGGCAAGGCCGACGCCGCGACGCTCGGCGCTTTCGATGAGATCTGGAAAGGCGGCAAGCCAGTCCTCGGTCAGGTCGCCGACACCCTGGCCCTGGGCGACCCCAGCGCAAAGGCGATCCTCGCCGAGGCGCGCGACCCGAAGGCGGCCGCACCCACCGAGGTGCCGGCCGCGATCAAGGACACGAAGCAGCCCGACTTTTCCCGCGCGAACCTGGCGCTCGCCTACGCCAAGGCGCTGTCCGCCCGGCGCGTCCACGAGGAAGCGTTGCAAGCCCTGCTCTGCGTCCGGCCCGAGCAGGTGGTCGATCCGGCGGCGTACCTCTTCCACAAGGCGGTTGCCGAGCACGGCCTGGGCCGCGCCCGCGAGGCCGCTGCGACCATCACCCGGCTGCTCGATGACGTACCCGACGCCCCCGAGCGCTACAAGCAGCTCGCCTCGCTGATGGTCTTCGACATGATGACGTGGAAGGACAAGGACCTCGGCGCAGTCGCCCGCTTGATGGACAACGTCGGCCGCCGCCTGGAGCTGGGCCGCGCCGGACCGCAGACACGGAAGCTACAGGGCGACGTCATCGCCATCCTCGACAAACTGATCGAGGATGACACCGACGGCCCGCGCACTCCGAACCCCGATCCTCCGCCCCCCGGTCCGGAGGATCCCGAAGGCCCCGGCAAGACCGGCCGGCAGACGAACGACCCGCTGGACGACAGCATCCCCGCGAGTACGCGGGGAGACGGCAAGGTGAGCGAGAAGAGGTTGAAGGAGTTGGCGGGCGTTTGGGGGAAGTTGCCCGAGAAGGAACGGCCCAAGGTGATGCAGGAACTGACGCGCGAGATGCCGCCGCGCTACCGGGACATCATCGAGAAGTACTTCAAGGAGCTCAGTCGGGCGGAGATGAGCGGGCGCTAATCTCCCTCCGCGGGAAGAGGCGGCCGCCCCGCGGCGGCGCTCCACCGGAGCGCCGCCGCGGGGCGGCTTTTTGTTTTCCCATTAGCACAGACAGCCGAGGTACGTTCCCTGAAGCAAAGCGCGCACTCGGTACTCGGCGCCGCAGACGGGGCAGATGTCCCCCGGGCGAAGCGTGCGGGGCGTGGCGGCGCCGTTTCCCTGCCCCTTGGCCGCGGGGGCGGGGGCCGGGACCGCGGCGCGCGCGACCGGCTGGAACTCGGCGAGGGTGACGCGCTGGAAGCCGGCCGCGGGCTGGGTGCGGCAGTGCGGCGACGTCACCAGCGCCTGGCGGGTGGCGACCGGGGCCATCGGTGCGGTGAAACGGACGTAGACCTCTTGCGTCGTGTACAGGCGCGGGTCGAGCATGCGCGGGTCCGGCGGGGCGGCGACGCCGTGGCGGAAGGCGAGGATCAGCAAGTCGAGGTCGCTGCCCAGCGCCCGCGAGCGCTCGCCGTTGATCAAGAACAGGCCGCACGCGCCGTAATAGGCGGCACTAAGCCAGAATCCCGGACCCTTGGTGTGATAGCCGCTAAAGGACAGGGCAAAGCCGCGCAGTTTCCGCAGGTGCTGCGTGAGTTGTCCGGACAGCCAGTTCGACGTGGCTCCGGACGGCAGCAGCGAGCGCGGCACGCCGAGCCGGGCAAAACAGTCGTGGCAGGAGACGACCAGCAGCGGCGCCAGCGGCCGTGCCGGATCCAGGCAGACGCTCACGTCCGGATCGCTGCCGTAGCAGCCCGAGAAACAGGGATGGGCCTCGGCGTGTTGCAGGAGCGAGGCAGGGATCGACATGGGCCGGACCTCCCGGGCAGGCCAAAATCCCCCGTCGCCGGTCGGCCGTGACACGGCGCAAGGGTGACGCCCTTCGCCTCCGTGCGCGCTCCATTGTAAACGCTCCGGCGCGGAAAGGAAGAGGTGACCTGCTAACCTTTCCCCGCCTGCTCCTCCTCGGTGAAGCGCCGCGCCAGTTCGACTTCGTCCTGGAGCGATTCCGACGCCGGCAGCGGGCTCGCCTCCGGGTTCAGGCAGAACACGTCCCACGCCTCCCCCTTGTAGCCCCACTGCCGGACGTACCAGCGGTCGTGCTCATCCCGGGCCAGGGGGAATAGGGCGCACGGGGCCGGCTTGTAGCGATACTTGTCGCCCTCCTCGGCGCCGACCTTGTGCAGCACACAACCCTGGTGGAAGAAGACGCACCAGCCGCCGAGCACCCGCAGCATCGGCAGGCCGCCCTTGGTGCGCCGGCTCAGATAGCCCTCCTTCTCCACGAGGGCGCGGGCCTCGGGTCGAAGGTGGGGCAGGAACTTTTCGAGGTTGTCGTCGATGCGCCGCGACTCGTCGGGGTGGACTCCGGGCCGGCCGTTCTGGCAGCAGATGCCCTCGCAGCCGCGACCGTAGATGCACTCGTACTTCGCTGGCGACAGGTTCAACACTGGGAGGCTGCCCACCATGACACGCCCTCGGACACTTGCGAGAATGGGGTCGAGATCATCGGGATTCGCTACTCGGGTCACACTGATGCTACCCGCACGCGGGTCGCGACGCCAGCGCGATTGGCGGCTTAAATGCTCATGACCCCCGGCCGGCCGGTCCCCTGACCGCGCGCCAGCGCCGCCTGCACCAGTTCGACGGTGAACTGCGCGTGCGTCAGTCCCGCGGAGATCAGGCCGCCCGCCAGGCCGGCGGTCGGGCTGAAATCGGGGTTCGGGTTCACTTCCAGGAC
>DATFNV010000178.1:0-3628 GCA_035266225.1 Gemmataceae bacterium
CGGCGGCTACGGCCGCGAACTGATGCACAAGGCGCTGTCGGAGGCGCGGGCGGACGGAGTGGCGCGGCTGACGCTGTCGGTGGACGTGCGCAACCGCCGGGCGTGGAAGCTGTACACGGACCTGGGTTTCAAGCCGCAGGAGCGCCGCGAGGTGTTCCTGGCGATCTGGCGCTGATGGGGCGACCTCAGCGTCGTCTGGCCACAGTTTGCCGCGCTGGCCCTGATCGGCGCGGTCCTCTTCGGCATCGCCCTCGCGCGCTTCCGCAAGACCATCGGGACGATGGCGTAGCGGCAGGGCACAGCCCGGATAGTCGCCAAAGGCAATGATCGATCAGCCCGTTGTATGAGGCCGCGCCAGGCCCGGCCCGAACGGGTTCTGGTGCATTTAGCCACGCGGCCGGCATCTCACGATGAAGCCCCGATCCCTGAGTTGCTCTACGCTGGGGAACGGTTCTCGTTCGGCCGCCTCAGCGTGGGAGCGTCCTTCCACTCGCTCGGTGGCGGTCCGTGCCTGAAAGGTGATAGAATCTTCGGTGCGCAGGCGACTTCGACACCCGGAGATGCGGCAGACCTCTTGATGGTTCCGGATGAGGGACCGACCAGGGCTTTCGCCATGCCAGGGGCTCCTTTTGACTCACAGGCGGCGGCCACCAGCAACCGATACCGGGCCTTGCTGGCCGTCTCGGAAGCGATCGCGTCGCACCGCGATGTGTCCGCGCTGTTCCATGACCTGGCCGACCGGCTCCGTCAGGTGGCGCGCTTCGACTTCCTCTCCCTGGTCCTGCACGAGGCCGCGAGCAACACCATGCGCCTGCACGTCCTGGAGACCGTCGAACCCGTCCCAGGCGGGCCCGCGCTCGTTCTTCCTCCGGAAGAGGACCCGGCGGGGTTGGTGTGGCAGACCAAGCAGCCGCTCATCACCTCGCGCCTGGCCGAGTTGGGGCGCTGGCCGCGCTTGCTGGAACGAGTGCAGCCGTACGGGGTCCAGAGCTGCTGCTGGCTGCCGCTGACCACGGCCCGGCGGCGGCTGGGCACGCTGGTGTTCACGAGCAAACAGCCGTCCGCCTACGAGGAGACGGACGTGGGCTTCCTCCAGCTCGTCGCCAATCAGGTGGCCGTGGCCGTCGAGAACGCCCTGGCCTTCCAGGAGATCGAGGCGCTCAAGGACAAGCTGACCAAGGAGAACGCCTACCTGGAGGAGGAAGTCCGCACCGAGTACAACTTCGGGGAGATCGTCGGCGAGAGCGCCGCCCTGCGCCGCGTCCTCAAACAGGTCGAAACCGTCGCCCCCACCGGTTCCACGGTACTCATTCGTGGCGAAACGGGTACGGGCAAGGAGCTCGTCGCCCGGGCCCTGCACGAGTTGAGCCCGCGCAAGGGCCGCACCTTCGTCAAGCTGAATTGCGCGGCCATCCCCACGGGGCTGCTGGAGAGCGAGCTGTTCGGCCACGAGAAGGGCGCCTTCACCGGCGCCGTCAGCCAGAAGGTCGGCCGCTTTGAACTGGCGGATAAAGGGACGTTGTTCCTCGACGAAGTCGGTGACATCCCACCGGAGTTGCAGCCGAAACTACTGCGCGTCTTGCAGGAACAGGAGTTCGAGCGCCTGGGGGGCACCAAGACGATCAAGGTGGACGTGCGCCTGCTGGCGGCCACGCACCGCGACCTGGCTGCGATGGTCGCCGAGGGCCGCTTCCGCCAGGACCTCTACTACCGGCTGAATGTCTTCCCGGTGCTGCTGCCGCCGTTGCGGGAGCGGCCCGACGACATTCCGCGGCTGGTGCGCCACTTCACCCAGCAGTTCGCCCGGCGGATGGGTCGGCAGATCGAGACCATCCCATCCGCGGTCATGGAAGCGCTCGTGCGTTATCCCTGGCCGGGCAACGTGCGGGAGCTGCAGAACGTCCTCGAGCGCGCGGTCATCCTCTCCCCGGGCCCGTCGCTGCGGGTCCCCCCCGCCGACTTGCCGCCCGTGGCCACGCCAGCCCAAGAGCCGGCCGCCGCGGCGGTCACGCTGGCCGACGCCGAGCGGGAGCACATACTCGGCGCCCTTCGCGAAACGGGTGGGGTGCTGGGCGGTCCGGAGGGGGCCGCGGCCCGCCTGGGGATGAAGCGGTCCACGCTGTATAAGAAGATGAAGAAACTCGGCATCTCCCGCCTCGAGTAGCGCCCGGGGCGGCTCCTGCGCCGTACTCACCGGGTCGTTTCGGCCCGGCGGAGCAGGTCTGCAACCTCTTGCCACAGCGCCCGGCATTCCTGCCGCTCGGCCGGAGGCAGTCTCTCCAGGGCGTCCGCGTCGCGCAGCCGGGCCAGGTCGGGGTCGTCCCGCCAGGGCGCCAACGTCTTCCGAGCCAGGATGCGCTCCGCCTCGGTGTCCGCCTCCGTGCCGGCGTCCACCTTCTTGGCCCAGGCGGCCAGGTCGAGTCGCAACCAGTCACGCGCCTGCCTGCGCAGCCCCGCCAACTCCGGTTCCCCGAGCCCGGACACGTCGTCGCCCTGACCGCCGCCGGCCAGGGCGGCGGCGCGGGCGGCGTTGAACCGGTGGCCGGCGCGCAGGTCCTCGGTCAATTGTGGCGTGGCCGCAAGCGCCTCGGCATACAGGCGTGCGGCCGTGGCGTAGTGCTTCTGGACGAAACAGGGTTCCGCCAGGTCGAGGCAGTCGGCGGCGGCGGGCCTGTCCTTTCCCTGGACGACGGCGGAGAGACGACCTTCCAGGGCGCGCAGGTGCCGGCAGCGCCGCAGTTGGCGTTCCAGGTAAGCGCGGAGCTGCTTCTCCCCCTCAGGGACCAGGTCGAGGCCCTGCCGGATCTCGGCCTCGGCCTCGGTGAACTCCCGCCGGGCGAGGAGTGCCTGGCCCAGGGCCTTATGGGCCAGGTCCAATTGAGGGTCGAGCCGGACGGCCTGGCGGTAGTGGTCGATGGCTTCCTTCAGTCGGGCTTCGTCCTGCGGGGGAATGCGGAGCGGGTTCCGAGCCGGGGCCCACTCGGGATCACAGCGGCAAGCTTGCCAGTAGTACGCATTCGCCTCCCTGAGGGCCTGACCACGGGCCTGGCTGAGGGGTTTCACGCCCTCCGGGTAGCAGTCGTCCGCCTCGTCATACCGCCCCTTTGCGACCAGGGCGAGACCCAGGAAGCAGTGGGCCCGGGCATAATCGGGGTCTACCAGCAGGGCCTGCCGGTAGTGGTCGATCGCCTCGTTGAGGGCTCCCGAACCGGCCCGGATTTCACCGAGGTTGAGATGCGCGGGGGCCAACCGGGGATCGATCTGCAAGGCGTCCCGGTACATGAGATCGGCCAGGGGCCAAATGGCCTTGTGATCCAGGACCACGCCGAGGTTGTTGTAGCTCGGGGCGAACCCGGGATCCTGCTTCACCACCTGGTGAAAGACGGTTAAGGCCCCGGGCCCCATGTCGCGCTCGTTGTCCCATACCCAGTCCCAGTCGCACAGATCGACGCCGAGGTCATTCAGAACGGCGAGCGCTTGCGGGCGGATTTCCAGGGCCTTCTGGTAATAGGCCAGGGCCCGTCTGAGATCACGCCCCGGGTGCCTTTCCGCGCGGTGCAGCGCCAGGGCCAGCGTAAAGTTCGCCCAGAAGTCCTCGGGATATTGCTCCCGGACGCGTTGGAGAAAG
>DATFNV010000179.1:0-2327 GCA_035266225.1 Gemmataceae bacterium
CCAGCGGTTCGGCCTGATCCAGCCGGCTCTGTACGCGGGCGTGGCGCCCGGCGCCGACGTGTCCGGCTTCAACGACATCACCAGCGGGAACAACGGCGCGTATGCGGCCGGCCCCGGCTGGGACGCCTGCTCGGGCCTCGGCAGCCCCGACGGCACCGCCCTGCTGACCAGGCTCAAGGGCTGATCTCCGGGCTAACCCTCGCGCCTGGGCCGGTAGCTGGAGATGACCTTCCCGACGGCCACCACGAGGAACAACTGCCCGATCAATGCCTCGAATACCGCGAGGCTCTGCCCGGGATTGGCGGCCGGCACCAGGTTTCCGTACCCGACGGTCGTCATCGTGACGAAGCTGAAGAACAGGTCCTGGCTGAGCGAGCCGCGCCCCGCCGCACCGTAGAACGGCACGCTGCCGAAGACCCCGGCCGCCTTGTAGGCGAACGCGAAGAACATGCCGATCAGCAGGTAGACGGCGACGGCCCCGAGGAGGGTTTCTATGTCAATATCCCGCCGCAGCATCAGATGGCGCACGATGGAGAACGGCGCGATCAGGTAGAGCAAGCTGCAGACGACGAATACCCCGCCCCGCTCGACATCCGACTGGTGCACGAAGAAGCTCACGACGGCGGTGGCGGCGGCGAGGCACAGCAGGATGTCGGCGACACGCCGGACCGCGGGGCGGGCCTGCGAGGTCCGGAGCGTGAACCAGACCGTGGCGACCTGAACCGTGAGCACGATCGAGGCCGCCCACGTCTGGGTAATCGAGACGGACACGGTGTAGGTCACCATGACCAGCAACAGCACGAACCCGTAGCTGTCTTCGTTGACAAAAGAGTGGCTGAGGCGACGCCACGGCCGGGCGTCGGAGCCCGCCGGGGCACCGGCCTCGGTCACGTTCGGCAACTGGTCTCCAAGCACTGGTCTCCAAGCGCTCTGGTGTGCCCTCCCCCGCGAATATGCCCTCCCCGCGAAGGTCGGAGCAGTCTCCCAGCCGGAATTCTCGTCGTTGGCGGGCGGCCGGTCATCACCTACGCCGGGTGGGTTCTGGATGGGTAGTTCACCGGAAGTTCACCCGGCCAGGGTGATGCGACCGGTGACGGGCCGCGATGAACTACTGGTATCTGCCGCGAGGGCCGGACGCCCCCGCATTTCGTGACAACCCAGGGGGCCTCGTGACTTCCGACACAGCCGTCCTCGATACGCTCACCGACCTGACCGCCGTTTCGGTTGACCACAGTTCTCTCCCGTCGCGCGAGTACATGCTCGTGAGGCTGGCCGCCCTGATCGCGATGGACGCGCCGCCCGCCTCCTACCTCGCCAACGCCGACGCCGCCGAGAAAAGTGGGGTAACCGCCGACGACATCCAGGAAGTGATGATCGCCATCGCCCCGGTCGTGGGCGCGCCCCGGGTGGTCTCGGCGGCGGGAAAGATCCTGCGGGCCATGGGCCTGGCCATCTCCGTGGGTGAAGCCGAGTTGGCGGACTACGACGACATGCCGTAGCGGCAGCCTGCCCAGCAGGCGTCTGCAGGGACAGGGACGATCCGAACGAGAGGTGGCCGGGATGGCCGTAACAGAAGCCGTAAGCAAAGTCGCGCACCCCAGTCTGGATGAGCGCCAGGCTGAGGGCAGGCAGGCCAGCGACCGCACGCCTCCCTCCAGCCACTCGGGCTGGCAGCCGGCCGCGGACCGTCCCGATCCCGTCGCCCTGCTCGAGGAGCAAGATCTCACCCTGGAGCCGGATCTGGTGCCGGTCCGGCATGGCCGGATGATGGTCTCGCCGTTCACCTTCTACCGGGGCGGCGCCAGGATCATGGCGGCGGACCTCAAGGACACGCCGGTGGCCGGCCTCGATGGCCAGCTGTGCGGCGACGCCCATCTGTCGAACTTCGGCCTGTTCGCCTCCCCGGAACGCCGCCTGCTGTTCGACCTGAACGACTTCGACGAGACGCTGCCGGGGCCGTTCGAGTACGACGTGAAGCGGATGGCGGCGAGCTTTACGATCGCGGCCCGCAACAACGGATTCTCCAAGGCCGACGCGCGCGCGGCGACGCAGGCGTCGGTGACGGCCTACCGGGAGGCGATGGCCGCGTTCGCGCAGATGCCGACGATGGACATCTGGTACGCCCACCTGGACGAGGACGAGCTGAGGACCGCGATCCGCAGCTTGGTGGCGGAGACGAAGAAGGAAGCCAAAGGGGCGAAGGGAAAGAAGGGGAAGAAGGACGAGGGGGTGGAGGAACTGGCCAAGCGGGCGGAGAAGCGGGCGGAGAAGACCGCCACGAAGGCGCACACCCGGGACAGCCTGCAGGCGCTGTCCAAACTCTGCGA
>DATFNV010000180.1:0-37179 GCA_035266225.1 Gemmataceae bacterium
GCCCGTTTAGCGGCCGCCCTCGGGGCGGCGCGTTGAGCGCCGCCCCGAGGGCGGCCGCTAAACGGCGCCGTCCTTCCCGTTCTCCGCGAGCACGCGGTGGAACAACTCCTCGAGGTCCTCGTCGTCGCGCTGCAGCCCGCGCAGGACGACGCCGCTGTTGTCCGCGAGGGTGAAGAAGGCCCGCGTCGTCCAGCCTTCCGGCACCGCCACGCGCAGGCCGCCGTGACCATTGTCCTGGAGGACCTTGACACCTTCAAGGCGCAACTCGTGGAGGAAGGTGTGCGGGTCGCCCTGAATTTGTAAACGGTAACGGTCCTGACGGGTCGTGCGCAGCTCGGCCACGCCCCCCTGCTTGAGCACCTGGCCGTGATGGAGGATGACGACGGTGTCGCAGACGCGCTCGACGTCGCCGAGCAGGTGGGTACAGAGCAGCACCGATTTGCCGTGATCGCGCCCCAGCGACAGCAGCAGCCGCAGCATCGCCTCGCGCCCCGCCGGGTCGAGGCCGCTCGTCGGCTCGTCCAGGAGCAGCACCGGCGGGTCGTGGACCAGCGCCTGACCCAGTTTCAGGCGCTGCTTCATGCCGGTGGAGTACTCCTCCAGGCGGCGGTAGCGGGCGTCTTCCAGCTCCAGGTAGCTGAGTACCTCGTGGGCCCGCCGCAGGGCCTGCTTGCGCGGCATGCCGTACAGTTCGCCGGCCAGGGCGACGTACTCGCTGCCGGTCAGGCCGGGGACGAGAGCGCCCGCCTCGGGCATGTAGCCGATGGCCCGCCGCAGCGTGCCGCCCGCCGAGGCGAGGTCGTAGCCAAGGAGGCGGCCCGACCCGGACGACGGCGGCAGCAGCCCCAGGAGGATTTTCAACAGGGTCGATTTGCCGGCGCCGTTGGGGCCAAGGAGGCCGATGCGGCCGGGCTGGAGAGTTAGGCTGACTTCGTGGAGGGCGCGGTTGCTGCCGTAGAAGCGCGAGACGCGGTCCAACTCGATGAGGGCCGCTGGCCGCTGCACACTCCTCGAAGTCGTCACCGCTGACGCCACGTCCCGTCCCTCTGGCCGACCGCCACCGCCCGCGCCTCCTTATTGTAGCAGCCGCCGGCAAGGATGCCGAAGGCCGAGCTCTCATTCCAAAAGGCGAAGCCGATCCGCTAGAATGCAGCCATGACGCCAATGCCCTCACCGTCGTCAGCGTCGCCCCCTCCTCCGCCCACGATTCACGAGGCGGAGCGGGCTTCGGGCGCGTCGGGGGCGGTGCTGTGGGGCGCCGAGATCGATTTCGCGGCCGCCGTCATCCGCCGTCAGGCAAACGAAGACGTGGTGGTTCGGGGCGACGACCTCGACGCCAATCGAGCCCGGGCGCAGAGCGTCGAGGCAGCCGTCGGCCCGTACCTGCGCGGCCCGCCCCATAAGCGTAGCGCCGGCCCCCTGGCCCTGCCTCATTTCCAGCAGTTCACGCCACCGCCGGACGGCCACACCTTTTACGAGACGGACAAACGAAAGGCGAGGAAGCGGCCATGAAGTACTTCACCCCGGCATTGTTCGCCCGACAGCAGAACTTCGACACCGCGGCGATGGATGCCGCCGACGCCGATTGGGAGGCCGCCGAGGAACGCTACGAGCAGCGCTTGCAGAACCTGGCCCCGCTTATCGACCCGGTGCTGAAGCGCTTTGAAGGCATCCTCCTGCACGACGCGACCGTGTGGGGCATCAGCCGGCGCGAGGACCAATTCGTCATCGTCCTCCACAAGGACATCCCCCCGCGCGACGTGGTGACGCTTACCTACACCCTTGCGGGCGAACCGCTGCTCGATCACGACGCGCTGCCGCCGCAATTCCGCTCGCGCGGGATGCAGTTCGAGTACGACGAGTTTGACGTCGGGCAAGAGAGCGGCCAACCTCACTTCACGCACTCCATCCTCTTCAGCAACGGCTGGGAAATTCGTCTTCCCTTCCGCGAGGTCCAAGTCATGCTCGCCCAGCCCATCTACCCCTTGCCGCCTGGCCAATCCCCGGGCAAGGCGCGATCCGCGTGAGGAAGGAGCGGCGCGGTCACTCCACGTCGCACAGGAAGATCGGCGGCCAGTGGTAGCACGTCACCGACGGACTCGGGCCGACCACCGACTTCGCCTGCCCCAGGGCCTCGCGGATGGTCGGCGCCGTCCCGAAGCCGAGCCGATCCGCCACAAACCTGTCGCCGCCGACCGCGATCACCCGGCCGCACCAGGCGGCGCCGTAAATCCCCCAGTACCACATGTAGAACGGGTGGACGCCGTGGTAAGCGTGCCCCTCGCGGTACATTTTGACGTACTTCGGGTCGTGCGCGAACTCCTGCTCGAAGCGCGACTCCATCACCTGCGGGTCGCGCGTCTGCGATAATACGCGGTCGAAAAACTCGACGTAGCTGGGGTGGTGCTCGGTGTTCCAGCGGTTGTACAGCGGGTGCGTGAAGATCAGCACACCCCCCTTGCGCACCAGCGGCTGGCCGCGGTAGAGGTTGAAGCCGTAGCCCACCGTCGTCACCCACTGCAGGATCGGGTTCATGACGGAGTTGACGTTATACGGGCACAGGTAGGGCAGCCCCATGACGACCACGTCGCTCGGCCCCTTCACCTTCACCGCCTGCTGTCGCAAGACGTTTTCGACCGTCTGCTCGTGGACGAGATCGACGTTGCCGGCGTGGACGCCCGTCAGACCGTAAGGAGCGCGCTGGCTCATCCAGATACGGCGGCGCAGCTCGTAGGGCAGCACCTTGAGGCCGAGGCGGTTGGCGTGGAAGTTGAGCGAGTCCCAGGCGTTCCAGGTGCGCTCCGGCTTCTGGAGGTTGCGGAACAGCGGCGGGAACGTGTTGGTGTTCAGCGTCGTCTCGACGTGGAAGCTCTTGACGTGCGGGGCGACGACGCGGCCCATGCGCTCGCAGGTGCGCTGCAACATCGACGCCCGGGGGTCCATGTAGCTCTTGCAGTTCATCAGCGTGTGGACGTTGTGATGGTGCCGGATCGTGCGGTACGTCGTCAGCCCGGTGTTGATCGACTTGTGCCCGCCGTCCATCGTCACCAGGTTGATGTTCACGTAGACGAGCAAGTCACTCTCGGCGACGCGCTTGTTGATCCACACCTCCTCGTCGTGCTCCGTCTTGCCGAGCAGGACGACGCCATCGGGATCCTCGGCGTCGTGGTTGTACAGGTGTCCTTTTGGATAAAAGCGGTCGAAGATGCGCGCCCCGAGGACCTCGCGCAACTCCGGCCCGGTCATCTTGCGGTGCAGGGCGATGGCGCAGATCAGATGAATGTCGTCAACGCCCCTGGCGGCGCACTTGTCGAGGATTTGTTCGATGATCCGCTGGCGGACGTCTGGGGTACGCATCGGCGGCAGCGGCAGCGAAATGTCGTCGAAGGCGATGGTGAGCTTCATCCCCGGGCGCAGTTGTGCCGACAGCGGGTCGGCGCCGAGCGGGTTTTCGAGGGCCTGCTCGATGGCGCCGTCCACGTCCTCGACGGCCGGGAGCGGTTGCGGCGGGTAGATGACGCGCGTGCCGGCGGGCAACCCTTCCCAGACGAACTGTTCGCCGGCGTGGAAGAAGAACGGCTCGCCGTCGCGCTCGACGGTGCGGACGCAGTCGGAGCGGTCGATCTGCGGGAGGGTGGCGATCATCGCGGGTCTCCTCGTTTAGCCGCCGCCCTCGGGGCGGCGCTTCCAGCGTCGGCAGCCGCAATCGAGGCTCGTCACCGGAGGGCGGGACCGATTACGGCGACTCCTTCGGCGTGCGCGACTTCCGCGGCCGCGTCGCTCCGTTGGTGCCGTTGGTCTCCTTTGCCGCGTTCGTCTTCGCCCGCCGCTTGGCCCAGCGGTCGAACTCATCGGAGGAGAGCAGACTGTGGCTGTCAAGTTGCAGTCGCACGGCGAAAAGTATCTGCGGGCGGACGAACTGGTCGGGGGGGTAGTCGGCGAGGGTGATCACAGTCCCGTTCGGCGCGTATTCGCAGATTCGCACGGTGTTCTTCCCCAGCGGATTTGTCCCCAGGGTGTCGCAGTCGAAGCCCAACCTCCGCAGTAACGCCCACAGGTCGGCGTAACGAGCCGCGTTCGTCCAGCGGGCGTAGCCGGTCGTCTCACGCATGATGCCGCACCCCTTTCGTCTGGCTCTGAATCGCGGTCTTCGCCGCCGCGGAGTTCACTCACGGCAATCCCAGGGCGGCCTTCAGACACCCGTCCAGTCTCTGCATCAGCGCGGGCGACAGCTAGCCGATCACCTTGCCGATCCGATCCTCGCTCATGGTCACGAGGTGGAGGCACGTCACGACCGAATCTTGTTTCAGGCCGCTCGCCTGCCCGTCGGGGGTAGCGACTTGGACGAGCAGGTTGGCCGGGTCGGATGCCTCGCTGAGGTTGGTCGTGACCTCAGCGACGATGGCGTGACGGAGAGTCCCGTTGTACCCGTCGGCCTGAATGACCACCACAGGCCGCTTTTTGCCGCGTGTCCCTGCCGCGTGAGGAAAGCGGGCCAAAGCGACATCGCCTCGACGGACTTTCATTCGTCTTCTTCCTGGTACGCTTTCATCCCTTCCCAGCCGAGGGAGTCGGCGTCTTCGGCCGCCAGTCGGTCCATCTCCTCGTCCGTCCAGGGGCCAGCGTCGAAGTCCGCCTCCTTGATCCGGTCGTACTCCTCGGCCCGGAGCAGGATGAACGTCTCTTGCGTTCCCGGGTCCACCAGGCGCAGCGGCTCGCTGGGTTGCTGGCGCACCGCACGGCGCATCTCCTCGGTTAACTCGATCATGGCTACCTCCTCCCCGCTGATCTTACTCCGTCGGTCGTCCAAGCCACAAGGGTCCCGCGCGCACCGTCAACGGAGGTCGAAAATCGTCTTGACCGACCTATGCGGCCCGGTTGCCAACGCCGTCTGAATGGCGCGCTTGTAGTCGGTTAGGGGGAAGCGGTGCGTCACCAGCGGCCGCACATCGGCGCGGCCTTGCCGCAGGAAGCGCAGAGCCAGCTCGAACGTTTTGACCCGCTCCTCCCCGAACGCCTCAACGCCGTAGGCGTAGACGCCCATCACGTTCAGCTCCTTGAACCAGATGGTCGTCCAATCGACGGTTTTCGGGATGGCGGGCATCCCGACGAGGACCGTGCGGCCGCGGGCCCTGGTGAAGCGCAGCGCGTCGTCGAGCGAGCGGGCCGAGCCGACGCAGTCGAAGACGAGGTCGAAGCCGCCGAGGACGGTCGGCTGGCCGATCTCCGGCTGGTGCATCGTGGCGCCGGTGCGCTGGCACAGGGCCTCGTACTGTCCGCGGCCGGCGGTCAGGATTTCGTGGGCGCCGAGTTGCTTGGCGAGTTCCTGCTGATGCGGGTGTTTGGCGAGGGCGACGATCCGACAAGGGGCCTCGACCGCCCTGAGCGCCGCGATCGTGAGGAGGCCCATCGTGCCGCAGCCGAGGATAAGGATGGTCTGAGTACTGAGTACTGAGTACTGAGTACCCAGCGCTCGCAGCACACCGTGCAGGGCGCAGCTGAACGGCTCGACCATCACCGCGGCGTCATCGGCGAGCGCGTCGGGAACCTGGTGCAACTGCACCTCGTGCGCCACCAGCGAGCCGGACCAACCGCCGCCGGTGTCGCGACAGTAGCCGGTCTGCACCCCGGCGCTGACGTCTCCCTTGGTCACGTTCACGCAGTTGCCGTACTGCCCCGCCTGACAGGCGGTACACGCCGGTTCGAGGCCGCGGACGCCGCAGTGCAGCGCCGGCTCGACGACGACGCGATCACCGACCGCCACCGCGCGGACCTCGGGGCCGACCTCCTCGACGATGCCGACGACCTCGTGGCCGAAGGTGAAGGGGAACGACGTCAGCGGCGCGAAGAAGGGACTGCCCTCGGCGGCGATGGAGGCGAGGTCGCTGCCACAGACGCCGCTCAGCAGAGGGCGGACCCGGACCCAGTGGGCGTTCGGCAGGCGCGGCGGCTCCACGTCGCGCAGGCGCAGCAGGGCCCAGGGGCCGGTGGCGAGGCTCGGGAAGCGCTGGCCCAGGGCCTTCAGGAGGAGCCAGGCCGGGATGCTTTTGACGCACTGCAGAGCGAGCAAGGGGATGACCTCACGGGGACGGCAACTTCCACTCCTCGACGCGCCAGCGGCCCTCGGCCGCCAGCTTCCGCAGCCGCCGGTCCGGGTTGACCGCGGCGGGGTGGCCGACGCACTCCAACATCGACAGGTCGCCGTAACTGTCGGTGTAGGCGAACGACTGCGCCAGATCGATGCCGTACTTGCCGGCGTATTCCCGCATCAGCTCCCCTTTGCGTTCCTCGGCGATGGGCGGGCCGTCGATCTCCCCCGTCAGAATGCCGTCGCGCTCGACGAGGTGCGTGGCGATCAGGTCGGCCCCGAGGTGTTCCGCCAGCGGCCGCATCACGAAATCGAGACCTCCCGTCACCAGGACGAGGCGGTGCCCCTGCCGCCGGTGTTCCTCGACGCAGACAACCGCCGCGAGAAAGAGGCGGCGCCGCAGGTTGTCCGCGAAAGTCAGGCGGTGCCAGGCGCGCAGGTCATCAGCGCGCAGGCCGGCGTAGCGGCGGTAGAAGACGACGTTGACGCGGCTGCGGCTGCGGCGGTCGATCCAGATGAGTCGCGGCACGTCGAGCATTAGCCCGGCGAGCGACAGGGCGTAGCGCGGCCGGCTGAGGCGGGCGCGCTGATACCACAGGAGCGGGTTGAGGATGGTGGTGCGCGTGAGCGTGCCGTCCACGTCGAAGAAGGCGGCGACGGACGCTGGCACGGTTGGGATCCTTTCTCATACCGGGGGGTCAGTCCTTCGAGCGCTTCTGCCGCTTCAGTTCGGCCCGCAGCTGCTCCACCTCCGCCGCCAACTCGTCGGCGCGCTTCCTCTCCCGTGCGGCGCGCTCCTGCCGTGTCGGCAGCAATTCGCCCGTCGCCGCATCGATGAGACGAAGCATCCCGCCTTCCGGCACCATCCGCAGCCCCAGCTCCTTGCTCGTCAGGCTACCGTCGCGGGCGGGCCGGATCACGGCGTACACGCCTTTCTTCTTGAGGCGGAACCCCTGCAAGGGCGGATGCACGTACTTCTTCTCGGGGTCGAAGATGAAGTATTCCGGGATGCCGATGGCCGCGTAGACCTCCACCTTCGGCCCCACGTCCTCCCGCCAGGTCTTCTTCGACGCGACCTCGAACAGAACACACGGGAGCGTGCCCTCCTCCCACACCCGGAACGAGCGGCGCGTGTGGTCGCCGACGCCGCGCGCCACGAGGATATCCGGGTCACGCCGCTTCTTCGGGTCGTTGAAATCCCAGTACAGGATCAGGTTCGACGCAATGAACCAGCCGGGCGGGCCGGTCAGGTAGTCCTGAAGCGTCTCGTACAGCCAGAAGATCGCCGCGTAATGGAAGCCCGTGTCCCCCATCGGCCGTCCGTCCTCGTCGGGAAACCGTGGATCGATCGTCGTCCCCGGTAACGGCTTGAGAGGTACGATCATGATTCTTCCCTCGCAGGGAACGCTAAGCCGCAAGCGGCGGGGCGGCGAACGTTAACCCTCCCCACCCCGCATCTTCACGATGACCTGGCGCACGTCCTCGGCGATCTTGCGGTACAGCCCCACCCGGTCGGCGTCGGCGTGCTGCGCCCGGTACTCCTCCATCGTTAGCGGCGGCGCGAAGGTCACGCGCACCTTCGACCGCCGCGGGATCGCCCTCCCCTTGGGCATCGCGGCGAAGGTCCCCTGGATCAGGCACGGCACGATCGGCACGCCCAGCTCCACGCCCAGCAGGCCGATGCCCGGCTTGAACGGCAGCAGCTCGCCGCCAACGCTGCGCTTCCCCTCCGGGTAGATCAGCACCGGATGACCCGACACCAGGACCGACCGCGCCAGCCGCAACCCCTCGATCACCCGCTCGGTGCGGTCGAACGGAATCACCTTCAGGAAGGTGTGAAAGAACCAACCCTTCAGCCGGCGGTTGAAGAAGTAGTCGCGGGCGCCCATGATGAATAACTCGTGGCCGCGCTTGCCGAAGGCGGTCACCACGGCGCCGGTGTCCAGGTGTGAGGTGTGGTTGGCCGCCACGACGAAGCCGCCGCGCGGCAGGTGCTCGGCGCCGCGCACCTCGAAGTCAAACCAGCTCCAGGCGTAGAAGCGCATCAGCGACCGCGTCAGGCAGCGCAAGGAGCGCTTCGCCAGCCCCCCCTTCAGCCACGGCCCGTCGTCGAAGAAGCCCTTGGGCGCCAGCACCTTGCCCCACTGCGGCACCACCTCCGGCCGCTCGACCACGGCCAGGTCGCCATCGACCCTCTGCCGTACCGCCTCCACCACGTCGCCGAAGGTGTGCAGCCCGTGCCCCAGCGACTCCGGCAGCGGCACCTGGAAGTGCGTCTCCAGGGCCAGCAGCAATTCCACCTTCGACAGCGAATCGAGGCGCAGGTCGGCCTCCAGGTCGCTGCGCGGCCCGACCTGGGAGCGCGGCACGCCCGCCAGGCGCGCGACGATGGTGCGCATCCCCTCCTCCAGGGCGTGCTGCGAGCCGTTGTGGGTGCCGTTGCGCGCCTGCGGCTCGTGGCCGTTGGCCCCGGGTTGCGGCACGCCGGCTGGGCGCGACGAGCGCAGCCGCTGCAGCAGGTCCTGCTTGACGCGCGGCCGGTCCACCACACCCAGGGAGTTCCTGGGCAGCTCCTGCTCGACGACGTGGACGCGCTGCAGGCGCTGGTACGTCGGCAGCGTGCGCGAGCGGTCCTGCACCGCCTGGCGCACCCGCCCCTCGAAGGACGCCGCGTGCAGCCCCTCGCGATCGGGCACCACGACGGCGTGGATCGTCTCGCCCATCACCTCCTCGTCCCAGACGCCGACGACGCACAGTTGGCCGACCTGCGGCAGGCCCGAATAAAGGTGTTCCACCTCTTCTGGATAGACGTTCTTGCCGGCGGCGGTGACGATGATGTCCTTGATGCGGCCGGTCAGGTAGAGGTAGCGCTCGCGGTCGATGTAGCCGACGTCGCCGGTGTGCAGCCAGCCGTCGCGCAGCACGCGCTCGGTCGCCTCCGGGTTCTTGTAGTAGCCCGGCGTGACGTTCGGGCCGCGCAGCACCACCTCGCCGACGCCGCGCTCGTCCGGGTTGACGATGTCCACCTCGACGCCGGGCAGCGGCAAACCGACCGACCCCTTGCGGGCGGCGCCGAGTGGGTTGGCGGTCGCGATGGGGCCACTCTCGGTCAGGCCGTAGCCCTCGCACAACTCGAAGCCCATCGCCGTGAAGTGGTCGAAGACCTGCGGCGCCAGGGCCGCCCCGCCGCTGACGAAGGCCCGCAGCTTGCCGCCCAGCTCCTGGTGGACGCGCGCAAACAGCCGGCGGCCCACGTCGCGCCCCGTCAGCGCCCGCACCAGCTTGCTCACCACCTTCAGCGTGTCGAACCAGAGGCGGGCGCGGCGGCCGTGCTGCGACACCTGCCGGCGGATGGCGTCGTGCAGGATGTGGAAGACGCGCGGCACGCCGATCAGCGTCGTCGCCTGCGTCTCGCGCATGGTCTCGAGGATGACGCGGCTGCGCAGGGTGTCGCAGTACGTCACCGTGGCGCCGACGTAGAGCGGCACCAGGAAGCCGCCCGTGAACTCCAGGGCGTGGTGCAGCGGCAGCACCGAGATGAAGTTGTCGCTGGCCCGCGGCGGCAGCAGCTGCACCACCCCCATGACGTTCGACACGAAGTTGCGGTGCGTCAGCATCACCGGCCGCGGGTCCGTGCTGTGTACCCCCGTCGTGAAGATGATCGACGCCAGGTCGTCGGGGCCGACCAGCGATGAGTGGTGCAGCCGCGGCGGCGTGGGGCAGGCTGCCAGCCTGCCGTCCCCACCGGCGGCAGGCTGGCAGCCTGCCCCACGTTCAAACGGGGCGCAGCCGGCGTTGATGTTCAAAAACAGCGGCGCTCCCTCGGCCTGGCGCGCCTCGGCCGAGAATGTCTTATAAGCGCTCACCGAAGTCAGGATCGCCCGCGCTTCGACGTAGCGGGCCATGCCCATCACGTCGCACTCGCGCAGCTGGCGGTCGGTGGGGACGACGGCGGCCCCCAGCGTTACTGCCGCGAGGTAGGCGGTGCCCCATTCCGGCTGGTTGTCGGCGTACAGCAGGACGCGGTCGCCCTTGTGGATCCCCAGGGCGTGCATCCGCGCCGCCGCCTCCTCGACGCGGCGCTGCAGCTCGTCGTAGGTCAGGCGCAGCCAGCGGCCGTCGCGCTTCGTCTGCAGGGCGACCGCCTCGGGGGCGCGGTCGGCCGAGCGGGCCAGCAGGTCGGGGATGGTCCGCAGCGGCACACCGCCGCCCTGGTCCAGCTCGTCGTCGGCCAGGTTGAGCACGTTGCGCTTCAGGCCGGGAATGTGGATGTTGCCGATGTAGTCGCGCCAGTCGATGCCGCGCGGGTCGAAGGCGAACTCCTGCTGCTCCGCCGGCGACAGCGCGTTCCACAGCGCCTGCGTGTTGGTCGTGTGGTAGCGCGACTCGATGTGCGTGTACGGGCTGTAGATGTCCACGTAGTGCAGCAGCAGGTCGAGCTGGGCGCGCTTGACGCTAAGCCGGCGGCGGGCACGGTCGATCTTGCGGACGAATGAGAACGGCCGCAGCAGCGCCGCGGCCACCTGCAGAGGGGCGCCGTACTTCCACAGCAGCTTGCGGCGGTACGAGGCCACGTCGGGGTAGGTCCACTCCGGCGTGTCGATCCGGCTGCCGTCGCGCTGGACCATCGGGTTCTTGGCGAAGTACTCGCGGCCGACCTCGAAGACGGTGCGAAAGTGGACCGGGTTCAGCTCGCCCGTCGCCACCTGGTAGACCTTGAAGCCGCGCTCGGCCGCACAGCGCGGGGCACAGGCCAGGATGGCGTTGACCACGTGGTCGCACGGGATCAGGTCGCAGATGGTGTCCTGCCGGGCCGGGAAGTCCTTCAGGTGGCCCTTACCGTAGCCGACGAAAAGCGGGTCGCCCATGCGGAAACCGTCGATCCACCCCGGCTCCGGCTCGTGGAAGGTCGATTCGATGATCGCCGGCCGCAGGATCACCGTCGGCAGGTCGCCGCGGTACTTCGCCGCCAGCTGCTCGCCCATCCACTTGGTGAAGGTGTAGGTGTCGTGCCAACCGTGCTCGCGCGCCCGCTTCAGGCCGAGGGCGACCAGCTCCTTCCTGGCCAGCTCACGGTCGGCGCCGCAACGCTGCTTGATCGCGGCACATTCCTGCTCCAGGCGCCGCGCCTCGGCCTCGACGTCGAAGTCCGGCCGCGTCACCTCTTCCGCGATCCAGCCCTTGCGCGTGCCGCTGACGTAGCAGGTCGAAATGTGGATGACCGCCTGGAGACGGCGGCAGTCGCGCGCCACGTCCATCATGCGGCGGGCGCCCATCGTGTTCAGGTTCAACGACAGGTCGAGGCGCTCGTCGAAGACGACGACGGCGGCCGAGTTGATGACGACCTCGACCTCGTCGCACAGGCGGCGGTAGTCGTCGTCGCTGACGCCGAGGCGCTCGTCGGTCAGGTCGCCGTTGAGGACGGCGACGCGCTGCTCGACGAAGACGTCGAAGCGGTCGCCGAGTTCCTTCTTGAGGCGGTCGAAGATGCTCGACTTGAGGACCTCGCCCCAGAAGCGCTCGTCGGCGGTGACGGTGCGGCTGGCGCGCTCCTTGGGCCGGATGAGGAGGTAGAGGCGGCGGATGCCCGGGAGGCTGCGGAGGATTTTCTCGACCAGGGCCTTGCCGAGGAAGCCGGTGGCGCCCGTGACTAGCACCGTTTTGCCGGTGAAGAACTCCTGAATCGTGCTCATCTTCTGCCGCTTATCCGCTGCGCCCGGCGCCCGGGGGTGCCGTGGGGGATGCCTTTGCAATGCCGTCGCGCCGGCGACGGGAGGAAAGCCCCCCGCCCCTCCAGCGACTCCGGGCTGGCGCGTGAGGCTTTCGACAAAGGCGACATGGGAACGAATTCATGTGCATGCCGGCCGCGAAGAGAATGTTATACGACAGGGGGCGCAAGCGTCAATCAGCGAGGGCCGCGGTGCCGTCCCACCTTCCGGGCTGGCAAAGGCTCGCCCGACGCGGTAATCTCGTTGTGTTGCTTGTTCCGAGCCATTCGAGGGGAAGTCGTGATCCTTCGTTGCGTCCTGGACGGATTTCTGCTGCCGGCCGAGTTCTGCGCCGAGGCGCCGCAGCTGATCGCCTACGACGGCGACGAGGGCTTCCGCCTGGAGGCCGTGGAAGCCCTGTTCTACGAACTGGTGTCGGCCAGCTGCGACGACCTGGTGCTGCTCCAGCGCGCCGGCTACCGCCTGCTGCGCATCGCCGACGACTTCCGCCGGGTCGAAGGCGCGGCGTGAGAGGGAATCCGTTCACACCGAGGCCGCCTCGATCACCTTCTTTCCCTCCGCGTGCGGCAGGGTCCTCCCCCAGAACAGCACCAGGGCGGCAACGCCGACCAGGGGCGCCAGCCCCGCGAGGGCCACACCCAGCGAGTAGGAGCCTCTCGCCTTCACCAATTCGCCGACCGCCGCCTGCAGCAGGTACATAGCCAGCCAGTTGATGCAACCCAGCGCGCCCGTCAGCTTGCCCTGGTGGCGTGTCGTCAGCTCCTGGCTGAAGGAGTAGTACAAGGGGAACAGTCCCAGCGCCGCGAAGCCGATCACCAACAGGAGCCCGAGGAGGAGCGGCCCCCGCCCGAGCAGCGCGACAGCGACGCTCAGCGCAGTCAGCCCGGCGCAGGCGGCGAAGACGCACACCCGACTGGCGTGGACCGTCCGGCCGCGCCGGGATAGATACAGGGCCGCCGCCCCCGCCGCCAGCGAGCCGGCGTCGGTCGAGACGTAATAGGCCACCATGAACCCCGAGGTCGTCGCCTCGCTGTAAAGCAACTGTTTCTGGAGGAACAACGGTAGCCACGCCCGGAAGAAGTGCCACGCGGTGTTGACGGCTACCACCAGCACCACCAACACCCAGAAGCGGCGAACGAAGGCGCCACGGGGCAGCTTCTCCCCCTCCTCGTCAGCCTGCGTGCAGCGGAAGAGCCAGCGCGCCACCGCCACGATGCCCAGGGCGCTGACGCCGGCCTTGACCGCCAGCGTCGCGCCCGGGTCATCGACCTGCAAGAGTTGCAGGGCGACGTCCATTCCCCACAGCAACACCAGCCACCCGACAATGCCGATGAGCGAGGGCGACACGCGGCGTTCCATCGCCAGGTCGGCGCGGCGCACCAGGAGCAGCCACAGCAGCACCCACGTCACGCCGAGGGCGCCGATCACCATGAACGGGTAACGCCACGCCCCCGGGTGGTAGACCGGGGCCAGCGCCACGGGAAGGAGGCCGGCGAAGTGGCCTCCTGGTTGGCCCGCGCCTGCCAGGCCGCCGACGGCGCCCGCGACCCATTCCGGATACTTCCCCGGGTTGCCTTCGAGCACCAGCCACCAAATGATCAGGGGCGTCAGGATCGCTCCGAGGGCGGCGCCGCTTTGGAGGATGCCGTTGCCCATGCCTCGCTGGCTGGGGGTCAGGATGTGCTGCGTCGTGCGCAGGGCGCACGGCCAATTGCCTGCCTCCGCCAGGCCGAGGAGCGACCGGCACAACAGCAGGCCGACGAACCCCCCCACCAGTCCCGTTGCGAACCCCGCGGCCGACCAGGCCAGCAGGGCGAGCGGGTAGAGTAGCGTCACGTTCCAGCGGTCGGCCATCCAGCCGAAGATGATGGCCCCGACGGCGAAGGCGAAGGCGAAGGCCGATTCGAGTTGCCCGTATTGCCGCTCGTCCATCCCGAACTCGCCCATGATGCGCGCGGCACTCAGGTTGAGCGTCAGCCGGTCCATGTAGTTGAGCATGGTGGCCAGCAGCAGCAGGCCGCAGAGGAGCCATTTCCAGGAGGGAGAGCGAGCGGGCGCGACGTTCGGGAGGGGATCCGGCATGACGGTCGGCGCGTCTCGGGGTGGGGGCGGCATCCCGGCAGTGTAGCCGACCGTCCGGAGCGAGGCGAGGGGCGGCTTGTTACACAGCGGTTACGTCGGAGCGGGACGATTCGGATATCCTGTCCTTATCGACTCATGCTCACGCCACCCGATCGAGCACCAGGCCCGGCGCAGTTTCGACGGCATTCGTCCACAGGCTCGCCCCTGCCCCCCATAGAGGCGACCGCAGGCGCGAGCGCACCAGCGCCGCCAACATCATTGGGTGGGGGCTCGCCGGCCCGTGGGGGCCATCGACGCGGAGGCGCCGGACGCGCGGCAGCGCCGGCCAGGTCGGCCGGCGGTAGCGCGACCGCTCGGGCTTGCGAAAAGGTCCGTTCATGGCGGCGGGAGCATAGCGTGGCGCCGGATCGTGACAAGGCCAACCGGCCTTCCCCCCCTCGCCCCGGTACTCCGGGGAGAGGGGTCGGGGGTGAGGGGCGATTCATTGCATTCGTTGCGCACGGCCGGCGTCGCGCAACGAATCCTGCGCCGCGCAATGAATGCAATGAATCCTGTTCCCTCAGAGCCCCTCACCCCCGACCCCTCTCCCCGGAGTACCGGGGCGAGCGGAGAATTGCATGGTCCGGCGTTCCTCACTCATCCGGCCCGCCCGTCGCGACGGGTGGGCTTCCCTCGCCCTTCCGAGGAGGTCTGTCATGCGTCGCACAGTGATCGTCGCGGGTTCGGTCGGGGCGGCCGCCCTGGTCGCGCTCGTCGTCTGGTGGGCCAGTCCGACGACGGCCCAGGACAAGCCCCCGGTCGCCCCCGTGCCGCCGAACAACGGCAACGGGCAGGCCAAGGCGGCGAACACGCCATTGCCCATCGGCCACGTGGTCCTCTTCAGCAGCGGTGTCGGCTACTTCCAGCGCGAGGGTGAGGTCGAAGGCAACTCGCGCGTCGATCTGACCTTCCCCGGCACCGACGTCAACGACCTGCTCAAGAGTCTCGTCCTTCAGGACGCGGGCGGCGGCAAGGTCAGCACGATCAGCTACGACAGCCCCGACCCCATCGAGAAGACGCTCAAGAGCTTCGCCCTGGACCTGACCTATAACCCCTCGTTCGGCCAGCTCATCAACCAGGCGCGCGGCGAGAA
This sequence comes from Gemmataceae bacterium, assembly GCA_035266225.1. Classification (GTDB taxonomy): domain Bacteria; phylum Planctomycetota; class Planctomycetia; order Gemmatales; family Gemmataceae; genus DATFNV01. The sequence continues at coordinate 15,032 of DATFNV010000180.1, forward strand.
GGTCGAATTGACCTTGCAGCAGGGCAACGCCGCCCAGCCCGGGACGGTGACCGGCGTCATCCTGGGGATGGAGTCGCAGCGCCAGCCGCACGGCAAGGACGCGCTGGTGGACGTGGAGATGCTCAACGTCCTGTGCAGCGAAGGCATTCGCAGCGTGCCGCTCAGTCAGATCCAGCGCCTGCGCCTGCTCAACCCGGCCCTGGAGAGTGAGCTGCGCCGCGCCCTGGAAGTGCTGGCCACCCGCCACGACTCGCAGAAGAAGGTCGTCAGCCTGGCGTTCAACGGCGAAGGCAAGCGCCAGGTGAAGGTCGGCTACGTCATCGAAAACCCCATCTGGAAGACCAGCTATCGCCTGGTGCTGGAGGAGGGCAAGAAGGCGTTCCTGCAAGGCTGGGCGGTGGTCGAGAACACCAGCGACGACGACTGGAAGGACGTGCGCATGGCCCTGGTGTCGGGCCGGCCGATTTCCTTCAAGATGGACCTGTATCAGCCGTTGTTCATCCCGCGGCCGACGGTGGAGCCGGAGCTGTTCGCCTCGCTGCGTCCGCCGACCTTCAGCGGCGCGCTGACCAATCCCGCCCAGCCGATGGCACCGCCTCCGCCGGGCGCCGGCGGCTTCCAGGGCGGCGGCTTCGGGGGGGCGAACCCCGCATGGGGGAACCTGCAAACGCCGACCAACCGCTACAACCTCGGCGGCCAGTTCGGCGGTGGCGGCCAGTTCGGCGGTGGCGGCCAGTTCGGTGGCCAGCAGCAGGTGATGAACGGCGCGCAGGGGCAGAACGCGCTGTTCCTGCAAAACGCCAACAACGACGGTTTCAACAACAAACTGAGCTACGAGGAGTTGCAACAGCGCCGCCAGCAGCAGGCCCAGGTGAAGGAGAAGGCCAAGAACATCGGCAGCGCCCTCGCGGCCATCAACCTCAAGGATGGCGTCGCCTCGGTCGCCTCGGCGGAGGACGTCGGCGATTACTTCCAGTACGTCATCGACCACAAGGTGACGCTGCCTCGGCAGAAGTCGGCGCTGTTGCCCATCGTCAACGACCCCGTCGAGGCGACGCGCGTCAGCATCTACAACGAGTCGGTGCAGTCGAAATTCCCGCTGCTCGGCCTGCGCTTCAAGAACACGTCCGGCCAAAACCTGATGCAGGGGCCGATCACGGTCTACGACGGCAGCACCTACGCCGGCGACGCCCGCGTCATGGACCTGCAGCCCAACGAGGAGCGCCTGGTCGCCTACGCCGTCGATCAGGGCACCGAGGTCAAGTGCGAGTCGCAGAGCGCCCCGGTACAGCTCGTTTCGGTCAAGGTGTTCAAGGGCATCGTCCACGCCACGAACAAGCTGCGCGACACCAAGAAATACATCGTCAAGAACCGCTCGCAGCAGGACCGGACGCTCATCATCGAGCACCCGGTCCGCAACGACTGGAAGCTGGTGACGCCGGAGAAGGCGACGGAGCAGAGCCGCGAAGTCTACCGCTTCGAGGTGAAGGTGCCGGCCGGCAAGTCACTGACCCATGAGGTAGTCGAGGAGCAGGCGCGCGTCGATCAGGTGGCCCTCAACTCGAATGCCGACCACATGGTGCGCGTCTTCCTCAACAGCCAGGTCACCAGCGCCAAGGTGAAGGACGCGCTGGAGAAGGCCGCCGCCCTGCGCGGCAAGCTGAGCGGGACGCAGAGCGAGCTGGGCCAGCTGCAGACCCAGCTGAAGACGATCACCGACGACCAGGTGCGGCTGCGGGCCAACTTCGAGCGGCTGCCGCCGACCTCGGACGCCTACAAACGCTATCTGAAGAAGTTCGACACCCAGGAGACGGAGATCGAGAAGCTTCAGGAGGACATCAAGAAGCTGCATGTGACCGAGAAGGGTCAGTTGAAGGAGTACGAGGACTACCTCGCGGCGCTGACCGTGGAGTAGCGATCGAACGCCGCTTGCGGCTTCGCAGCCGTGCGAAACCGCAAGCGGCGGTTTTCAAGGGCAGCCCAGATCCAGGTAAGGCCGACTCTGGCGTGCTGTTTGCCCGAGAACGGTTTGCTGGTATCCTGGCACTTGGAGGTGCCTATGTCAGTCGTCATTGTCAACAACCGCGTCGATGGGCTGAGGGTCACGATCTACGACGTGCTGCACTACCTGGAGGCGGGCCGTTCCGCCGCGGAAATCGCGGACATCCTGTCGCTCACGCCGGAGCAGGTCGAAGCCGCCGTTCGTTACATCGGCGAGCGTCGCGACGAGGTGATGGCCGCTCACCGGCGGATCGAGGAGCGCCTGGCACGCGGCAACCCGCCGGAGATCGAGGCCCACGCGCGGGCCGGACGCGCCCGCATGGAAGAGTTGCGGCGGAGCAAGGGGTTGTCCGGCGGCAAGGAGGTGAACGGTGAAGGGGTTGCTTGCCGACGTGAATAACGTCAAGCAAGTCCGCGTTCTGCTGATGCTTTTGCAGGAGGAGTCGCGCGGGGAGTTCTGGCTTCACCTGGGCCTGACGACGCCCACGTTTGGCGAACTCGGCCTGCACCCTCGTTCCCCCGACACGGACGTCTGGCTGAAGTGCCAGGCGGAAGAGTTGCTCCTCATTACGGCGAACCGCAACGACGACGGGCCGGACTCCCTGGAGGCCACGATTCGCAGACACGGGACGCCGCAGAGCCTACCGGTCTTCACGCTCGCCGACGCCAACCGCGTGCTGAGCGAGCGATCCTACGCCGAACTCGTCGCCGACCGACTCCTGGAATACCTCTACGACATGGGCAACCTCCGGGGCGTGGGAAGGCTGTACCTTCCCTGAACACCCTTCGGCACTCTGGCCCTGTCCCTTGGCTCACCCACAAGAACGCCACTCGCCGACAGGAGAAGGAGTAGGAACCCAAGAAGGCTGCGTCCTTTTCCCTTTCCTTGACGCGCAGGCCGGTCAGTAGGCGGCAGCCAGATCGTCGCGCTCCCGTCGCACCAAGGCCGAGTGCCCCACGCCTTCGGGCCGGGAGTTGCCGCCAGGGGGCCGAAGCCGGCGGAGGTCAGGCAGGTCGTCAGGGTAGGCCACGAGCCGGCGGTACAACTCCGGATCGTGCCGGGCCGCCAAGGAGACGATGCCGATCCAGAGCATGCGGAATTCGGTGGACTCAGGACTGTCCAGTCCCAGCAACTCGATCAGTCGCGCGGCCTCGGCGCTGTCGGCGTGGATCGTCCCGTCTTCCGCGACGCTCACCGCCGGGCTCGTCAGCACGGCCAGTGGGTCGGGCACGGTCCGGGCCCCCTTGGCAAGGTTGCACGTGGCGCAGGCGTAGAGCAGGTTGTGGTATTCCGTGACCTTGGCCGGGAAGTTGGCGACCGGCAGGAAGTGGTCGATGGTGTGTACCCCGCGGACGCGACCCCACGGCTCACGCAAGAGGCAGTAGACACAGCGGAAGGAAAACTCGTCGCGCAGCCACGGGAGGTAGCCGGCGTAGTCGGTGTACCCTTGTGGGCCGTGCCGTCACACGTGCGGCACCGGCGGGTACAGGAAGGGAGTGCTCATGCGCCCTCCGGCTGTTGCGAAGTCGCCCTGGTCAGCAACTCCTGGTGCAAGCGCCGGGCGTCTTGCAGCGGCAGCGGGGCGACGCGCTGGCGGTGCCGCAGCATCTGCTCCTGCAACCGGGCCAGCTCGACGGCCTCGGGCGGTGTGAGGCTTCCCGCGTACTTACGGTCGATGAGGTCGCAGCGGCGCTGGTTCTTCGCATCGGTCCACGCCTCGTCGCCGTTCGCTGCCGGCGGGGCGGCCGGGACGACCCAGGCCACGGGCCGGCCGTCGAGTTCGAGGACCGATCCGGCCGGATCGACCGCCACGGCCAGGACGAACTGCCTCACCGATTCAGCGACACCGTCTAAGCTCACGTGAGTCATGTTCGCTCCACGACATGCCGTACAGGGGAGACACATCGTTCATTCTACAGGGCACCACGTCGGGATTCGACTCCCGACCCCGTAGAGTTCTCCAAGGGCATTCTCCCTCCCGCGCCGGCGCCTTGAGACGAGTGATCAACGACTTGGGGATGTCGTCGGACCTCATCGATACGTTGCTCGCCGTCCCCTGTTATCCCACGGAGGGCGAGGACCAGCCGAGCTTCGACACGTCCTCCCTCAGGCGCGGCACCAGCCTCTTTGTATCCGCTTGGCGGGCGTGTCCCAGCCAACTCGACAGTCGTGCCAGGACGTCCGCCCGCTACGATTGCGCTCTGAGGAGTTCTGCGTTGGCCTTGACACACGTCGCCCTCGCGGGAGAATTTCTCTGGTAGACCCCGCGGTGATGTACGAATGGCCTGGCGCTACGGCCTGCGAACCTGGGCGAGAAGGAGACGGAGGAATGCCGGAAGACCTGTTGCTGGAGCTGGAGACTGCCCCACCTCCCGCGGGGAGTCTCGAAAACATCGAGGACCTCGTGCGCGTCGTCCGGCGCGAGCTGGGCTGGGTCGTGAAGGGCATCCAGGGGTCGGCTGTCACGTTCGAGAAGGCCTGGCGACGCATCGTAATGGAAGTTGCCAGGGGGCAAACGACCGAGATGCACGCGGCACGCCCGCGCTTGCTGAGTGCCTTCGAGAAGCGGCTGAGCCGGCTCAGGGAAACCCACGCCCTGGCCGCGTGGCTCCACAAGCCGGGCGAGGCGGACGTTCCGAGCCCGGATGTTCTCTTGCCGGAAATCGCCGGCATGGAGCGGCTGAAAGCCGGCGTGTTGGATCGCTGGCAGACTGCCGACGACCTGGAGGAACTGGCCGCCAGGGATTACCCGCTGACGACGGCCGACCTCGACCGGCTCGGGCCACACCGCCGGCCCGCGGCGTCGTACTACGCGGACGAGAGCAGGCCGAATGGCATCGGCATGGAGAGGTCCAATTTACGAGGTCGAAGGAATTAGTCCAGGCAGAAGACGACACGACAGCCGCAATTGTCGTTACGGTTGGACGGCGCGTTCCTGTTGCGGTTGGCGGCGCGGCAATTCACCGGATCGTTGTTCCAGGAACCGCCACGCAGCACGCGGCTTAACCCTGTCCCGCGACACCTGTTATCGACCCCCGGACGCCGTAACTTGAGCCCACGCCGCGCCCGAACCATTATTACAGATATTTATAGTAGTTTAATTTGCCGCGGCTCCTCGCCCCGCTCGGAGAGAAGAGGGAAAGAGAACACAGAGAATAGTGTAAATCAGTCCAGGCAGAACACGACGCGGCAGCCGCAGTACCCAATACGGAGGGACGGCGCGCGCCCGTAGCGGCGGGCGGCGCGGCAATGCACCGGACCGTCGCCCCAGGAACCACCCCGCAGTACGCGATATTCTGACTCTTTTGATCCTGTATATTCAGTTACATCGCCCTTTGGGTACGGCCCGTACCAGTCCTGGCACCACTCCCAGACGTTGCCATGCATGTCGTACAGGCCCCAGGCGTTGGGTGCTAGTTTTCCGACAGGTTGAGTCTTGCTACCGCTATTGCCTGAATACCAGCCGACCTTCTTCAGGGCCGCTTCGCCATTGCCGCTGCAGTAGTCCGTGGTGGTGCCGGCGCGGCAGGCATGCTCCCACTTCGCCTCAGTCGGCAGCCGGATGGGCTTGCCCGTGAGCTTTGCCAACCGCTCGCAGAAGTCCTGGCAATCGTCCCAGGTGACGGTCTCGACGGGGTAATCCTCGCCAGGGAACTGACTGGGGTTGGACCCCATCACGGCTTGCCACTGGGCCTGCGTGACGGGATGCACGCCCATGTAGAAGCCCTTGGTCAGCGTGACGCGATGGACGGGCTTCTCATTATCGTACTGGTCGCTACCCATACGGAACGTGTCCGGTGGAATCCAGGCGAACTTCATCCCCAGCGCGTTGGTGACGACGTCGCCGGGCTTTGGCGTCACGACGACGGGATGCTCGTCTTCCCAGCGCTTGCGGACCTCCCGGAAGACGCCTTGGGCCTCCTCGTTGGTAATGTGGTGCCGGCGGCAGTGCTCGGCCACGGTCGCTTTGTCTTCCTTGGTAGGCTTCCCCTCCGCGCGGTCCAGCGCCTCGCGGAGCATCTCCCGAAGCGTGATAAGTCCGTCACTGCGAAGGCGCGCCACCTGCTGGCGCTGCTGCTCCTCGACCTCGCGCCGGCGTCGTTCGGCCTCCTCCTGCTCGCGCCGGCGCGAGGCTTCGCTGGCCGGGTCGAGCGCCGCCAGCACCTTGACCACCGGACCGAAGTCCGGCATGCGGTGTTCCAACTCGTGTTCCATGCAGCGCTCCAGCAACTCCGCCAGTTCCCGGGGCAGAGTGCTCCAGTGGCGCGACCTCGGCTCGGTCGTCTTGAACAGCAGGTAGCAGCAGAGCTTGCCGAAGGCATACACGTCGGAGTACGGCCCCGGCCGCACGCGCTTGCCGTTCGCATCGAGCACCTCGCCCATCTGCTCCGGCGGGGCGTACTTCAGGGTGCCGACAGCGCTCTCGGACAGGATCGTCTTGCCGCCCGAGGCCACGGCGATGCTCGTCTCCACGGCCTGCCGGCGCAGCGCCAGGCCAAAGTCGATTACCTTGACCAACCAGCGCTCGCCCTCCTTGCGCACCAGCACGTTCGCCGGTTTCAGGTCGCGATGCAGGATCCCTTTGGCGTGCGCCGCCTGCATGGCCGAGGCGATGGCGGCCGCGACGGCAATCAACTCGGGGGGCGCCAGCGGGCCGCGCTGGTTGACAAAGTCCTCCAGGGTCCAACCCGCGAAGTACTCCATGACGATGTACGGCCGGGCAGCGCGGTCCGGGTCGGCGTACTCGCAGTCGCGCACGCCGATGATGGCCGGGTGCGCCAGCTGGCGCAGGACGACCGCCTCGCGGAAAACGTCCTTGACGCCGCGCTCCAGGTCGCCGTCGTGCAGGGTCTTGATGACGACATCTTCGCCGAAGTGGCTGTCGTGGCACAGGATGGCGGTGCCGAAGCCCCCGGCGCCGAGGATGCGCCGCGGCTGGTAGCGGTGCAGCGGGAACGGGGCGAAGCGCGGCCGGTCGAGCGCCGCCGCCTGCCGAAGCGCCGCCAGGGCCTCGTCCCACTTGCGTTCCTCCAGGGCGGCGCGGTACACGTTGCAGCTGGCCTCCGCGCGGGCCGCGTCCTCGTGAACGCTGCGCCCGACCTCGGTGAAGGTGAGGCGCGCCGCGGCAAACTCCCCGGCCCCGACCTGGAGTTTCCCCAGGCCGTTGAGCAGGGCGGGCACCTGGCGCTGGCGCTCGGCGGGGAGCTGACGGAAGCGGGCCAGCAGCAGCTTGACGGCGGCGCGCTCGTCCTCGCCGCGGATGGAGAAGCTGTCCCGCGGCCGCACCTCGCCGACCTGCATGCCGAGCCGGGCCAGCCGGGCCAGCGCCTCCTCCATCAGCCGGCGCAGGTCGTCGCTGCCGGCCTGCTGCGTCCCGGCCATTCGCTCCCACTCCACGCGCAGGTCGAGGACGGCCCCCTGCGTGGCGACGGCGATCTGTTCGATGCGGCCGAGGCCATCCAGCACCTCGTCAAAGCGCCCGCCCAATTCGGCCAGCGCCCGCTCGACGTCGGCGAAGGCGGCCTCCTGCGCCGCCGTGAGGTGGCGCAGCGTGCCCCAGACGAGGCCGCGGGCCAATTCCGGATTCGTCTCCACCTCGCGGCGGAAGAAATAGGTGAAGGCCGCGGCCAGCAGCGGTGGCTCGCCGGTGGCGGGCTGGCGCAGCAACCGCGCCAGCTTGGGGTAGTCAGCGGCCAGGGCGTCGGCGACGCCGTGGACCGCCTCCCAGGCCCCGGCGACCACGGCCGGCGCGTCGCCGTGACGGGCGAAATGGCCGGCCTGTTCGGCGAGCCTGTGGAGGTCGAGGCGTTGGCTCGAGAGCAGATCGCTCTTGCGCAGCAGCCGCAGCTCGGCGAGGCACTCCTGACGGAACTGAACGGGCGTCCCCTCGAAGCCGAGTCGGCCGCTGTTGAGGAAGCGGGTGACCTGTTCGCGGAAGCCCTTGTCGTCGCCGCTGGTGAACACTCGTTTCACCTGGTCGCAGAAGCCGTCGCCGGCCAGGGCGACGCCGAGGGTCCGCCAGGCCCGGTCGCCGGCCGCGGTGAGGGCGCGCGGCAGGGCCTGGCTGTGATCGGTGAAGTGTTGTTCGGCGAAGGCGACGACGGGGTCGGCGGCCTCGCCGATGACCTGGCGGAGGGTGTACGCCGCGAGTTGATACAGGAGTTGCATGAGCAAGACTTCCTCGGGCGGCGCGGAAACCGTGGGACGTTGTGATGTTATTCGCCGCCGCACGGCACCTCTTTGGGGGCATCCGGCAAGAACTTGTGTTTAGAAGCGGTTTCAAAACGTGGGGCAGGCCGCCAGCCAGCCGAACGGGCTGGCGGTGTCGCTGAGTGGCGCGCGACCGGGGCCGTTCGCTAGAATGAGGCCGACGCCTGAACGAAAGGAGAAGGGCCATGAGCCTCAGTGAAGTCGTCGTCGAGGGTACCCTGAAGCCCGACGGCACCCTGGACCTGGACCACAAGCCGAACCTGCCGCCGGGCCGGGTTCAAGTCATCGTGCAAGCCCTGCCCGAGTTGCCGGACGGCGATCCGTTCTGGGACATGATGAAGTCGATCTGGGCCGAGCAGAGGGCACGGGGGCACGTGCCTCGGAGCGTGGAGGAAATCGAAGCCGAACGGCGGGAGATGCGCGAAGGTTGGGCCAGACGACAAGAGGCCATCGAGCGGCTCCAGGAAGAGTCGCGCCGCCTTCGGGGGCAACAGCCGTGATGATCTGCCTGGATACCAACTGCCTGATCTACCTGATCGAGAACAACCCTTTTTGGGGCCCGAAGGTCGTAGCTCGGTTGGCAACGGCGAAAGCGGCGGGCGAGACGATTGCGGCCTGCGACCTGGCCCGTTGCGAATGCTTGATCGGCCCGCTGAAGACGAGCGATACCGCCCTTCTGGCGAACTATCAGCGATTCTTCGCCAGCCCGGCCGTTCAGATGTTGCCGTTGACGGTGGCGGTGTGCGAGCGGGCGGCCGAAGTCCGTGTGGCTTCGGCCATGCGGTTTGAACTGCCGGATGCCTTGCATCTGGCCGCCGCCATCGTACACGGCTGCGGGTTGTTCTTGACGAATGACGCCAGGTTGGCCCGCTGCACCGAGATCGCCGTGGAAGTGCTGACCTGACCAGCGCCGCCGTCCGGGCCAAGGAGGCAAAAAGGTGGGGACGAAAGGGGACGCATCTCTTTTCCTCTTGTCTGTCCGCGACAAGGCGGCGCTGGACAAACTCCCCGACGACGAGCGCCAGCAATGGCAAACGCTCTGGGAGTCCGACAAGAAATGGCCTGGTTCAGCCGCGGGTTCGTTTTGGGAGCCGTGGTCGGTGGCGGCGCCCAGACCGCCGTCGCAACGCCGCCCGTGTTCCCGTTGCCGTGGTCGGCGACCCCTGGTGATCCGCCCTCGTCGCGGAAGGTCGCCACATCAATCTCGACACTGGACCCGGAATGGACGCGAGGCAGCACCAGGTAGCGACGAGGAAGCAAACGGCGAAGGCGAGCGACGATCATGACGGGCCACGTCGCCTGAAATCCCTCCCAGGGGAGCAGGCTTTCCAGCGGCGGGCGGAAGTGGTCGCGCAGCGGCATACCTTAATCCTCCTTCTCCCTCATCCTACCGATCCGCGCGCCTCCGCTCCCAGGTCAGTTCGCGCCAGACGCCCGGGACAGGCTGGAGGCCGACACCTTGCAGCTGGGTCGCGCCGCGATAGGAAATCCCGCAAGGAGGTTGCCATGACGCCGGCCGTGCGCGCCGCCGAGGCGGCCAAGATTGCCTTCACCCTGCACCGCTACGAGCACGACCCCGACGCCGATTCCTTCGGCCTGGAGGCAGCCGAGAAACTCGATCTGTCGCCGAACCGTATCTTCAAGACGCTGGTGGCGCGGGTGGACAGCAACGAGTTCGTCTTCGCCGTGGTGCCGGTGACGGAGCGGCTCGACCTGAAGAAACTCGCGGCGGCGGCCGGCGGCAAGAAAGCCGACATGGCCGACCCGACGGCCGCCGAGCGCGCCACCGGCTATGTTGTGGGCGGCATCAGCCCCATCGGGGGGCGCAGGCGATTGCACCTGTTCCTCGATGAAAGTGCCCTGGCCTTCGAGACGGTGTTCGTCAGTGCCGGGCAGCGCGGCCTGCAGATGGAACTGTCGCCGCACGACCTGATCCGGCTGACCGGTGCGACGACGGCGGCGATTGCCGTGCGCTAGTCGGGACGCGGGCGCCGTGCTATGATGCATCCCAAAGAGGGCGTCACGATGACCGAGAGTCACCAGCAAGAAGGCTTGTCGCGGACTCATGTACGAGCGGTCGCGGCACGGGCTGGCGTGATTTGCAGCGAGCCGGAGCAAGACTACGGCATTGATATGTGCCTGCGCTCGGTGCGCAGGCGCGGTCGGCGCTTCTTCGACGCGGGAGGGCAGGTTGATCTCCAGGTGAAGAGCACGACCCGCGCCAGCCTGAGCGATACCCATGTTAGGTTTGATCTGAAGGTGAAGAATTACGATGACCTTCGCGAGGCAGGGGATAATTGCTCGCGTATCCTGGTTGTCGTTGTTCTCCCCGATGACCCAGGGCAATGGCTCGTCCAGTCTGAAGAAGAGTTGCTCCTCCGGCACTGCGCCTACTGGATCAATCTCGAGGGCTACCCGCCAACGACGTCAACGACAACCGTGCGGATCCCCATTCCGCGCGAGAACATCTTCTCGGTCGAGGCAGTAAAGGGCATCCTGGCGCAGACGCGCCAAAGGAGAGGGCCATGAAGTTCCGTAACCCGTGGATCGATCCGCGTGTCGTCCAGGTGCGCTCCGGCGACGCGCAAGCCTACCTGGTGCGGCGCGGCTGGAAGCCTTTGCCGCCCGAACAGCCGTATCTTCTGCCATTCGAGGGGCCGTCACAGGATGACGAGGCCCCCGTGGTCGTTGTCCCACAAAGGGAAGGGGGCCGCGATTATCCGCAGCGGGTCATCGAGATGATTACCGACGTGGCCCTCGCGGAAGGGCGGTTTGCCGGTGACGTCCTGAACGAGATGATCGGCCCGGTGTCCACCGCCCCTCCCGCCCCCAACGGCCCCGGCGCATCACTCCCCACCGGAGCTACGACGAAGTAAGTGATTCCGCCGGCTTGCCACTCGACGCTGCCACTTCACTTCTCCTGATTGAGTCGCTCGCGGAGTTCCTGGACGAGCTTCTGGTCGATCCCCTTGGGGTGGTGCTCAACGAGCCAGTCGGCGTCCTCCCTCGCCCCCTCGCGCTGGCGCGTGTTGTAGCGCAGCAGCGCCCGCATCCAGCGCTCGCGGCCGGCCTCCGGGGTGATGGTCACGATCGCGTCGAGGTAGCGCAGCGCCCCGAACATGTCCTCGTCTCTCTGCGCCAGGCCGAGCAAGTTCTGCAGCATCCGCACCAGGATGGCCTTTGTCCCCGTCGCCGCCAGGTCCTCTTCTTGCAAGGGGCGGTCGTACTGGGCGCCCACGCGCTTGTCGGCGTCGTCGCGCGTCATCTCCTTGCCGCCCTCGTACACGTCAATGAGCTTCGCCTCTCCCTTGGCCGGGACGTGGCGCACCAGGAAATGGCCGGGGAAGCCGACGCCGACGACCTTCAGGCCGAGGCGCTTGGCCACCTCGATGTAGAGGACCGACAGCGTGATCGGCAGGCCCTCGCGGTCGTCGATGACTTCGTTGAGGTAGCTGTTCGACCTGTGGTAGTAGTCGCCGCGGCTGCCGTGGAAGCCGCGCTCCTGGAACAGCGCCTTGTTCAGCGCCGCGAGCTTCGCGGCCTCGTCGGCGTCCCTGGGCAGGCCGGCGCCGGTCTCGCGGGCCATGCGCTCGACTTCCTTGCGGTAGTGCTCGACGTCCAGCTCCTCGTTGTCCAGGCGGGCGATGAGTAGCGCCGCGCGGAGCAGGTCGATGTCGTCTTCCTTGCCCGTGACGGCACGGGCCAGTTCCTTCAGGGTGCGTTGGTGATGGACCTCCCGCGCCAGGATTCGCAGCTGTACCGCCTGCTGCTCCAGCAACCGCGCCCGCTCGCGCAGCATCGCCATGCCCGCGTCGCCGTCGGGGATCAGCTTCTCGACCAGGTCCGGCTTTGGGAGGGCGTCGGTCGGGATGTCCTTGACCGACTTCGCCACGCGCTCCGCCAGCCCCGCGGGGACGAGGGCCGTCTTGACCTTATCGGCGACCTGGAAATTCTTGAATTCGACCTTGGTGCCGCGAAACGTCGCCAGGCCGACCTTCCCCTCGGTCAGCCCCTTGTCGTCCGACTCGTGTACCAACTTGCCGTTGCAGTACATCAAGAGCTTGTCCTTCTCGACGCGCACCTTGAAGGTGTTCCATTCGCCGGGGCGATAGGCGTCGCTGCGCATCTCCTTGAGGATGTGCCAGGAGTAGACGTCCGGCCCCTCGAAGCGCACGAAACGCAGCCCTCCGCCCGAGGGGTAGAAGCCGTAATGGTTGTCCTTGCCGTCGGCGTGGAAGACGAGGCCGGCGGCGCCCGACTCGTCGTCGAGGCGCACGGTGACGGTTGCCTCGAACGGCCCCTTTGGCGGCGCCGACTTTGACAGGCAGAGCGAGCGGCCGCCGAAGCCGCTGCCCAGGCCCTCGACCAGGATGCGCCCCGCCCGCTGCCGCCAGCGTGCCCCGCCGAGAGTGGTCCACTCGTCGGCGTCGAGGGCGCCGATGGTCAGCCAGCGAGCCATCGGGATGGGGTTCGGCTTGTCGAGCAGCGGCTTCAGGGCGTTGATCGGCATGGCGTAGCCCAGGTTGTCGGTGACCGCCGACTTGAGGGTGACGACGCCCTGCACCCGACCGTTGGTGTCCAGGAGCGGCCCGCCGCTGTTGCCCGGCTCGACCGGCATCCGCAGCTCGATCATCGCCCGGCCGTCGATGTCGCGCCGCGCCGAGACGACGCCGTGGGCGACGCTGTACTCCAGGCCGCGCGGGTTGCCGAGCGAGACGACCTCGCGCCCCTGCTTGACGTCGTCGGAGTTGCCCAGCTCCAGGGCCGGCAGGGCCTTCAGGTCGATGCGGATGACGGCCAGGTCGGCGCCGCGGTCGGTGGCGTGGACGGTGGTGGCCTCGTGGCGCTTGCCGTCGGAGGTTTGCACGGTGATGGCCCGCGCCTCGCCGATGACGTGCATGTTGGTGGCGATGAGGCCGTCGCCGACGACGAAGCCAGTGCCGACCCCCTCCGGCTTGCCGGTGCGGCCGGCCGCGAGGATCATCACGACCGACTTCCGCGCCGAGGCCGCCAGCTGCTCGGCGGTCCTCGGCTTGTCGTCCGCCGCAAGGAGGGATGACGGGAGAAGGAGGCAGAGAGCGGGCAGGAGGAGGCGCGGGGAGCGCATGAGGGAACTCCGGTGGGTCGTCGTTTAGCGGCGGGTCGCAGACCCGCGCGGCTCTGCGAGCCGCCGCTAAACATTGTCGCTCACCGGACCCCTCTCCGCCAGACCTCACGGCAGCGCCGGCAGCACGCGCCCCGTCGCCTCGCCGAAGCCGACGCGGTAGCCCTGTCCCTGGCACCACCCCGTCAGCGTCACGCGGTCGCCGTCTTGCAGGAAGACGCGCTTCTCCCCATTCGGCAGCTCGATCGGTTTCGTCCCCTTCCACGCCAGTTCGAGCAGGCTGCCGTAAGAATCCGGCGTCGGCCCGCTGATGGTGCCCGAGGCCAGCAGGTCGCCCGCCCGCAGGTTGCAGCCGTTGACCGCGTGGTGCGCCAGCTGCTGGCAGACGTTCCAGTACAGGGACTTCGCATTCGACCGGCTGACGACGTGCGGCCGGTCCATTGTCTTCGATTGCAGGTGGACTTCGAGATGGACGTCGAACGCCCAGTCGCCGGGGCTGCGCAGGTAGGGCAGCGGGGCCGGGTCCTGTTTCGGCCCGGCGGTGCGGAACGGCCCCAGGGCGTCGAGCGTCACGACCCACGGCGAGATCGTCGTGGCGAAGTTCTTGGCCAGGAACGGGCCGAGCGGGACGTACTCCCAGCGCTGGACGTCGCGGGCGCTCCAGTCGTTGACAAGGACCATCCCGAAAATATGCTGCGGCGCCTGCTCGATGGCAATCGCATGGCCGAGCGGGTTGCCGGGGCCGATGAAGAAGCCCATCTCCAGCTCGAAATCGAGCGAACGGGTCGGCCCGAAGGTCGGCGCCGGGGCGTCGTCGGCCTTGGTCTGTCCTTTCGGCCGGCGCAGGTCGGTGCCGCTGACGACGACGGACGAGGCGCGGCCGTGGTAGGCGACGGGCAGGTGCAGCCAGTTCGGCTGCAGGGCGTTGTCCGCGCCGCGCATCATGGTGCCGACGTTGGTGGCGTGTTCGCGCGAGGAGTAGAAGTCGGTGTAATCGCCGATCTCCACGGGGAGGAGCATCTCCACCTCGGCCATCGGCACCAGGACGCTCCGCCGGAGCAGGGCGTCGTCCCGGAGCCACGGCTCGTCGTGGCGAAGGAGGCGGCTCAGGCCGGCCCGCACGTCGCGCCAGGCGGGGCGGCCCAGCGCCATGAAGTCGTTGAGCCGGCCCCGGCCGAAGACGCTGCCCCCCAACAGCGCCGGCGCTTCGAGCAGCCCGGCCTTTTCGACCTCGGTCAGGTCGAGGACGTATTCGCCAATAGCGACCCCGACATGGGGGGAAATGCCCGTCCGCCGTCGAAAGACGCCGTAGGGCAAGTTCTGGATGGGAAAGTGCGACTCCGGGGCGACGAGGACCCAGGAGCGCAGAGCAGGATCGGTTGTGGGGTCCATCAGACACTCCGTAATCAGGAGAGAATGCCCATCGCCCGCAGATCGTCACGCGGCTCGTCGAAGCTGCAACTGCCGAAGGAAAGTACGAACCAGCGGCGAGCCGTTACGATTGTGTCCGTCGGCACATGGTATTGCTTCCAGCGGAACCCCGTCTCATCGAAGGCGAAGTGCGCCGCGTCTTCGTCCTCGATGATCTCGCGCAACTGGTCCTCGGCGAGCCGAAACGCTCGGACACGGGCCAGGACGGCCGCGCCGAAGACGTTCAGGAAGCCGTGCATCTTCGCCTGGACCCCGCTATTGAAGTGGCGGATCGGGTGGTGCAAGCCGGCGGTGAACTTCAGCGGCACACCGCAATCGATAGCATAGTAAATTGCCAGGGCCACTTGCTCGGGACTGGGGATCGCTGACGCCTCCAGCCCGCCGCAGCGCAGCTTGAAGCCGGTCGGCCGCATCTGGTCGGCGAAATTGATGGCTGAGAGGATCGAAGAACGCCAGTCCGGGCTCAGCGGCCGTTCAAAGACCGGCGTCAGGCCCGGCAGGAACGGCGAGGTAACGAACGAGCCGGTCGCCTCCGCCAGATCCCAAAAGGTCCATGTCTGCTTCTCCCATCGCGGTAAGCGCAGTTCAATCACATCGACAACAACACGCTCACCATGCCGCTCCTGGAATGCGGTAATCGCGTCCAGGTCGGCGTCCAGACCCGCCACGAACTCTGCTAATGTGTCCCCCCCTTGCCCCAATGCCGAAAAGACCCAGGGCGCTCCCTGCTGGAACAAGCCCGCGTGAGCCTCCAACTCAGCCAGTCGGGCCACGGGAACGACGAACCGCCCCAACATCCAGGCGTCGGAGCCGGCGCGATACTCGGCGTAGTTGCGGATCGCCTGATCTAGAGGCAGCTTCGCCGGCGGGAACAGACCCGCGTAGTCGATAATGCCGGACAGGAAAGCTCGCACACTCGGCAGCATGGTATCGCCCCTCACGGCAGCGCCCGCAGCACCGCGCGCACCGGGCTGGCGTCGAAGCCCACCAGACGCAGCGGCAGCGCGATCAGTTCGCATATCCCCTCCGGGACATCCTTGAGCATCAGTCCTTCGAGGATGGCCATGTCGTGCCTCAGGAACGTCTCGTGCGCCGGCAGCTCCTTCGACGGGAACGGATCGACGCTCGGGGTGTCGATGCCGACCAGGCGCACCCCGCGCTCGTGGAGCCACGTGACCAGCTGCGGCGACAGGGCGGCGAAGTCCTCGGGGAACAGCTCGGGGTCCGGGTGGGTGCCGGTGTCGAGCAGGACGCGCGGCGCGGTGATCGGCGTCGTGATGACCGCCGGCGTGACGCAGGAACCGCGCGCGACGGGGAGGCGGATCAGTTGGCACGGGCCGAGGTAGTAATCGAGACTGCGGCGGTCGATGGGCGGGGCGTCGGCGCCGTAGTGGCTGGGGGCGTCGGCGTGGGCACCGAGGTGGACGGTGGTACGCAGCGTCGAAAGGGTGATCTCGTCGCCGCGGCGCATGTCGAGGAGGACCTCGCGCGCCGGCGGCGTGTCGCCGGGCCAAACGCGCAGGTAGGGAGTGATCGGCGGGGTGATGTCGTAGAGCGTCACTGAGCTCGCTCCACAAGCAGCCAGCCGTGAGGGGCTTCGAGGGCATACTTGCCTTCGAGAGTCAGGCGAAGATTGTCGAGAACGCCGACGAGCCCCAACAACGGTGTCTCCGTCATGGCAGCCCCTTCCACGAAGTGACAAGGCCAGTCGAACACGTCTTCGCCAAGTGCGGGGAGCACAACCTGGATGTGCCCCTGCCGCCGCATCTGCTTCTTTTCGCCCCCCGCAGTCTTCACAGACAACTCGACGGCTTTGTGAGGCATCACGACGCCAAGGTCGACCGCCCTGACGACGGGCATTGAACAGATCGACGTTGCGCTATCGAACTGGAATCGCACCTCGTTGAACCGATTTTGCGCCGACCGAACGGACAGCTTCAGGATCACCCGGATTAGCGTTTCGTTGATTCCGGGAACTCGGTAGGACTCCAGCGGTACGCGGAGCACGCGCGGACTCACCATAGGTCCGCCACCGCGAAGATGACGCCGTGCAATTCTTCCTCCGAGCCTTTCCTGATCAGCCGCCGGACTTCTGTTGAGCCGACAGCGAGAACCTCGTGCCCCTGTGGCGTCTCCCGGTATGCGACTTCGTGTCCGGAGAAGTAGTACTGCAACTTCATGGTTTCCGTCGTGTGGAGTCGATATGCGGGACTCGCCGGACGATCCTTGAAACAGCTCTCCACCATCTCTTCCACCTCCGGCGGGGTCGGCAACAGGCCGCGCAGCGGGGACGGCGGCGGTGGTACGAGCACCTCGATCGTCGCCTTCCGCGTCTTCGGCTTCCTCGGCCGCCAGCCCTTCTTCGCCGTCGTTCGTCTCTCGGCCATTGATCCACCCTCCCTTCAGACGACATGTCGCGCGAACGCCTGCGCCAGAGCCCACACCTCGTGAAACGTATTGTACAGCGGCGCCGGCGCCGCGCGAATCACGTCCGGCTCGCGGAAGTCGGCGAACACTCCCTCTCCGACCAGCGCCTTGAGCAGTTCCCGCGCCCCCTCGCGCACGCGCAGCGACAGTTGACAGCCGCGCCGCTCGGGATCGCGGGGCGTAATGATTTCGACCCGACCGGGGGGCAATCGCTCCAGCAGGTACTCCAGGTAGGCGGTGAGCTTCTGGGAGCGGGCGCGGAGGGCAGGCAGCCCGGATTCTTCATAGAGGGCAAGCGAGGCCCGTAGCGGGGCGGCGGCCAGCACCGAGGGGTTGCTGATCTGCCAGCCGTCGGCGCCGGCCTTCGCCTGGAAGTCCGGCTCCAGCTGCATGCGGAAGCGCTGCGACGGATCGTTGCCCCACCAGCCGGCCAGGCGCGGCAGACTGGTGTTCTTGCCGTGCGACTCGTGAACGAAGCAAGCGGCGACCGCCCCGGGGCCGGCGCAAAGGTACTTGTAAGTACACCACACCGCGAAATCGACGCCCCAGTCGTGCAGGGCCAGCGGCACGTTGCCGACCGCGTGGGCCAGGTCGAGGCCCACGACACAACCCTGGCGCTTCGCCGCGGCAACCAGGCTCGGCACGTCGAAGAACTGACCCGTCAGGAAGTTCACCGCGTTCCAGACGACGACGGCGATCTCATGGCCGTGCGTCTCCAGCCGCTCCTCGATGTCCTCGTGGCGGAGCCGATACTCGCCGGCGCGCGGCCGGACCGTCAGCAGCGCCCGCGACGGGTCGCGGCCGTGGCGGGCCAGCTGCGATTTGACGGCGTACAGGTCCGACGGGAACGGCGGGGAGTCGAGCAGGATCGCGTGGCGCTCGTCCGTCGGGCGGTAGAACGTCTCCAGCAGCAGGTGCAGGTTGACCGTCAGACCATTCATCAGGATCACCTCGCCGGGCCGGGCGCCGACCAACCGGGCCAGCGGCGGCCGCAGCGAATCCTGATAGGTGTACCACGGCGGGTCGCCCTGGAAGTGCCCCTCGACGCCCAGGTCGGCCCAGCGCGTCAATTCCTGATCGACGAAGGATCGCGCGGCCCTCGGCGACAGGCCGAGCGAGTGCGTGCAGAAGTACAGGGCCGGCGCCCCGTCGGGTCGGCGCGGCAGGTGGAACTGGTCGCGGAAGCGGGCGAGCGGGTCGGCGGCGTCGAGTTCCCGGGCGAACGCTTCGTCGGGTTGGAACATGGGGTACCTCGTTGAGCGGCCGCTCAACGATGATACCCGTTCACTGCGGGTACTTCATGAGGATTTCGGCCACCGGCGCCCCCGCGATGGCCTCGAAGCCGCCGCCGACGATCGTATCGGCCAGCTTCGACAGGTCGCGGAAGTAGGCGTCCGACGGCCGCTCGCCGGTGAGCTTGCGGCGCAGGTCCTGGCACACGATGTCGGCCGCCGCCGTCGTCACCTCGTCGCGCTTCTGGTGGGCGTGCAGGGCCGTCACGAGGAGGGTGATGGTGTCCTGCACCCGGCTGGACAGCTCGGCCATGCGGCACTGGCGGTCGGCGAGCTTCAGCTGGTGCTTGGCCATCGCCGCGGAAATCTCGCGGCCGAAGCTGCCGAACTGGTCCTGCGCGAACGACAGGTGGCCGGCCAGGCGCGGGTCGATGCCGGGAACGGAGTCCACCTGCCGGCCGCCGAACTTCTGGCCCACCAGCCAGCGCGTGTAAGCCCACAGTTCACGCTTCACGACCCAGGCGTGCCGCGGATTCGCCAGGTTGGGCTTCGCGATCCCCGCAGCCTGGAACGCCTTGCCGATCGGCTCGAAGAACTGCTTGCCGTGCTCCTTCAGCAGCGACTTGAAGAACGCCAGGCCGAGGACCTCGCCCTCGCCCTCGTAGATGCACGGGGCCAGCAACTCGTGGACGTTGTCGCCGAAGGTGTGGCCGTGCAGGAACGAGCGGCCGCCGTGCGTCTTCATGAACAACTCGATCGCCGCTTCCTTCTGTGCCTCGCTGCCGAAGATCTTGGCGACGATGCATTCCAGCTCGCCACGGTAGCCCTGGTCGATCAGGTAGCTCCCCCAGGCCGTCAGGGCGTCACAGGCGACGATCAGGCCAGCCATCCGGGCGACGCGCCGCTTGACCAGCTCGCGCGTCTCGATCGGGGCGCCGTAGGTGCGGCGGAAGTGGGCCCACGGCAGCAGGTTCGCCAGCATCGCCCGCATGCTGCCGGCCGCCGTGGCGCACAGCGACAGCCGGCCCAGGTTCAACCCGTGGTAGGCGATGGTCAGACCGTCGCCCTGCCTGGGGACGAGGAGGTTTTCCTTCGGCACCGGCAGGCGGTTGAACTTGAGGCCGCGGTTCCAGGTGTGCTTCAGCGCGTAAAGGCCGTAATTCACCATCTGGAATTGCTCGTTCTCCTCGCGCGGCAGCTCGACGACGAGGACGGCCGGCTTCTCGTCGATCTTCACCACCAGGCCGACGCTGCGCCCCGGCACCGCGTTGGTGATGAACAGCTTCTCGCCGGTGACCTCGTAATGGTCCCCAACGAGGACCGCCCTGGTGCGCATGGCGGTCAGGTCGGAGCCGGCGCCGGGCTCGGTCAGGGCGAAGCCGGACAGGGCCTCGCCGCTGGCGAGGCGGGGCAGGAAGCGCGCCTTCTGCTCGGGGCTGCCGAACGTCCGCACCGGATCGACCGCCCCGATGCAGCCGTGGACCGACGCCAGGCCGGCACAGGTCGCGTCCTGCACGGCGACCCGCGTCAGGAAGCGGGTGAAACGCTGGAACGGGGCGCCCTGGCCGCCGTACTTCGGGTCGATGAGCATGCCCCAGTAGCCGGCCTGGGCCAGGTCGCCGAGCACCGTCGTGGAGATCTTCTTGTGCTCGTCGAAGAGGGTGCCGGCTTCGCGGTGGCGGCGGACGACCTCGAACGACCGGTCCATGGCGCCGTCGCAGGGGGCCGACGCCGGCAGCGGCGGCGGCATGAACAGCTCGATGGGGACGCGCTTTTCCCAGGCGGCCTTGTGGACGGGGCTGTTGACCGTCTGGTACTGCGGGGCGAACATGTGCTCGACCTGCTCGTCGGCCCGGTCCACGGCCCCCATCCGCCGGGCCTCCTCCTCGCTCTTGCCGCCGAGGCGCAGGGCGGTTTCGGCAAAGCTCTGCTGCCGGTCGGTGTCAGTCGGCGTCGTGCTCATTTGCTCCTCGCTGGAAACGTTTGGGTGAGGCAGCCCAGTTCGGGGTCCGCCGGAGCGCAAGGTAGTCTCTTTCCATTCTACGCCGCAAGCCCAACGTACGGAGGGTGTGTCGCTTGCGGTGTCCCCGGCGCGCAAACAGGAATCGGCCGGGCCCCGGGCAGCCGACACCACCCGCGACGCTGCGCCACCGCTTGAGTATAATGCATCCGATGTGAAGCGAGTCCGAGACAGGAGCCCCAATGGCCAGCCCCCGCCCTGGGATGCACGTCCTGAGCCCGGCCGAGGAGGACTTCCTCCAGGCCCTGCTCTGGGAAGAGGGCCACTTGCTCAAAGACCCCGCCACGTGCCGGGCCGAAGAACGTGGGCTCTCGCTGCTTCGCTGCCTATTCGACTCCCGTCCGGATTGAGCAATAGCGACCGAGGGGCGACATGAATCGTCGCGTCTACATCGAAACCACGATACCGAGCTTCTACCACGAGGTGCGCACCGAGCCTGAAATGCTGGCGCGCCGCGCATGGACGCGCGAGTGGTGGAACGATCGCCGATCCGACTTCGATCTCGTGACGAGTGAAGCCGTCATCGACGAATTGGAGAACGGCGAGTTTCCAGAGAAAGGCGACGCTTTGGCTTTGATTGAGGCGGTCCCCCTGCTGGCCATCGACGAGGCCATTGGGGACATCGTCGATGCGTCCATCAAGCACCACGTCATGCCGGCCGATCCCGCTGGTGACGCTTTGCATCTGGCGCTCGCCTCGTATCACCGATGCGATTTTCTGTTGACGTGGAACTGTCGGCATCTCGCGAACGCCAATAAGTTTGCCCATATTCGTCGTGTCAATGGGATTCTGGGACTGTTCGTTCCGTCGTTGGTCACGCCCCTGGAATTGCTCGGAGAAACAGAGTCATGATGAAGGACGACCCAACCATCAAAGCCGTGCGCGACGCGCGGCGCCGCATCTCCGCCTTGGTCGGTCACGATCCCCGGAAGTTGGTCGAACACTACCGCCAACTCCAGGAACGTCATCGCGAACGGCTCATCTCGCACCCACCACAGCACCCAGGGACAGAAGGTGAGACCGCCGCCTAACGAGCAAGAACAGGGGTCGCGAGTCGAATAATACAAGGATCGACAATCGTGCTCTTCTACTCCCGCCCCCTTTCCCCCGAGGTGCGTCATGGAACTGGAAGGCGTGGTTCATAATGGTGTCATCGTGCCGGACGACGCGACTGCGTTGCCCGAAGGGACGCGCGTGCGAATCATCCCGGCCCCTGTCGAACAGCCAAAGCCGTTCGGCGAACGGTTCGCCCAGTTCAAGGGGGCGGTGCCCGATCTGCCGGCAGACCTGGCCGAGCAACACGACCACTATCGCCTGGGGACGCCGAAGCGATGACCGTCTTCGCCGATACCTTCGCCCTGGTCGCCTGGCTGAACCCGCGCGATAACGCCCCTGCGGTTGTGACCGCCAATCTCGACGGCTTCACCGGGCGCCTGGTGACGACCGAATGGGTACTCATGGAATTGGCCGACGCGCTGGCGGGACCGACGGCCCGTTCGACGGGCGTCTAACTTCTGCTCAAGTTGTCCTTACATTAGAAGGGACGACTTGCCGTACAGCAAGTCGGTTGCTGCTCCCGCCACTATGAGGGAAAGGAGCGTTCGAGCCCCTGGCGAGAGGTCCACAAAAAGGGCCGCACCTCCCGGGCTCAGGGGACTGGTCCGGTCGGTGCGGCCCACGGGGGGCCGGTCATGGCGGGGCGTCACGCCTTCACTTCGATCC
>DATFNV010000181.1:0-2916 GCA_035266225.1 Gemmataceae bacterium
TATGAATATCTCTGCAACGTCTATAGCCGGTCGCCTCAGCATTCTCGTCCCGGCTGCGGGCGCAGCATCCCCCCGACCCCACTCCCTCAACCCGGCCGCGCCGCCTCCCGGCGCACACACACTCTGCTCACGCCTTCCCCCAGGGTTAACGCAGACTTTGACGGTCGCTCAAACGGGCATTGGGGCAGTAAGCAGCGTAAGTCATTACGCCTCTGGATGTTACAGCAAGGCCTAGCAGTTTTCATCATCTATAGCCATCCGAAAAGCTCGCAAGCATGGCTCACTTTGGGTGTCTCAAGAATCGTGAATGACCGAGAGCCGTGTGATGAACGCAAGTCGCTTTCCTACAAGCTGTTGTGCCGACGCTGGCCGAAATGCCATGCTTACCCCCGATTTCGCCTTGGTAAAGTATGCGTTGACCCTGGGTTCCGTGGAAATCGAGGCTAGACCTCTACGCCGCCGTGACGGGGTTGAGCCCCTTCGACGCCGCCGTGGCGCTCTGCGAACGGCTCCACCGCGCTGGCGGCGGGCAGACAGAAGGCCCCAAGAGGCCGGGCGGGGACGACCAGGCGGGCGCCCAGCTGCTCCCCCACCCAGCCGAGGAGCAGCTGTCCCCCCGCGATCTGCCTCGCCGTGCAACCATGCAGGTGGCTCACTCCTGGCCGCGAAAGTGGCTCACTTCCTGGCCGCCACCGACAGGCCATTGGGTTGAGGCAGTACCGGAGGGAGGCGAACCCGGACAAGCGCATCATGTGGCTGAAGAAATTGGCGCCGACTCATGACCCGCGCGTGGCGGTGGCGTTAGGTGACGCCATGACCGATGGCAACTCTCCGGGGTTGGAGTACCTTGAAGCTGCAATCTTGATTGAAGAAGTCTATGTGCCTCGGGATTGGCCT
Source organism: Gemmataceae bacterium (assembly GCA_035266225.1). Taxonomy (GTDB): domain Bacteria; phylum Planctomycetota; class Planctomycetia; order Gemmatales; family Gemmataceae; genus DATFNV01. The sequence goes on from DATFNV010000181.1 coordinate 898, forward strand.
GGTCGCGCCAATGTACTGCTTGACGCTGCGTTCAAATGGTGGGACCAGAACAAGGTCGTCCTGCGCTGCCGCGCCAATCAACTCCCCCGGTAGCCGTCCGAATTAAGCGTTGAACTTCGAGACTCTCAACTTGCACCGCTTCTGCGTCACGGATTGCAACGACCGGCCCAACAGCCGCGCAACTTCTCGGTCGGGCAGCGTGCCGAGCAGGGCCACCGCCTCGGCCGTCCAGCGGTTGCCGGCCGGATTCGGGATGCCCAGCTGCTCGCGCTTCTGCCGCACGGCCTCCACCGTCCGCTCCGTCCGGCGTGCGATCTCCTTGTCGGGGACCGTGCCGAGTAGGGCGATGTCCTCCCGCGTCCACAGCGGCCCGTGGTAGCCGGTGACGAGGTGGCGCCCCAGGTCGTTCTCGACGGTATTCCGGCGGCGGCGCTCGCGCTCCTCTTCCGTCCACTCCCGGGCCTTGACCTCTTCGGCCCCTTTCTCCGCGGCGGCCTGAATCAGCCGGGCCGTCCCCTCGTTGTCGGTGCGGGTGACGCCGAGGGCCTTCCGCCAGTTGTTAACCGCAGTCGGGCTCGCCGCCCACCAGTGCATGACGGCCGCGGCCGCTTCGTGCCGGACAGCGCGCGCCAGTTCCTCATCGACCAGCAGCCCGGAGCCGCCGTCCTTACAGTTGTCGAGGGCGCGGCAGCGCGGCCAGGGGATCGGGGCAGCGGTCCAGCCAGTGATGATGACGAGAGCGTCTCGGTACAGGCATGTCGCCCGGTCACCGCGCTCAAGAGGCGGGGCCAGGTAGGGGCCGAACAGCAGTCGGAGGCGGTCGCGGCTGTTCATTCGTCGGGGATCTCCGCTTGTCGCTCGGAACCGCGCTCGCGCTCCCCCGGTCGAGCGAACCGAACGGCGACGGTGGCAACTGCCAACACGGCAACGGCTGCGGCGGAGCCCCAATGTTGGGTGACCAGCAGGCTCCCGGCCAGGAGGACGGCCAGCGGGCCGAGCAGGTCTTCGGCCGGGCCGCGCGCGACGGCATGCCGCACGCCGAGCCCCGCTGCGACAATGGCCAGCACTGCGCCGCAGACGCGCATCGCCCAAGCGAGCGCTGAGTCGAGCAGCGCCCCGAGGTGGGCGGGGTCAGCGGGCGGGGAGCCGAGCGGGGGGCCCTCGTAAGCCTCCGTGACGGGGCGCCGCGCGGCGTAGGCGACGTAGCCGGTGAACAGGATGAAGCCCACTGCCAGCAGCAGAAGGACGGCGATGAAGCCCAGCAGCGGCGCGAAGGGTCGTCTCATGTCAGAACCTCATGGCTTCCCCAGGATGGTATCGGCCGCACGGATGACGCCCAATGTCCCCGCCACTTCTTCGGCCGAACGAGCCTCGGCAACACTCACGCCAGGAAGACCACCACGGCCAACAGGGCGACGACGGGCGTCAGGTCCCGCGCCGGGTCGAGGACCAGAAGGACCAGCGCCGCCCCCGCGACCGTGTTGCTGGCGATGAACAGGGCGCGTCGCATGGCGTCCTCACTTCAGCTCCTCTCGCATCGCGCCCAGTCCTCGACAAGCGGCCGGGGGTAACGGCATCGTAACCGCTCCTGCACGGGGGACGCCAGCGGAATCGGGGCCGTTGCGTTGGGCGCCCCTCCCCCGGATCAGCGGTGGGCCCTCAACCGAGTCGATTGCCGGCGCTGATCGGCGCTGAGTGTCCCTGCGTCCGAGCGGTCGCGAATTGGGACAAGGCCCGATTCGACGCGCCAGCCTGAGCCGCCCTCGCACGGGTCGGCGCAACGGCCGCGGGGAGACAGGAAACAGGCCCGGGGATCGCGACCGGCCTCTGCGGGAGATTTTCGTTGCCGGAGGCCGAGCAGTCGGGTAGCATAGCGGTCGAGCCGGTTGGCGTCCTGCTCGCATTCGCCCGCGGGGGAGAGGCCATCATTCGGCGAATGGCAGAGGGCGTAACCGCCCGTCCGCTACGGTGCCAAGGCGAAGAAGGCCTCACCGGCGACGAGGTCACGGTGAGGATAGA
>DATFNV010000182.1:0-10915 GCA_035266225.1 Gemmataceae bacterium
TGGGGGTGCGGCCGTGGCTGGACGGCGCCGCCCTGGAAGGTCCGTTCAAGGAGCGCTGCCGCTCGCCGCGCATCCTGCACCTGGCCACGCACGGCTTCTTCCTCCAGGACCAGCCGCACGACCCCAACCGCGAGCGCCGCGACCTCGGCGTTATCGGCGATGCCGGCCACCTGTCGGGCCCGCTGCCAGAGAACCCGCTGCTGCGCGCCGGACTGGCCCTGGCCGGCGCCAACACCTGGCTGCGCGGCGGCACCCCGCCGGACGAGGCGGAGGACGGCCTGCTGACAGCAGAGGACGTGTCGGGCCTCGACCTGCTGGACACCGAATTGGTGGTGCTGTCGGCCTGCGAGACGGGGTTGGGCGAGGTCCGCACCGGAGAGGGCGTCTTCGGCCTGCAACGCGCCTTCATCCTCGCCGGGGCCAAGACGCTGGTGATGAGCCTGTGGAAAGTCGATGACGAGGCGACGTGCGAGTTGATGGAGGACTTCTACCGCCGCCTCCTCGCCGGCGAGCCGCGGTCCGACGCCCTGCACGCGGCGCAGCAGGCGCTGCGGCAGAAGTACCCCGAGCCGTACTTCTGGGGCCCCTTCGTCTGCCTCGGCAACCCCGGCCCGCTCCCCGCCGCCCCCCACGTAGCGGCGGACCTGGGTCCGACAGGGAAGGAAGATTCCGAACCTGGACAAGAAAGCTAGAAAAACGTCTTGAAGCAAGCAGGCCTGGGAGCGTAATCGAAAAGAGGGAGTGGCTGATGGAAACCTATCGATTTGATGACATTGTAGCATCAGCGGTGAGGAAGCTCGACCCCTGCCGGCTTGCCCGGCAGGTGAAGCAGGTCGATGGCTAACCGGCCGACGAGGTCATCGGCCCGCGACCCCTGCCGGCTTGCCCGGCAGGTGAAGAAGGTCGCCGGCTAGCACGGGGGGAAGAATAGGATTTTCCGCGTCCCCCTTTAGCCGGCGACCTTCTTCACCTGCCGGGCAAGCCGGCAGGGGTCGAGCGCAATCCCAAGACTTGGCCGCGCTAGCCGGCGACCTTCTTCACCTGCCGGGCAAGCCGGCAGGGGTCGGATTCCCTCACCGCTGATGCTACAGTCTCGATTTGATTGTGAAATGAGCCCATCAGACCGTCGGCCGAGGCGGACTGCTACAGGTGCTGGGGGGCATCCCAACCCGTGAAATAGGGAGAGGAGTGGTCCCGTGCCGTTTGACCAGGCATTTCAGCAATGCATCGACGCTTTTGTGCGGCGCGACTACGAGAGTTGCGCCCGACAAGCGGTGCAACTGGCGTTCACGCCTCCGGAGGAGGACCTACCGGTCCCCGCGCTCCATCAGCTCTTTCAGGTCCTGCTGATCAGCCTGCAACGAACGGGGCGGCCGGATAAGGCGGAGGAAGTTGGCTCCTGGATACTCGGCGCCATGGCGGACGAGCCCTGGTACCCGCTGCTGCTCCAAATCACCCTGGTCAAGATCGACCCAATGAAAGTCTTTCAACAGGCGGCCACCGACGAGCAGCGCTGCCAGATGCTGTTTTACGCCGGGGCCTTGATGGCCTCCCTCGAGAAGAAGGAGACGGCTCGGGAGACGCTGCTCAACTGTCTGAGGATGCCGGCCGATTGCCTGGAGCGCCGCCTGGCCCAGGCCGAGTTGGCGGACCTGGGGGTTCGCCTTCCGGCCGGCGCCGAGGCAGGAGACGAACAGGAGCTGGATCAACTCAGGGAGCAGGTCCACCGCTTTTATCACCAGGGCCGGTTCGACCAGGCCCTGCCCCTGGCGGTCCGGGCCTTGCCACTGGCCCGGACCCTCCTTGGGCCGCGGCACCCGACCCTGGTCGGTTGCTTGAACGACCTGGCCCTGGTGCATCTCCAGCTGGGCCAGTTCACCGCCGCGGAGCCGTTGTTGCGGGAAGCCCTGGAAACACGCCGCCAGGTGCCGGGCGAAAAGCATCCCGACTACGCCCTCAGCCTGGCCAACCTGGGCGAACTGTACCGCGAGATGGGCCGGTGGGCCGATGCCGAGCCGCTCCTGCAGCAGGCCCTGGCTCTGAACCGCCAGCTCCGCGGGGAAAACCACGAAGCCGTCGCCATGGACCTCAACAACCTGGGGTTGCTCTATCACCAGACGGGCCGGTTCGCGGCGGCCGAGCCGCTGTACCGCCAGGCCCTGGACTTGTTCCGCTCCCTCCACGGGACGGCGCATCCGCTCGCGGTCCGCGCTTTGAACAACCTGGCGGCCGTACTGCAGTCGCAGGGCCAGCTGGCCGAGGCCGAACCGCTGTTCCAGCAGGCCCTGGAATGGACCCGCCAGTCGGCCGGAGAACAGCACCCGGATTATGCCCTGGCCCTGACGAACCTGGCCGGCATCTTCTGGGCCCAGGGCAAGTTCGCCGCAGCTCTCCCCCTGATGGAGCAGGGGCTGGCGCTGTACCGCGCCACCCTGGGCGCCAATCATCCCGCCTGTGGCCGGACCTTGAATGCCCTGGTCGCCATCCACCATGCCCAGGGCAACTACGCGGTCGCCGAATCCCTGGGCCGGCAGGCCGTCACCCTTTGGCGCACCCTGGTGGGAGAAAATCATTCCGGTTACGCGGATGCCCTGAGTAACCTGGCCGCCGTGCTTCAAGCGCAGGGGAACTATTCGGCAGCCGAACCCCTCTATCAGCAAGCCCTGGCCATTGACCAGCAGGTTTTTGGCAAAGGCCACCTGAACTGTGCGCCCGCCCTGAACAACCTGGCCACCCTGTACATGGCCATGGGCCGGCTTGCCGAGGCCGAACCCCTCCTGGGTCAGGTCCTGGAAATCCAACGCCGGGACCTGCCCGAAAACCATCCTCAGCTGGCCGGCACGTTGAACAACCTGGGCGGGCTGTATCTGAAACAGGGAAGGCTGGTCGAGGCCGAACCGCATCTGGCGCAGGCCCTGAAAGTGGGCCGGGCCACTCTGGGCGAGGAGCACCCTTCCCTGGCAAACAGCCTGGAGCACCTGGCGGGCCTGTACACGGACCTGGGGAAAGCCGAGGTTGCCCTGGCCCTGTTCCAACAAGCCCTGGCCATCCGCCAAAAGACCCTCGGGCCCCATCATCCCGACCTGGCACTGGCCCGAAACAATCTGGCCCTTCAGTTGGAGAAGCAAGGACGCTGGGCCGAGGCCGAGGCCTTGTGCCGCCAGGTCCTGGACGAGTATCACCCCTCCGGGGGAGAATACCACCCTCAGCGGGCCCAGGCGTTGACCATCCTGGGAATGGTATACCAGGCCCGGGGCGATTATGGCGCCGCCGAACCGCTGTTTCGTCAGGTGGCGGACCTGGGGCACGCCGCCGGCGGCCCGGACCATCCGTCTTACCTGGATGGCCTGGAGCATCTGGCGGTCCTGTACCGCCACCAGGGTCGCTTTTCCGAAGCCGCGGCCCTGGCCGGGCAGGCCCTGGAACTGCACCGCCGGGCGCACGGCGAGGACCACCCCCGTACCGCCGGCCTGCTCACCTGCCTGGCGGAGGTCCACCGGGTCCAGGGCAATTACCCGGCGGCCGAACGCCAGTTGCAACAAGCTCTGGACTTGCGGCGGGCAGCGCGGGGGGAACAGCACGCCGACGTGGCCGAAGCGCTGAACAACCTGGCCGTCTTGTACCAGGAACTGGGTCGCTACGCTGCCGCGGAACCCCTATTCCGCCAGGTCCTGGCCATTGGACGGGTTGTGTGGGGGGACAAGCATCCTTCCTATGCCGAAGCCCTGAATAACCTGGCGGCCTTGTACACCGCGATAGGCCGGTACGCCGGCGGCGAACCCCTGCTCCGCCAGGCCTTGCCCCTTCAGCAGCAAGCCCTGGACATCAAGCGCCGGGCCCTGGGAGACAAGCATCCCGCCACCGCCATCAGCCAGCTCAACCTGGCCAGCTTGTGCAACGGTCTGGGGCGGTTCGCCGAGGCCGAACAACTCTTGTCCCAAGCCCGGGATACCTGGCAGGCCCTCGGCGGCCCCTCCCATCCCGCCCTCGCCACCTGCCTGAATAACCTGGCCCTTCTGAAACACGCCCAGGGCGATTACCCCGCCGCCGAAACCCTCTTTCGCCAGGCCCTGGCTATTCAGCAAGCCGTCCTGCAGGAAACGCACCTGGACTATGCCGGCACCCTGGTCAATCTGGCTGGCGTGTGCCTGGCCACGAGTCGGTTGGCCGAAGGGTTCGACCTTCTGGAACGAGCGGCCGTCTTCCAGGACCGCACCACAGGCCAGGTTTTTGCCATCAGCTCGGAAAGTCAACGGCTGGCCTTGCTGGACAGCCTGCGCGGCAACCTGGCCATTTTCCTGTACGCGGTGCTGCGGCATGGCCGGGACTTTCCCCGCTTCCAGGGCGTCGTCTACGACCTGATCTTGCGGCGTAAGGCCCTCGCCGCCGAGGCCCTGGCCGTCCAGCGTGATGCCCTGCTGGGAGGGCGCTACCCGGAACTGGAGCCCAAGTTGCGCGAACTCATCCTCCTGCGCCGCCAGACCGCCCGCCGGACCCTGGCCGGCCCCGGCTCCGAAAGACCGGACGTCCATCAGAAACTCCTGGAGGACTGGAATGCCCAGAAAGAACGCCTGGAAACCGAACTGGCCCGGATTCCGGAAATGAATCTGGAGCAGCGCCTGCGCGCGGTCGATCGGCAGGCCGTGGCCGAGGCCTTACCCCAAGGCAGCGCCCTGGTGGAATGGGTTCGTTTCCAGGAGTTCGATTTCCAGGCTCGGCGCGCCCACCAGGAAGCGCTCTGGAAACCCGCCCGCTACCTGGCCTTGGTCCTGCTCGCCGGGAAGCCGGACAACGTGCAGCTGATTGACCTGGGCGAAGCAGAACCGATCGACCAGCTGATCGCCGATTTCCGCTCGGGCCTCACCGGGGAGGCGGAACGTCGCCCCGGCCGGAAGATGGTCCCACACCGTCCGGAGTCTGTCTCCTGGCTGACACGTCTCTGGCGCGGCCTTAGCGGTGGCCGGAAGATGGTCAAACGCGGTCCCGAGCGTGTCTCGGCCTCCCGAGAGGGCGCCGGCCAGCGTTTGCGTACCGCCGTGTTCGACAAGCTGATACCCGCGCTCGGCGGACACCAGCGCTTGTTGCTGGCTCCGGACGGCGACCTGACCCGCCTGCCGTTCGAGGTGCTGCCCGCCGCGGACGGGCGTCCGCTAATCGACACCTACCAGATCAGCTACGTCGGCTGTGGCCGCGACGTCTTGCGTTTCGGGGCCAAATCCACCGGCCAACCCGCCGACCCGCTGGTGATCGCTGACCCAGACTTCGACCTCGACACCCAAACAGCGGCCAGGCAGTCAGCCTCCGCTTCTCCGGTGGCGTTTCCCCCGCCGGCACCCACAACGGTTGCGGACCTGGCTGGGCGCCGTTCCCGCGACTTCGACCGCGACAAGTATCACTTTGGCCGCTTGCCGGGCACGCACACCGAAGGGGAACGAATCGCCGCCCTGCTGGGAGTGCAGCCCTGGCTGGAGCAGGACGCCCTGGAAGGCCGGCTCAAGGTGCAGTGCCGCTCGCCGCGCATCTTGCACCTGGCCACGCACGGCTTCTTCCTCCAGGACCAGCCCCGGGACCGCAACCGCGAACACCGCGACCTCGGCGTGATTGGTGGTGAGCCGGGTGGTCTTGGCCGGCTGTCCGGTCCGCTGCCGGAGAACCCCCTGCTGCGGGCCGGCCTCGCCTTGGCGGGCGTCAACACCTGGCTGCGGCACGGCTTGCTGCCGCCGGAAGCGGAGGACGGTCTGCTGACCGCCGAGGACGTCTCCGGCCTGGACCTGCTGGACACCGAACTGGTGGTGCTGTCGGCGTGCGAGACGGGACTGGGCGAGGTCCGCACCGGCGAGGGCGTCTTCGGGCTACAGCGCGCCTTCATCCTCGCCGGCGCGAAGACGCTGGTCATGAGCCTGTGGAGCGTCCCCGACGAGGCGACGCGCGAGCTGATGGAGGAATTCTACCGCCGCCTCCTGGCCGGCGAGGCGCGTGCCGACGCCCTGCACGCGGCCCAGCAGGCGCTGCGGCGGAAGTACCCCGAGCCGTACTTCTGGGGCGCCTTCGTCTGCCTCGGCAACCCCGGCCCACTACTGCCGGTCGCCGGGCATGTCAGCCCCATCCCGCCGTGTTGACCCACCCTCAGCGGACCGTGCTGAGGAGGTAAAGGACAACCTCTTTCGTCCTCTCGCGCTGAAGGAGCTTTTCGACCGCGTCTCGCAGACCGGTTTCGTCCTGAATATTCGAGAAACTTTCTCCCTCCGGAGTCGATACTGCCGCCGGCCACGGGCCGGGCACCGGCGTGGTCACCCGGAACAGCAGGTGGGTATAGCCGGTCTTCGGAACCCGCAGGTAACAGTTGTGCCGGACCTTCTCGATGGCCCCGGACACTCCGAGCGTGTCCACGTAGAACTGGATCGCCCCATTCGTTTTGGCGTCGATATCGCCGGCCGCGTCGTACAGCATCTCCCTGATCCCGCGGGGCGGAGGGGTTACGGATGAGAGGTCCGGCCAAAGGCTGTTTGGCATCACAGCGCCCTCGCAATCAGAGGTTCCAGCGAAACACGACCGGAAGATGGTCCGACGCGGTTTGCCGATCGGGCAGGCCATCCGCGTCGAGCAGCGAGATGCCGCCGACTTGGGTGACGATCCGCAGTTGGTCTTCCGGGAAGCGAGCCGACTCTTCGGGTCGCAACACCACCTGATCCAGCATGTGCCACCCCAGTTCGCGAGCGCTTTCCCCAATCCAGTAGTGGGTGGCGGCCCCGGCCTCTGCCTGCTGCTGCCCGTACAGCCGCCACGTGGGGTTGTAAAAGAAGTCGGCCGCCACTCCCGCCCCCCGGACCTTCCGGGCGGTACTGCTTCCTATCGTCCGCACCCCGATGGCGTGCAGTCCGTCCGAGTCGGTCACGGCGGACTCGAACGGGTGGGCGTTGAAATCCCCGGTGATTACGGTGCGGCGGTGCCCCCGTGACGCTTCGCAGCGCCGAACCGTATCGGCGACCCGGCGGAAGAACACCCTCCGCGTGCCGTCGTCGTAGTTGCGCCGATCGTATCCGTGAAGGAGGACCACGAGCCCTTCTTGCCCGGAAGGGGGCGTCAACCGCCACAAGCCGGCTCGATCCGCCAGGCGATACCGCCGCAACTTCAGCGCGTGGTTTGCACGAGTGAACACCCCAAACCGCTTCGGCGACCGCCTCTTGAACAAGCCGTCGTTCAGCAGCAGGCCCGGAAGCTGACTCACCCCGAAGGCGTACTCGACCAGCAGAACCACATCGATCTGGAGTTGGCGGACGAGATTCTGCACCAACCCATCGAGCGGTTTCTTATCGACATTCCAAAGCAGGAATGCTGCCACGTGCCGCTCATTTCTCGCACAGCAGTAGTCACGTCTTGGCCATTCGGCCAACCCCAACGGCATGATACAGCCATCGAAGGCCCTCTCGCTACCCCCTTCTTCATCACCAGGCAGGCTCCGGTTTCCCGCACCACCCGGTCCAGCGATGCGCCTGTGGACACTATCCCAGACAGCGATGCCTGGTCAACGCGAGGCACGCGCCCGGAGTTGCGACGGCCCACTGCTCCTGGGGTAGGTTGCATCAATCCTGGGTATCGTATCATTCCGCCGGGGGAGAAAACCGCGTGAGCCTCTCGATGACCTGCCGCTGACGGGGATACAGCCGGCACAGCTCCTCTAGGCCTGGCATCTCGAAGTCGGCGAAGTCGAACCCGGGCGCCACGGTGCAGCCGACCAGGGCATAAGACCGGGTGTCGTTCACGGTCGCGCCGAAGAGACAGCCCGCCTTGACGACCGCCTGCGGCACTTCACCGGCCCACAGGTCCCGGCCGACCTCGATCGTCGAGTAACGGCCCTCCGGATCGATCACGTGGAGCGTCAAGGGGGAGCCGTCGTAGAAGTGCCACACCTCGTCCTGCTTGATGCGGTGCAGCGCCGAGAAGTCTTCGCCCTCCAGCAGGAAGTAGATCGCCGTGGAGAACGCCCGGTCGCCGCCGAAGCGGCGCGGCAAGCCGGCTGCCGCCAGCACTTCCTCGGATCGGTAGTTCTCGCGGAACCAACCGCCTTCCGGGTGCCTGCGGAGTTGCAGCCCCTCGATCCACAGTTTCGCGCCGGTCACGGAGGACTCCTGGGGGTTGTTCGCGGCTTCTGGAGGGGCCACGATCACTCGCGCAGCCAATCGGTCAGTATCCGGGCGTCCTTGGTGAAGCACACTTTCGCGGTCTGCAATGAGCGAACGGCCGGCGCGCCCTCACCGACTCCGGCGAGGAGGACCCGCCGCGGCGAGATCTCGCCCAGCACGTCCTTGACGTCGCCGAAACTTCGCAGCAGACGGGGCAGGATGCTGGCGGCGTTGATCGGGCGCCCCTCCGCGGCGAAGAGCGGCAGGAAACTGAGCAACAACTCCTCGGCCGCGACGCCGTCCACCTTCGGCTCCACCGCCGCCGCGAAACAGGCGACCAGGGCGGCGTCGCGCCGGGCGCACAGGATCACCCGCCGCGGCTTGACCTTCGCCGTCACCTTCTCCAGGGCCGCCAGCACGTCGGCGACGCGCATCCCCAGTAACGATTTGCCGACGAGGAAGGCGTTGTAGGCGATGTTCTCCTCCACCCCCGCCAGTGGGTCAGCGTAGTCGTGGCCCTTCACGGACAGGTCGGGTCGCTGTTTGCCGACGCCGCGCGGCTCGACCACCGCCACCGCTCCCCGGTCCGTCAGCGCCTGCAACAGGTCCTTCTCCTCCCGCCAGTCGCGCGACTCGTTGCCGTTGACGCAGACGATCAGGGTCTGTCCCGCCGCGCTCACCGGTTTGATCTCGACGACGGCCGGGGCCGCCGCCTCGGGATCGAGGCGGAGCAGGTCGCGCAGGGGCAGGCGCGGCGATTTCTTCTTCTTGTTGAACTCTTCCAGGGCCAGGGGCAGCAGCGGCCGGGAGCGCAACGTGAGGTTGACCTGGCCCTCGGCACACACGTGCAATTCCTTGGCGGGCCGCGGCTTCACCGCGACCTCCTCGGCCTTCTCTTCGCCCTTGCGCCCGGCCAGCCGGCGGTCGAAAAAGTCGTAGACCGCCTTTCGCAAGGGCAGCGTCAGGCCGTGTTTTTCCGCCGCCTCGACGCGCTCCAGGCACTCGCCGGCACCCGCCGTTTCAAAGAGCCGCTTCGCTTCCGCGAACGATTCGCGCGCCCCCTCGATGGGGAAAAAGTCGTGGACGGCCGCGCCGAGCAGCGTCGGCCGCGGGGCGCGCAAAGCAAGCAAGCCGGCGTGATCGATCCCCTCGCTGACGAAGCCGAAGACGTCCTGCTCCGGGTCGGCGTCGGGGTCGTCCGGGACGCGGTTGGCCATGCGCCGCGGCAGCGTCGTGATGTAACAGCAGATCGCGGCCGCCGTAACGCGCGGGTCGAGCGCCCCGATGTAGGCGGTCAGCGTGCCGCCGCCGGAGACGCCGACGCAACCGAGCCGTTTCGCGTCCACCTCCTCCAGCGACGTCAGGTAATCGAGGCCGCGGAAGCCGTCCCAGATGCGGTAACGCGCCAGGCTGCCGCCGAGCAGGTACAGCGGGTTGCCGAGGACTGCGTGCTCTCCACAGCCCAGGCCGAAGCGCGAGCGGCCCCGCTCCGCGTCCCAGAACTGACTCCGCTCGCCCTGGCCGACCGGGTCGTAGGTCAGGACGACGTAACCGCGCTTCGCCAGGTTGACGTGCAGCACCTGGTAAGGGTCGGCGGCCTTGCCCGTCGCCGAGTGGCCGCACGGGCTCAGAACGCCGGGAAGGGCGGCGGCGACCTTCTTCGGCCGATACAGCAGCGCCGACACGAAGTATCCGGGGAAGCTCTCGAAGACGAGCTTCTCGATATGATAATCATCCCCCTCGATCCGCCCCGTCTTCTTGACGGGAGGCGGCCCCTTGGCTTCGGGGAAGCCGTCGAGGAGGCGGAGGAACGTCTCGCGGAGGGTCTTCTGCAGCGCCTCGAGGTCGGCCTTCGATTGGACCGCGGCGAACCGTGTGCGGCGCTTCTCCTGCTGACGGGCGGCCAGGTCGAGCAGCTGGCGGTGGACGTCCGCGCCCCGTGGCTCGTCCGCGTGGAGCAGGCCGGCCGACGCCGCGAGACTCACGGAAAGAAAGTCTCGCCGGGAGAGAGATGGCATGATTGTTCCTCGACCAAGTACTCCTCGTGCGACCCCTGCCGGCTTGCCCGGCAGGTGAAGGAGGTCGCTGGCTAAAGGGGGGCGGAATAACTTTTTATTGCCCCCGGTCTAGCCAGCGACCTCCTTCACCTGCCGGGCAAGCCGGCAGGGGTCGCACAACACCTCCCAGGATCCTGCACTAGGTCTTGCCGAGGCGCTCAGTGAGTCGCTTCAGGTGGTCGGCGTTCTGCCCCTCTCCCTTGAAGGGGTTCGGCGGCGGCTTTCCGCCGCGGCCTCCTCCCCGCCCGCCGCCGGCGCCGCCGCGGCCACCGTCGCCGCCGTCGCCTGCCCAGCGGTATCCGACCGCCTCCAACTTGTCCTTGTCATCCTTCAGCACGTCTTGCAGCTTCTCGAGTTTCTCCTTGGCTTCGTCTTCCGACACTTCCTCCGCGTCAGCCAGCCCCTTCAGCTGCTCCTGGACCTGCTTCCGCTGTTCGTCGGTGAGCTTCACCGTCAGCGGCTTTTCCGTCAGCAGGTCGAGCTTGCTCACCAGGTTGGCGAGCTGGGTCTTGGGGTTGGGGCCAGAACCCCCCGGGCCACCCCCCGGGCCACCGCCGGGCATGCCGGGCATCATGCCGCCGCCAGGCATCATGCCGCCGCCGGGCATCATGCCCCCGCCCCCCCGGCCAGCCATCCCGCCGCGAGGAGGCCCGTTAGCAGCGCCCTCGGGAGCAGTGGAGTTCGCCGGCTCCTCCTTCTTGATCTCGTTGCCGACCACGCCCATGAAGATCACCC
>DATFNV010000183.1:0-23327 GCA_035266225.1 Gemmataceae bacterium
GGAACGGGCGAAGTGGACGTGGAAGGGGCGCAGAAAATCGTCCAGCGCAGGCATCGGTTCGCCCGGCGCGAGAGGGACTCGCTTTGTTGTCTTCATACCTCATTATACGCACGTCCACCCCAGATGACAAAGCCGTACTAAAGGCAGCCCTGGAACTGCCGTAGACAATCGCTATGGAGGCAGAAAGGCAAGGCAAATCGATGTCAGATCATTTCCCGCAAAAATGCTCTGACACCTATTTGTCCCCCCTATTTGTCCCCGGGTTTTCTGTCCCAACTGCAGAAGGGCTTTGAGGCGTGCGGGAGCGATCATCATAGATCTGCGAACAGCCATTTGGGGATGACGGGGAGGTTACATCGTGGTTAAGTTCGACAAAAAACTGCTGACAACACGACTAAAGACTGTCGGACCAATAGGGCGGATGCTCTTTGCCTGGTCTTGCGCGGAGCGACTCTTCCCTCTGTACGAATCCTTCTGTGAAAAGACGAGGCGCGGTCGTCTGAACTACCTCCGTTCGACGTTGGACCATCTGTGGGAGTTAGCCCTCAGTGAACAGACTGGCCACCGAGAACCATTCCTCGATGACTATGAGTCTCTGATCCCTGGGGAGGATGATAAGTGGACACCGCTCAACCCTCTCGCCGAGAACGCAGTCGCCGCTGTAGCCTACGCTTGTCAGTGCCAGCTCGATGGGAAAAGCGAAAGCGCCGTCTGGGCGGGAGTTCAGAGCTACGAGGCAGTTGATTACCTGGCGCATACGCTGGAAGGAATTGACTTCAACGCGCCTCAAGCAGAAGCAATGATCCTCAGTAAAGACTTCGTCCAAGCCGAGATCGAAAGGCAGCTTCGCGACCTTGCTGAACTGCAAACCGCTGCTCGCGCCGGTGGAGGCATTGCCCATGTTGGGGAGAGTTTTCGAGAGCGCGCCAAGTCCGAAGGGATGACGCTAGAGAAGGAAAGAAAATAAGGAGAAAATAAGAGGAGAAAATAAGAGAAAATAAGAGGACGCAGCTCGGAAAGACAGCATGTCTTTCCGAGCTGCGTCCTGTTTTCGGGTTCCCCTGTTTTCGGGTTCCGAGCTGCGTCCTGTTTTCGGGTTGTCGGGCCGGGCGCGACACCCGCCTCCGCATCTGCCGCCGGAAGCCCTCGCCGCGGTGCGGCGACCGGAGGGCTAATCCCGGTCATCTCAAGACATTTTCGGCCACGCACCGCGGATGCTCCCCTTGTGTCGCGTCAGCTTGGCGAAGTCAGGACTGCTCGGGTCAGGCGTCACCGGCCGGTTCTGCTCGTCGAGGTAAAGACAGCCAAGTTCCTCCGCGGGCAGCTGCACGAACAGCTTCTCGGCCCGCTCTCGTGCCGCGAGCCACTGCCGCTTCAACTCCCTGAGATCGACCGGGCGGGCGAGGTTTTCGCCTTTCAGGTCGCTGTCCTGGTATCGGGAATGGCGGTTCGTTTGGTCAAGCAGGAGGTCCGGGGTGAACCCCGGGTCCTTGCCGCAGGCGGCCCACATGATCGCACCCAGGCTCAGGTAATCCTGGTCGAGTTGGATGATGTCGAGGAAGTCGCGGGTCTCGCTGCGTCCGGCGAGGGCCAGAACCTTGTTCGTGGCCAGGTCAGCTCGATGCAGGCAATACCCGAACTCCTCGTCCTGCTGCACCGGGAAGAAGCGGAAGACCGAGTCGGTCGTCCAGTCGAGCCGAACGCGGTCCTCTCCTCGGCTGACCTCGGCCCGGTAGAACCCCTCCCCGCGGAGGACCCATTCCACGGAATAGCCCGCCCCCCGCAAAGCTTTGGCGTCTGCTTCGGCGAAAGCGGCTACGTTCGCGGCTACGTCGTGGAAGATGTCGAGGTCGTCGGAGAAGCGAAGGCCGGTCTCTCCGCGGTTGATGACCGCACCGCCTGCGATGTGACTCTCGGGGGTGCGGTTCGCGATGAGGATTTGGGCGACCCCCCTCTGGGAAGGGGTTAGCGGCATTCCCGAAGTTCTCGGTCAGGGGTCAGGAGGGTCGCTCCCTTGGGTTGGAGCTTCCCGGCGAGCATGAAGCCACGCCGGCCGCCGTGCGTACGCAACCCCTTCACCACAAAGGGGATCAACTCCTCGGTGATGACCAGATCGCGCGGAGAGTGCCAGAAGCACCGCGTGTGGAACTCGTGAAAGAGCTGATTGGCCAACTCCACCCGCTCGTCCCCGTTCTGCGGAGTCGCGATCGTCGGGGTCAGTTTTGTCGTTGCGAGCATCGCTTCTCCCTCCTCTCTAATCGAGGAGAAGTACGAATCATCCCCTTTCATTCTACTTCATTATCGGCACCGGTCAATACGCAGGTTGAGCCCGCACGGCTGAGGAGCCGCACTGGTGACTTCCTCCCGCCGCCGGTCTGAGAGGCTATCCGGGAAGGTCCCTCCGCTCCCCGGGTTGGTCAAGCTCATGCTTGTGGGGAGGGGTTTGCGCGTAGAACAACAATGTGAGCAAACCCCCCTTCGGCGGCATGGTTCAGAACGGGGCAGTTTCGGGTGGCGCGGCCGTAGGTCAGGCTTTCCAGCCTGACTCGCTTCTTGTCAGGCTGGAAAGCCTGACCTACGGCGCCTAGTGTTACCCCGGCTTGAACCATGCCCCTTCGGCGCCGCCGGGGGACGGCGCAAGGGGCCGCTTCACCAGGGTTTGCGCTCGCCCGGGGGTTTGCTCACAATGCGCGGGGAATTGTGAGCAAACCCCCCAATTGTGCGCAAACCCCCGCCAGCCCCCGCAGCAGCCACCGGTCTCCCGGATAGCCGCTGAGAAGGGGCCGGCAAGCCGGCCGGGTTCCAGGTGGGGTAAGGCGTCAGGGTGCCAGGGTGCCGAGGGTACCAAGGGTGCCATGATGGTGCCACGGGGTATATGATGATGTGGTGGCACCATCCCGTACCCCAACGCGTTACCCCAACGGCGCCCGCCTCGAACCAGGCTGTCTGCCACCCGGCCGAGTCGCTATCCTTTCCGGCGAGCCGAACCTTCGTCGGCCGGCGCTGTCCTCCTTCGATGCGGCGCCGCGGCGCCGGTAGGAACCGTCCTCGTGCGCAGGGAGGTCGTCGTGTTAGCCCCGTCGAAGCCATCCTCGACCGATCCCGCGCCGGGCGGTTACCGCGAGCTGCTGCGCCTCGCCCTGCCGCTGATCATCACCAACAGCTTCTGGACGCTGCAGATCACCATCGACCGCGTCCTCCTCGGCCACTACAGCAGCGACGCCGTTGGGGCGGCAGTGGCGGCCGTCATGCTCTTCTGGACGCCGTTCGCCCTGCTCCAGTTCACGACCGCGTACGCCGGCACCTTCGTCGCCCAGTACCTCGGCGCCGGCCGGCCGCGGCGGGTCGGCACCGTGGTCTGGCAGGCGCTGCACTTCAGCCTCCTCGGCGGCCTCGGCTTCCTCCTGCTGGTGCCCCTGGCGAGGCCGCTGGCGGCGCTCGCCGGACACCCGCCGACCGTCGAGACCCTCGAGGCCACCTACTTCGCCTGCCTCTGTTTCGCCGCCCTGCCCATGCTCGTCAGTGCCGCGACGTGCAGCTTCTTCATCGGCCGCGGCGACACCTGGACGGTCCTGGTCATCAACACGACCGGGCTGGGCGTCAACGCCGTGCTGGCATACGCCTGGATCTTCGGCGCCTGGGGCTTCCCGGCGGGCGGCATCGCGGGCGCCGGCTGGGCCACGGTCGCCGGCAGCAGCGCCTCGGCCATCCTCGGCCTGATCCTGTTCCTGCGCCCCCGCTTCCGGGCCGAGTTCCACGTCCCCAGCGGCTGGCGCCTCGACCCGGCGCTGTTTCGGCGGCTGCTGTCGTTCGGCCTGCCGAGCGGCGTCCAGGTGGCGCTCGACGTGCTGGCCTTCGCCCTGTTTACGGTCTTCGTCGGCCAGATGGGCAAGGCGGAGCTGACCGCGTCGGGCGTGGCCTTCACGCTCAACGTCATCGCGGTGCTGCCCGTGCTCGGCATCGGCCAGGCGGTGACCGTCCTGGTCGGCCGGCGCCTCGGCGAGGACCGCCCCGACCTCGCCGAGCGCTCCACCTGGACCGGCTTCAAGGTGACCTGGCTGTACATGGCGGCGATGGCGCTGCTCTACGTCGGCCTGCCCGACTTGCTGGCGTCGTTCTTCCGCCCCGGCGACCCCAGCGCGAGCGACGACTGGCGGCACGTCGCCGACCTGGTGCCGATCCTGCTGCGCTTCGTGGCGGTTTACTCGCTGTTCGACGGCATGAACCTGGTCTTTTCCTTTGCGCTCAAGGGCGCCGGCGACACGCGCTTCGTCACCGCGGTCATGCTGCTGCTGTCGTGGCCGATGATGGTCCTGCCGACCTGGCTGGCGCAGCGGTACAGTTGGGGCGTCCTGTGGGCGTGGGCCTTCGCCAGCGCCTACATCATCGCCGTGGCGCTAATCTTCCTGGCCCGCTTCCGCGGCGGCCGCTGGAAGACGATGCGCGTCATCGAGCCGGCAACCCCGTAGCCGCAGCTGACTCCCCTCTCGCCGTCCCGCTATAATGCGGGCAGAGCGGGCCCCGATTCGCCACGGGGACGACCGCCGACACGGGGGAGCGCTGGATGGTTGAGCTGGATCTGGACGGAATGACTGTCACCCTGGCCGTGGCGCAGCGGCCCTTCGAGACGGAGAGCGAGAGCGGCATCTGGAACAGCTTCTCGACCCTGATCCCGCTCCTCTTCGACGACGGCCGCCTCGCCGACCGCCTCGAATTCCCCGCCAACGGCGACGTCTGGTGGATGATCCGCGGCGGCGTCCGCGGCCTCGCCGAGCCGGGCCGGCTCATCACCGGCGTCCTCGAAGCCTCCGAGCGCGCCGATCGGCCGGGCAAGGCGCGCTACCAGGTCCGCGTCGATAGCGTCGAGGCGGCGCGCTCCACGCAGATCACCGAAATCCTCGAGCTGCTTCCCGACGAGATCAACGACGCGCGCGACCTCGTCTCCCACGCCCACCCGCTGACGCTCGATCACCCGCCGCTCGACCTGGTTTACGTCCGCTGGCGCGGCCATCTCTACGGCCCGCTGCGCACCACGGCGACCGCCCGGGCGGACGACGGCAACTGGACCGTCCACCTGAGCCCGTCGCAGCCGGACAGCGCCGTCTTGCAAGTGCCCGACGGGGCCCTGAGCAAGTTGAACACCAACCGGGCGCACCACGTCGAGATCGAGGTGTCGCTGACCAACCGCCCGCCCTACCAGACCTATCGCACCCACACCTGCCATTACTTCCTCGTCGCGCGCGACGACTTCCAGGCGCTGGTCCCCGCCACCGCGACGCGGCTGGTGCTGGAGAACGAACAGGCCGTCATCAACCGGGCCGCCAAGAAGCTGTTCAGCCGCAAGAAGCGCCAGGAATTGAGCCACCTGCTGACGGAACTGGACGGCGGTCTGGGCACCGCCCCCGTCGAAGCGACCGCGATCATCCGGGCGCTGCGCGTGCGCCTGGGCGACGAGGAGAAGGAGGCCGAGGGGTTGGCGCGGGCGCTGCTCGAATCCGGGGCGATGGATGAGCGTCTCAAGCCGGCCCTGCAGCAGGCCGAGCAGGAACACGTCGAGAAGCACGCCGCCTCGCTGCAAACCCAGATCGAAGAGACGGTGGCGGCGCTGCGCAAGGAACTGGTCACCCTGGAGAAGCGAAAAGAGGCCGTCGCCGACGAGGTCGAGTCGCTCAAGCGACAGCGGCTGGCCAGTCTCGAAGGGGAACTGGAGGCGAAGCGGCGCGAGTTCGACGTCTCGTGCGGCAAGGAACGCGAGAAGCTCGAAAACCAGGCGCGCGAGCTGGACCGTCAGCGCGACGTCCTGAGCAAGAACCTGGCCAAGGTGTCGGCCGAGTTGGCCCAGAACCGCGACGGCCTCGTCAACCAGTTCCTGGCCATCTCGCCGCTGCTGTCGCAGTTGAACCTGATGGCCGCGGCGCCGCCGCGCGAGTCGGCCCCGTCGTCGCCGACCGCCGCACCGCCCGCCGCACCGGCGCCGCAGGAGGTGCGCCCGGCCCGGGTCTTCGCGCTGCCCGCGTTCGTCCGTGCCGGCTCCCCCGGGCGCGAGGTGCGCGAGGTCGGCTTCTTCGAGCGCTTCTGCAAGCACGTCGAGGCGTCGGGCTTCAAGCAGCGCCGCCTCGACCTGGCCGCCTTCCACCTCAGCGTCAAGTGCAACGACCTCACCGTCCTCGGCGGCCTTCCCGGCACCGGTAAGTCGTCGCTGCCGCGTCTCTACGCCGAGGCGCTGGCCGGCGACGAGTACGAGGACGGCCTGCGCCGCTACCTGCACGTCGGCGTCAGCCCGTCCTGGCTCGACATGCGCGACGTGCTCGGCCACACCAACGCCCTTGATCGCTGCTTCCAGCCGGCGGAATCCGGCCTGTACCAGCACCTGGTCTGCGCCCAGGAAGAGGAGAAGAACCGCGGCACCGACTCACGCCTGTACCTGGTCTGCCTCGACGAAATGAACCTGGCGCAGGTAGAGCATTACTTCAGCGGCTTCATCCAGGCGCTGGAGCGGCCGCACGGCATGCGCGAGGTCCGCTGCTTCTCGCCGGAGATCGTCGCGACGACCGACCCGTTCGCCGCCTGGCCGATGCTCAACCTGCCGCGCACCCTCCGTTTCGTCGGCACCGTCAACTTCGACGAAACGACGCGGCAGCTCAGCCAGCGCGTGCTCGACCGCGCCAACCTGATCCGGCTGCACCCGTCGCATCTGCTCGACGCCAAGGCCACCCTATCGACGCGCTCGACCGGGCCGGCCATCACGCAGCGCAATTATCGCGAGTGGGTCAACGAGTCGCCGACCCTGGACCGCTCGCTCGGCGAGTTGATCGACAAGCTCAAGGAGCCGCTGACCCGGCTCGGCTGTCCGCTCAACCCGCGCCGCTTCCACGCCATCCGCAAGTTTGTCGGCAACGCCCCGACCGACGTGTGCAAGCCGGAGCAGGCGCTCGACCTGCAAATCGCCCAGCGCGTGCTGCCGCAGGTGCGCAACCTTTTCCGCGCGGGCGCCCAGGAGGCGCTGGAGGACATCAAGAAGACGCTGGAGGCGCATCCGTTCGGTTTTCCCGAGTCGCTGCAGTGGCTTGAGGAGATGCGCGACAGCGATTACCCGACGGACCTATTCGCGGAGGGGGCCGGCGAATGACGCGCGGGCCGACATTCAGCCTGACGCGCAACGGCGTCCCCGTTGCCGCCGGCAGCTTGGCGCTGGGCGAGGCGGAGGTGACCGGGGCCGAGCCGGTGCCGGTCAACGAGCTGCAGCCGTGCAGCTTCCTCGTCGATGGGCGCGAGGCGGCGACGGAGTACCGCGTGTGGGTCGGTGACCGCGACCCGGAGCCGGGCGAGGGGTCGCCGGCGCCGCGGCCGGTCGGCGTGGCGCGCGGCACGGCCGTCAGCTGGGACGAGGCGGCACACTTCGACGGGGCTCGCGGCCGGGTGTGGGTGCGCCTCGCCAGCCGGCCGGCCGGGTCGGGGCAGACGTGGGTGCCGCGCGCCCAGCTGCCGGTCTTCGTCAACGCCACCAAGCTTTCCGAGGACCGCTACAACGTCATGGTGGCGCAGCTGCGCGCCCTGGCCGCGGGACTGGTGTTCGACCTCTACTCGAAGATGTTCCGCTCGCTGCAGTTCGCGGAGTCAGCCGGTGCGGTTTCCTCGCGCTCGAGCCAGGTGGAGTTGCGGCTGCTGGAACGGCTCTGGGCGTCGCTGGCGCCGGCCTTGCAGGAGGTGACGGCCGACCCGGTGACGCAGATCAGCGTCAGCCGCGGCGTGCGGCCGTCGTGGGGCGGCGAGCGCCTCGGCCAGCGAACGGTGGCACGGCTGGCGGCTGCGGGGCTCGACCCGCGCCGGCCGGGGGCACCGCGGCCGTTCCCCGCCTACGGCGAGCGCTTCACCGAGACGCCGAAGACCTTGGAGCACGGCATCATCCTGGGCCTGCTGCGCTTCCTGGAGCAGCGGGCCGCCGACTGCGCCGGCGGCGTCCGCGGTCACGTCGAGGGGATCGAGGCCGACCGGGCGCTGCGGCAGCGCGGGCCGGTTGGGGTGAAGAGCCTGTACGAGACGGAGGACCTGCCGCGACTGCAGCGACTGCGGGCGTCGCTGGCGCAGGCCGACCGCTTGCGCCGCCGCATCCGCGCCGCCCAGGGGGCTGGGCCGTGGCGCGGTCTTCAGCCGTCGTTCCGCTTCCCCACCACGCCGGTCTTCGAGCACGTCCGGCCCTACCGCCTGATCCGCGACGAGGTGCGCCGCTACCTCCGCTCCAACCTGCTCGTCGTGGACGACGGGTTGGAGGAGCGGGTCAAATCGACGAGCCGGCTGTACGAGCAGTGGGTCTTCTTCCAGCTCGCAGCCGCCTTCCGCCGGGCCGGCCTGCGCTGCCAGCAGAACGAGGGGGTGCTGCGCCGCTCGCACCTGTTCCGCTTCACCCTTGAGATGGACCGCGGCGCCCGCCTGCTGTTCCTGACGGCGGACGGGCGGGCCGTGGGCCTGCGCTTCGAGCCCTGGGTGTCGCCGTTGCACGCGGCCGCCGAGCGCGGCGACGACTACTGCCACGGGATGCACGGCGAGGCCGCCTGGAGTCCTGACGTGCTTATCGAATTCCTCGACGGCCCGGGGCCGGCGGCGAACGTGCAGTACGCCGTCGTGGTCGATGCCAAGTACACGGCGCGGATTCGGGAACATCACTGGGCGGATACGTCGAAATATATGCACATCCGGGCCACGCGGACGCGGCGGCAGGTGGTCAAGCAGCTCTGGCTCGCCTGGCCCGACGAGCGCGCCGGCCTCACGCCGCGCGACGCGGCCGTGGCGTGGACGCCGGACGGCCCGGACTGCCCGCGCGACGAGACGGTGCAGGGAGTGCTCGGCGCGGTGCCGCCGCCGCGGCTGCCGGACGACACCGGGGAGGAAGAGGGATGGATCAGCACGCCGGTGCCGACTGTGATGGCCTTCGTCGTGGGGCTGCTGACGTACCTGGGGGTGCCGCATCAGTAGGCCCCGCGTGGCGGTGTGCGGTTGGAGTCCCGGCTTTAGAAACGGTAACACAAATGACTTCGCCGCTTGCGGCTTCGCAATCTTTCCTGCGAAGCCGCAAGCGGCAAGAGAGTTTTTGAGACAGTTTCTAACGGCGGCACTCCAACCCGACACCGTGCCGGCGGCGGCGTCAACTGTCTGTTTGCCCCAGCGCGAACCGCGCCCGCAGGTCGTCGAACTGCCGCCGCCGCTCCGCCGTCGGCTTGCCGCCGAAGTTCAGGAACACCTTGAACGCCGCCTGCCCCGCCCGGTCGAAGAACTGCACGCTCAGCGTGCTCACCTCGTCGCTCATGTGGCTGGGCTTCTCGACGGCGAAGGCGGCGGCGAGCTGCGGCCAGCGGAGATGCATGTCCAGCGTCTTCGTCTGCACGTTGAAGAATTCGCCCCAGGTGCTGAAGCCGCCGAACTGCCCGCCCGCCTCGATCGTCGTCGCCCCGTTCGAGACGATGACGTGGACCGTCCCCAGCGCCTCGAAGGAGCGAAGGATGTCCTCCCAGCGGCCGGCGTCCATCTCGACGGCCCGGCCGTCCGGCAGGGCGCGGACGACTTCGACCTCGGGCACGCCCAGGTCGCGCGCCAGCTGCATCGTCATCGCCCCCGGGTTGCGCTCCAGCGCCTCGCGCAACTGCCTGACCCGGTCGGTGGCCTGTTCCGTCATCGTCGTCCTCCTCGGCGGGCGATCGGGGACTCCGTCTCTAGGATTGTAAGCATGCCGCTCGTGTCTCCCCAATCCCTCATCCCCCGCCTGCCGTTGCTCATCACCGGCATCAGCGGAGTCGCCGGATATAACGCCCTGCACTATTTCCGGAAGCGCTACCCCGGACAGGTGATCGGCACCCGCCCGCGGCAAACCTGGCGATTCACCGCGGCGGACGTCGTCGCCCTCGACGCGGAGGACGGCGCCGGCCTGGACGACCTCTTCCGCACTTACCGCTTTCGCGCCGTGCTGAACGCGGTCGGTAACTGTGCCCTGAAGTCGTGCGAGCTGGACCCGGCGATGGCCCGGATCCTCAACGTCGCCAGTGCCGCCAACGTCCTCGCCAACGTCCGGGTGTACGGCGCCCGCCTCGTCCACCTCTCGTCGGACCTGGTCTTCTCAGGCAAGGGGGCGGGAGGGCACGTGGAAACCGACCCGGTCGATCCGGTAACCGTGTACGGCCGGACGATGGTGCAGGCGGAGGAGCTGGTGTCGGCTGCGGACCCGTCGGCGGCGCTACTGCGTGTCTCGCTGCCGATGGGGGTCAGCTTCAACGGCCACGCGGGGGCCATCGACTGGATCCAGTCGCGCTTTCGCGCCGGCCGCCCCGCGACGCTCTACTTCGACGAGGTGCGCTCCTGCACCTACACCGACGACCTCAACCGCCTCTTCGAGCGCTTCCTCGCCGGCGACGAGAGCGGCCTGTACCACGCCGGCGGCCCGCGGCCGATCACCTTGTATCAGATCGCACAGGTGGTGAATCGCGCCGGCGGCTACGACCCCGCGCTGCTGAAGGGGTGCCCGCGCCACGAGGCCGGCCCCGTGCCGCCGCGCGCCGGCAACGTCAGCATGAGCAGTGCGAAGCTGATTGCGGCGCTGGGCCACGACCCATTCCGCGAGTGGCCGGTCGGCGACGACCTGTGGCCGGCCGACCGCCACTGGCACTTCGACCGGCCGCCGGGGGAGGACGGCTCGCCCCGGCGCATCGCGGAGCGATTGTATCGCTATTCGGGGTCGTCGTAGGTCGGGCTTTCCAGCCTGACTCGGGGAGCGTCAGGCTGGAAAGCCCGACCTACCCCTGCACCACGGGGTTGCGCAGCACGCCGAGGCCGTCGATCTCGACCTCGCAGACGTCGCCGGGCTTGAGGAACAGCGGCGGCTTGCGGGCCATGCCGACGCCGGGCGGGGTGCCGGTGTACACCAGGTCGCCGGGCTCCAGCGTGAACACCTTCGACAGGTAACTGACGATGTCCCAGACCGGGAAGATCATCTGTTTCGTGCTGCTGTCTTGCATCGTTTGGCCGTTGAGGCGCAGGCGGATGCCGAGGTTGTGCGGGTCGTGTACCTCGTCGGCCGTCACCAGCACGGGGCCGCACGGCGCGAAGGTGTCGAAGGTCTTGCCGACCATCCACTGCTTGCCGTCCTTCTTCAGCTGCCAGTCGCGGGCGGAGACGTCGTGGCCGACGGTGTAGCCGGCGACGTGCCCCTTGGCCTGCTCGGCGGACAGGTGGCGACCACCCTTGCCGATGACGACGACCAGTTCGGCCTCGTAATCGACCTCGTTGCTGACCGAGGGGAGCACGATGGCGGCGTCGTGGCCAATCAGGGCCGTGGCGTACTTGCTGAACAGGACCGGGTCCCGGGGAATGGGGGCGCCCGACTCCGCGGCGTGGTCGCGGTAGTTGAGGCCGATGCAGATGATTTTGCGCGGGTCGGTGACCGGCGGCAGGAAGCGGACGCGGCTCGCCTCGTGCTTGACGGCGTCGGCCCTCCGGGCGGCTTCGCGGGCCAGCTCCAATCCTGGCGGACCGAGTTCCAGCAACCGGCGGACGCTCGCGGGCAGTCGCGGGTCGGTGGCTTGCAGATCGACGCAGTACAGGCCGTGCAGCACGGCGGCGCGGGGGCCGTCGGCCGTCTGGATGGTTGCGAGGCGCATGATGATACTCCGTACACGGGCCGGCGGGCCAGGCCGAAGCGCGAAGGACAACAGGCCAAAGGCAGGGATAGCGGGCGCAGGGCACCGCGGCAATGACGAACCGGCGCGACGGGGCGGTTCCGATTGTGCCGGCCCGTGGAGGAACGTCGTGGGGAAAAACCACTTGCGGCCGGCGAAACTGCGCCCTATAACAGGGATGTTCCCGTGAGGCGGCTCCCCCCGTGGGGGACGTCTTGCGGTGATTCCCCGATAGCTCAATGGTAGAGCAACCGGCTGTAAAAAGTTGCAGCCCCGGTCAGCAATGGCCGGCGGAAAAACAGGGTTAATTCAGGGAAACCGCAGCACTTCGGGTGGCGGCAATCCTGAGCCAAGCCCGGCGACGGACAACAAGTAGCCGGGAAGGTGCAGAGACTAGGTGGTGAGGAGTCCGACCGATAACCCACCCGCGAGCGCCCTGCACCCCTCTGGGGTGATGAGATAGTCCGCTCCCCTCGGAAACGAGGGGCGAGGCGTAACCGGTTTGTTCCAGGTTCGAGTCCTGGTCGGGGAGTTTTCTCTATCTACCGAAGCGACAAGGACTTGCGACCGAAAGTCGGGCGCGGTCGCTTGCCGTCAAGCACGGGCTTCATGAACGGGCCATCGGGCCTAGAGAATCTCGACAATGTCGCCGTCCTGCACGACGTAGGTCTTGCCCTCCAGCCGCAGCAGGCCGTGCTCCTTGACGTCCTTCATCGAGCCGATCCGTCGGAAGTCCTCGAAGCCGACCACGCGCGCCCGGTTGAACTTGGCCGCCAGATCGGTGTGAACCTGAGCCGCCGCCTCCACTGCGTCGGCCCCCTTGCGCAGGTTCCAGGCGCGGCACTCGTCCTCGCCGGCCGTCAGGAAGACGATCATCCCCATCCCGTAGTAAACGGCGCGGAGCGTCGGCCCGGCGCTGAACCCGCTCAACCCCAGATCCTGCATAAACGCCTCGCGGTCCTCGTCGGGCAGCTCGCGCAGTTCCAGTTCCAACTTCGCTGGCGCCTGCAGCGCCCCGGCCGCCAGCGCCAGTAAGTCCGCGGGCAGCGGCTGGCCGACGCGCGTGTCGCCGATGTTGACCAGCACCGCTTCGGGCTTGAGCGTCAAGAGCGCCAGGCTGCGGATGGTCTTGTCCTCGTCCTCGCTCAGCCCCAGCGTCGCCGCGTACTGCCCGGATTCCAGCGCCGCCTCCACTCGCTTGAGGATGTCGAGTTCCGCCTGATCGACGTCCTTCTCCTTTTGCGGCCGCGCCTTCTTCAGCCCGGCCTCCAGCCGGCCGACGCGGTTGCTGACCACCTCGAGGTCGGCGAAGATCAGCTCCTCACGGAAGTGGCCCAGCTCGCCGGCAAGGTCGTCGCCGCTGAAGCCGTTCAGCACGACAAGCAACCCATTGGCGTCGCGCAGGAGGGCCAACCGCCGCGGGTTGTCGCGGCGCTCGCGCGGGTCGAGCCCCGGCAGGTCCACCAACGTGATCTTCGCGTACTTGGTGCTCTTCGGCTTGAAATGGGCCGACAGCCAGTCCACACGCTCGTCGGGGAAGTCGGCGACATCGACCTGCCCGCCGCGCGTCACCGCCGCCGGGTCCGGCTTCTTGCCGGTCAGCCACTGGAAGACCGTTGTCTTGCCACACCCCGAAAAGCCTGCGATGCCGACTTTCATTTCATTCGTCCGTAGTCATTAGTCATTAGTTCGTGGCAAGCTCAGCACCGTCATTGTACAGTGAGACGGGCGCCGGAGCCGCACCCGCTCCCAAGCATGTGCTGATCACTAATGACTAAGCGTCTTCCGCCAGCCGCTTGCGGCTTAGCGTTCGCTTGACCCTTGGGAAGCGAACGCTAAGCCGCAAGCGGCTGGCGGAGCAGACTCTAATGACTACGGACGAACAATGTGCGACGAGTGGATGCGCGGGCTGCAACTGGTCCTGACGGCGGAGCAGTTCCGGCAGTTGCCGCGCAACAGCGCCTTCCGCTACGACTACGTCAACGGCACCGGCTATGTCGCGCCGCGGCCGAAGCACTACCACGCCCTGCTCGAGTTGGGGGCCGTCGCCGACGACGGGGTCGAGGGCGTCCTCCCGCGCCCCGTGCGGCCGGACGACTGGGACTCGTTGGCGGACCTGTTCGCGCTGGCGTTCGGCCACGCCCAGCCGTTCGCCGCCCTGGACGACGCCACCCGCCGCGAGGCCGCCGCCTGCTGCCTGACGCGCACCCGCACGGGCGGCGACGGCCCCTGGATCGACCGCGCCAGCTTCGTCGCCTGCGCCGAGGACGGGGCGTTGCTCGGGGCGATCCTCGTGACACTGCTGCCGGAGCGCGACCCGTGCGAGTGGGGCAGTTTTCAGTGGTTCGAGCCGCCGCCGCCGGACTGCGTCGAGCGTCGCCTGGGCCGACCGCACCTGACCTGGGTCTTCGTCCATCCGGGCTGCGCCGGCGAGGGCGTCGGCAGCGGGCTGCTGGCCGCCGCGGGGCGCCAGCTGCGGGGGCTGGGTTACCGCGAGTTGCTCAGCACCTTCATGGTCGGCAACGACGCCAGCGCCCTGTGGCACTGGCGCAACGGCTTCCGACTGCTGGCCTACCCCGGGTCGAAGCGGCGGCGTTCGTAACGAGCGGGGAAATTGAGTTGCCGGCCAGGGCCGGCGCCGGGTAGCATCGTTGGGCCGTCGCCCCGTCGCCTTCAACCCAGGGAGACCTGTCATGAACTCCGCGCTGCTCGCCGTCGTGCTGGCGTCGGCCGTCGCCGCCCCCGCCCCGCCGGAAGAAGCCGTCAAGCCGCCGCAAGGGCCGCCGCCCGCGCAGGTTCTGGCCAGCATGACCAAGGACGGTGAGTTCGAGATCACCCAGCCGGTCCTGGTGCCCTACGTCGTCACGGAGACACGAACGGTCAACGTCGGCGGCCGCCTCGTCCCGCAGTCGGTCAACGTCACGGCCTACAAGACGGTGCAGGTCACGCGCCGTATCAAGGGCGAGGGCGTGAAGGTGTACACCGCCGCCGGCAAGGAGGTGGACGCGAAGGACGTGCCCGACAAGCTCAAGAAGCCGACGATCGTCCTCTTCGCCGCGGACGGCAACAAGGTCGATCCGTTCTACCTGAAGATCATCAAGCCGGACACGCTCGTCGTCGTCGCCCCGCTGCCCGAGCCCACCGCGCCGGAGTCGAATCCAATCCGGCGCGAGGAGAAGAAAAAGTAAGGTTCCGTCCGGGAATCCCTCCGTCAGGCCGGCGGCGGCCCCCAAGTCGTGCGGGGCCGCCGCCGGCCCGTTCCTTTTGACAACTCGCCCCGGCTATGGCATCATAAACTGGTCCATTGCCGGGGCTTGGGTGGTTCGCCGCCGAAGCCCATTTCGGGAACTCCCGCGGCGCCGCCGTCGTCCAACAGGGGTCGGAAGGGAATCGTGAGTGCTGACGACCACCGGCTCATCACTGCCTCCCTGAAAGGGGACACTGCCGCCTTCGGGGAGTTGGTGCGCCGCTACCAGGATCGTCTGTACAACACAGTCTACCGCCTGCTCGAGAACGCCGACGACGCCCAGGACGTGGTGCAGGACGCCTTCCTGAATGCCTACCAGTCGCTGGACGGCTTCAAGGGAGACTCGCAGTTCTTCACCTGGCTGTACCGGATCGCCGTCAACACGGCCATCAGCCACAAGCGCAAGCAGCGCCTGACGTTGAGCATCGACGCCGGCCGCAACGGCGAGGGCCGCCTGGAGCCATTGGATACCTCCGACGCCAGTCGGCCGGGGCACGCCCTCGAACAGGTCGAAGAGGAACGGCGCGTGCAGCGGGCCCTCAGCCGACTCTCCCCCGAGCACCGGGCCGTCCTCGTCATGAAGGACATGGAAGGGCAGAAATACGAGGCGATGGCCGAGGTACTCGGCGTGCCCATCGGCACCATCCGCAGCCGCCTGCACCGGGCGCGCAGCGAGCTGCGCGAACTGCTCGAACAGCAAGGGAACGACGTGTAGCCGCCGCCCGTTCGTCGTGAGCCGATTCATCGGGTCACTACGAACGGGCGGCGCGGAGGAAGGGGCGGACGCATGCTCTCCGATCAGTTACGCCAACTGCTGAGCGCTTACGTCGATGGCGAGCTGAGCAACCGCCAGCGCAAGGCGCTCGAGCGCCTGCTGCGACGCTCCCCCGAGGCCCGCGCCCTGCTGGAGAAGCTCCGGGACGACGCCCGGCGCGTGCAGGCCCTGCCGCGTCAGCGCCTCGGCGATGAATTCACCTCGCGCGTCCTGCGCGCCGTGCGGCATTGCCAGGCCCAGGCCCGGCAGCGCGAGCTGGCGCGCCAGGGCGCCTGGCCGCTGTATGCCGCCTTCGCCGCCGCCGCGACCGTCCTCCTCGCCGTCGGCCTCACCTCCTTCTTCTACTTCGCCCAGCCCGCGCACCAGAGCGCGGCCGGCGACCAGGTGGAGGCCAACCACCACCCCGCCACCGAACCGCAATCCGTTCCGACTCCCGATCATGAGGGCGGCAAGACGGAAAACCGCAACACGAACCCCGACCCCCATCCGGCACCACCGGACGGGGGAAAGAAGCCGTCGCGGCCGGAAGTGCTGGGCCCGCCCGTCGTCGCCGAAAACGACAAGCCGAAGGACCCGGACGTGATTGGCCAGGAGACCCCGTTGCCTGACATGGAGATGTTCAAGCCGCACGTCGTGAAGCCGCCCTTCCACCTGCTGACGGACGTCCGCGAGATCCAGGCGGACAGGCTGCGCAAGGATTTCGCCGAGGAAACCGCCCTCCGCATCGAGCTGCCCTGTACCGACACCGTCAAGGGCTTCCGCCGCCTGCAACTCGCCTTGAAGGACGCCGGCATCACCCTGGTGATCGATCGCGAGGCCCAGAACCGCCTGGACAAGTCGCGCCTGCGCTCGCACCACGCGATCTTCGTGGAGGACCTGAGCGCCGACGAGTTGGCCCGTGCCCTGGCCCGAGTCGGCAGCGAGGACAGGAAGGCGGCCCAGGCCAAGCCGAAGCCCGACGGCCAGTTCAGCAAGATGGTCGTGACTCGCCTCAGCGACGCCGACCGCAAGGAATTGTCCGAGGTGCTGCGCGTGGATGTGCGCCAACTCCAGCCGGGCGCCGGCAAGGGGACGGAGCGGCTGGCGCTGGCCGTCACCTACAACCCCGAGCTGGGTCGGCCCCGGCCGAATTCGCCCGAGGTGAAGCGCTACCTCGACAACCGCAAGCCGGGTCAGCCGGGCGCCGTCCAGGTACTGCTCGTCCTCCGCGAGCTGCCGAAGCAATGAATCCGGCTCAGGGGCCACTTAGAAACTGTATCACTAACCCTCTTGCCGCTTGAGGCTTCGCAGGAACGATTGCGAAGCCGCAAGCGGCGAAGACAGTGTTGTTACCGTTTCTTAGCCGTGGCAGACGTGTGTTCACATTCCCTTCATCTGCCGATAGCGCCGAATCAGCACATTGGTCGAGTTGTCGTGCCCCAGCCGCGGCTCCTCCTTGTTCTCCAGTTCGGGCACGATGCGCTGCGCCAGCACCTTCCCCAACTCGACGCCCCACTGGTCGAACGAGTCGATATTCCAGATCGCACCCTGAGTAAAGACGAGGTGCTCGTACAGCGCCACCAGTTTGCCCAGCGCCGCCGGCGTCAGCCGCTCCAGCAGCAGCGTGTTCGACGGCCGGTTGCCCTCGAAGGTGCGGTGCGGCACCAGCCAGTCCGGGACCCCCTCCGCCCGCACCTGCTCCGCCGTTTTGCCGAAGGCCAGCGCTTCCGATTGCGCGAAGACGTTGGCCAGCAGCAGGTCGTGGTGCCGGCCCAGCGGGTTGAGCGTCTGTGCGAAGGCAATGAAGTCGCACGGGATCAACTTCGTCCCCTGGTGGATCAGCTGGTAGAACGAGTGCTGGCCGTTGGTTCCCGGTTCGCCCCAGTAGATTGGCCCCGTCTGGTAGTCCACGGCCACCCCGTCCAGCGTCACACCCTTGCCGTTACTCTCCATCGTCAGCTGCTGCAGGTAGGCGGGGAAGCGCTTCAGGTACTGCTCGTAGGGCAGCACCGCGACTGTCTGGGCGCCGAAGAAGTCGTCGTACCAGATGCCGAGCAGCCCCATCAGCACCGGCAGGTTGCGCTCGAAGGGGGCGGTGCGGAAGTGCTCGTCCATCTCGTGAAAGCCGTCGAGCATCGCCTGGAAGTTGTCGGGGCCGACCGCGATCATCGTCGAGAGACCGATGGCCGAGTCCATCGAGTAACGGCCGCCGACCCAGTCCCAGAAGCCAAACATGTTGGCCGGGTCGATGCCGAATTTCGTCACCTCCTCGGCGTTGGTCGAGACGGCGACGAAGTGGCGGGCGACGGCGGCGTGGTGCTTGAGCGTCTTCAGCGCCCACACCCGCGCCGTGTGGGCGTTGGTCATCGTCTCCAGCGTCGTGAAGGTCTTGGAGGAGATGATAAAGAGCGTTTCCTCGGCGTTGAGGTCGCGGACGGCCTCGGCGAAGTCGGTGCCGTCCACGTTGGAGACGAAGCGGCACGTCAGGTCGCGGCCGCTGTAGTGGCGCAGGGCCTCGTAGGCCATCACCGGGCCGAGGTCGGAGCCGCCGATGCCGATATTGACCACGTTGCGGATCGGCTTATCGGTGTGGCCCTTCCACTCGCCGCTGCGGACGCGCCTGGCGAAGTCGGCCACGCGCTCGAGCACGTCGTGGACCGCCGGCACCACGTCCTCGCCGTCGAGCACGATCGCTTGGCCCTTCGGGGCGCGCAGGGCGACGTGCAGGACGGCGCGCTTCTCGGTGACGTTGATGCGCTCGCCGCGGAACATGGCGTCGATGCGCTGGCGCAGGCCGCACTCCTCCGCGAGCCGGAGGAGCAGGCGCAGCGTCTCATCGGTGACGCGGTTCTTCGAGTAGTCGAGGTAGATGCCGACCGCATCGAGGGTGAGGCGCTCGCCGCGCTTTGGGTCGTCGGCGAAGAGTTGGCGGAGGTGAAGGTTGCGGACTTGCTGGGAGTGGGCTTCGAGGGCCTTCCACGCCGGGCGCTGGGAGAGGGAAGCGCCGGATGCCGCCATGGTCGTTCTCCTTGGGTCGAGGTCTCGTATTGGGGCCGGTGCGCCGGCCAAACCGCCCTTTCCGCTGGCATTGTACCCGGGCGGAGCGGAAGGGTCAGCGCCGGGACGGTTTCATCCCTAAAACAGCCCTGCATTGCCCCATGACCCCGCGCGGCAACGAAGATGGGGGAGATTACTTCAGCCCCAAACCGAAACAAGAGCCAGGAACCTTCGCCGGCCTGCACGCGGCAGGACCAGGCCGGAACTTGACCGGGTTGGGGGGATTTTTTATCATTCATTGGTCCGGCCTCGCATCCGATGTCCGCGGGGGGGAAGGACCGCATGGAAGGCGACGAGTTGACGCTGGAAGCGGCGCGGCAAGAACTCATCCGGCTGCTGGGCAGCGACGAGTGTTTCTCGACCGAACGGGCGGAGAAGGAAGGGAAGGCGATTCTCCGAAGGGACGGCCTTCCGGCCACGGAGCGCGGCATCGTCGCCTACGTCCTCAACCTGCTCCAGGCAAACTACCCGATGCACAAGATCAAGCGCGGGCAACCCGAAGGCGCGCTCCCCGACGGCTACGTGATGAACAACGCCGACGGACGCGGCCTGTACATCGAACTGATCCTGGAGGATGATCGCGCCTGGATCATCAGTGTTCACACGAGCAAGCACTACAGGGGCAGCTGAGCCATGACACTTCCCGAACTCGGGGCGAAAAAGCCCTCGCGCTGCCCGGTGTGCGGGCGGGCCGAAGTGGAGCCCCGCACCCGGACCGAGCGATTCACCTACGAAGATGGCCCCCGGGTTGTCGAGGTCGTGGCTGAGAACGTGCCCGTCGAGGTGTGCCCCGCGTGTGGGGAGACGTATAGCGGCCCGGCCGCCTGGTCAATCCGCGATGAGGCCATCTGCCGGGCGCTCGGCCTGCTGACACCGAGTCAGTTGCGAGAACTGCGGACCGGGCTGCGACTGTCGCTCGCGGAGCTCGCCGGGCTGGTCGGGCTGGAGGAGCGGACGCTGGCCGAGTGGGAAAGCGGCCGTGCGATCCCGAATCGCACGGCCGACCGATTGTTGCGGCTCCTGGCGGCGCAGCCCGAGACGATCCGCTTCCTTTCAGGCTTGCCGGCGCCGCCTCTGCTGCCAGCGGGATAAACCCGCGGGCTCGCCCGACAGGAGCTGCTCGAGCCCCAAGAAACGGCTTACTCTCGTCCGGCCAGGGCGTTACTGACGATCTGCTGCGCCTCGGCGACGATGGCGTCGAGGTGGGCCTGGTCCTTGAAGCTCTCGGCGTAAATCTTGTAGATGTTCTCGGTCCCCGAAGGCCGGGCCGCGAACCAGCCGTTGGCCGTCACCACCTTCAGCCCTCCAATGGGGGCGTTGTTGCCGGGGGCGCGCGTCAGCTTGGCCACGATCGGCTCGCCGGCCAGCTCCGCCTCCTTGACCGCCTCGGGCGACAACTTCCCCAAGAGCGCCTTCTGCTCGGGAGTGGCCGGCGCGTCGATGCGCGTGTAGTAGGGGGTGCCGAACTTTTCGGTCAGCACCCGGTAGTGCTCGCCCGGGTCGCGGCCGGTGCGGGCGGTGATCTCGGCGGCCAGCAGGTCCATGATCGGGCCGTCCTTGTCGGTCGTCCACACACTGCCGTCGAGACGCAGGAAGCTCGCCCCCGCACTCTCCTCGCCGCCGAAACAGATCGAGCCATCGAACAGGCCCGGCGCGAACCACTTGAAGCCGACCGGCACCTCAGTCACGCGCCGGCCCAGGTCGAGGACCGCCCGGTCGATCAGGCTGCTGCTGACCAACGTCTTGCCGACCGCGGCCCCCTTCGGCCAACCGGGGCGGTTGCCCAGCAGGTAGCGGATCGCCACGGCCAGGTAGGCGTTGGGGTTCATCAGCCCCAGCGACGGCGTGACGATGCCGTGCCGGTCGCTGTCGGGGTCGTTGCCGAAGGCCACGCGGAAGCGATCCTTGAGGCCGACCAGGTTGGCCATCGCGTACGGGCTGGAACAGTCCATGCGGATCTTGCCGTCGTGATCGACCGTCATGAACGAGAAGGTCGGATCGACCCGGGGATTCACCACGGTGATATCGAGGTGGTAGATCTCGTTGATCGGTTCCCA
This sequence comes from Gemmataceae bacterium, assembly GCA_035266225.1. Taxonomy (GTDB): domain Bacteria; phylum Planctomycetota; class Planctomycetia; order Gemmatales; family Gemmataceae; genus DATFNV01. The sequence goes on from DATFNV010000183.1 coordinate 20,779, forward strand.
GTAATGGACGGCGGCGCCGCCGAGCGGGTCCACGCCCAGCTTCAGGCCGGCGGCGCGGATGGCGTCCATGTCGATGACGTTCCGCAGGTCGTTGACGTAGGGCAGGACGTAATCCTGCTGGTGCGTCGTCGCCGCCCGGAGCGCCTCGGCATACGGCAGGCGCTTCACCGCGACGTTGTCCGCCCCAAGCAGGGCGTTGGCGCGGTCCTGGATCCAGTTGGTCGCGTCGGTGTCGGCCGGGCCGCCGTTGGGCGGGTTGTACTTGAAGCCGCCGTCCTCCGGCGGGTTGTGCGACGGCGTGATGACGATGCCGTCACCGAGGTGCTCCTTGCGGCCGCGGTTGTGGACGAGGATGGCGTGCGAGATGACCGGCGTCGGCGTCACGCCGTGGTGGCTCTGGATGACGGTTTCGACGCCGTTGGCGGCCAGGACGTCCAGGGCGGTGCGCTGGGCCGATTCGGAGATGGCGTGCGTGTCCTTGCCCAGGAAGAGCGGGCCGTCGATGCCCTGGCCGCGGCGGTATTCGCAGATGGCCTGCGTGATGGCCAGGATGTGCGCCTCGGTGAAGGTGCCGCGCAAGGGCGTGCCGCGGTGCCCGCTGGTGCCGAAGGCGACGCGCTGGTTGGGATCGGCCATGTCCGGCTTGCGCTCGTGGTACTCGCGCTCGAGCCGGGCCACGTCGATCAGCAACTCCTTCGGGGCGGGCTTGCCCGCCAGGGCAGATAGGAACATGGGACACTCCTTTCGTAGCGATTGCGAAGCCGCAAGCGGCCCATCAGCACGCCCCCTCCGGATCGACCCACCCGCCGGGCGGCGCGACGGTCTGTTCCATCTCGGGCGGCCCCCAGGTGCCGCAGTCGTACTCGGACAGCGGCGTGACGTGGCCGAGCACCGGGCCGACGATGCGCCAGGCCTCTTCCACGTAATCCTCACGGGCGAACAGGGTGGCGTCGCCCTTCATGGCGTCGGCGAGCAGGCGCTCGTAAGGGTCCACCTTCTCCGACGCGGAGCGCTGGCACGCCAGCAATTCCACGGGACTGCCGGTCAGCACGTCCCCGGGGTTCATGACCATCGTGCCCAGGGCGATCGCCACGTCGGGGTTGATGCGGAAGCGGATGTAGTTCGGCGGCAGCGGCGTCGCGGAGTAGATCGCCGGCGGCCGCCGCAGCCGGGCGATCACCTCGGTGGCCGACACCGGCAGGCACTTGCCGGCCCGGATGAAGAAGGGCACCCCCTTCCAGCGCCACGAGTGGATCTCCAGGCGCAGGGCGGCGAACGTCTCCACCTGCGAGTCGGGGGCCACCCCCTTCTCCTTGCGGTAGCCGCGGAACTGCCCGCGGACGACGCAGCCTGGGTCGAGCGCCGGGATCGCCCTCAGCACCTTGACCTTCTCGTCGCGGACCGCTTCGCTGTCGGTCCCGGCCGGCGGCTCCATCGCCAGGTTCGACAGGACCTGGAAGAGGTGGTTCTCCACCACGTCGCGCAGGGCGCCGACCTCCTCGTAGAACAGGCCGCGGCCCTGGACGCCGAAACTCTCGGCCATCGTGATTTGCACGCTCTTGACGTGGTAGCGGTTCCAGATCGGCTCCATGAACGAGTTAGAGAAGCGGAAGTAGAGCAGGTTCTGCACCGGCGTTTTGCCGAGGTAATGGTCGATGCGGAAGATCGACGACTCGTCGAAGTTGCGCAGCAGGATGCGGTTCAGCTCCCGGGCCGAGGCGAGGTCGCGGCCGAACGGCTTCTCGACGATGAGGCGGGCGCCGCGGGCGCAGCTCGACTTGCCGAGTTGGTCCACGACCGGGCCGAACAGGACGGGGGGAATGGCGAGGTAGTGCGCCGGGTGCTCCGCCGAGCCCAGTTCGCGGCGCAGCGCCTGGAAGGTGGCGAAGTCGGCGTAGTCGCCGTCCACGTAGCGCAGCAGGCTGCAGAGGCGGTCGAGGGCTTGTGGGTCGCGGACGCCGTGCTTCTCGACGCTGTCGCGCGCCCGCGCCTTGAACTGCTCCAGGCCCCAGCCCGCTTTGGCCACGCCGATGACCGGCACGGCGAGCCGGCCGCGCCGCACCATCGACTGCAGGGCCGGGAAGATCTTCTTGTAGGCCAGGTCGCCGGTCGCGCCGAAGAATACCAGGGCGTCGGAGTGAGGGGCGGTCATCGGTTCTCCCTTTCTCGTCGAACGGCCGCGCTGGTAGTGACCGCATTCATGCGGTCCTGGCTGACCCGACCGCATGAATGCGGTCACTACGAGCGCGGCCCCGCGGGCTTTTCGAGGTGCCCGCCAAACTCGAAGCGCATCGCCGACAGCAGCTTGTCGGCGAACTCGGCCTCGCCGCGCGACTCGAAGCGCTCGTACAGGGCGGCGCTGAGGACCTGGGCCGACACCGCCTCGTCGATCGCCGCCTTGATCGTCCAGCGCCCCTCGCCGGAGTCGGAGACGCGGCCGCCGAACTTCGACAACTCCGGGTCGGCCAGCAACGCCGCCGCCGTCAGGTCGAGCAGCCACGAGGCGATCACGCTGCCGCGCCGCCACACCTCGGCGATGTCGCGCAGGT
>DATFNV010000184.1:0-7553 GCA_035266225.1 Gemmataceae bacterium
AAAGTGCGCAGGCCACGGACGAAGCGCAGGCGCTCGGGCAGGTGCTTGAGCACGTCAACGACCTTGCGGTCCATCAGGCAGAAGTCGCCGCTGTCGAGTGGGATGTCGAGGTCGCTGATAGCGCGCAGCAGGCGATAGAAGGTCCAGTAGCCCGCCCGCTTCAAGAGATTCTCTTTGCGATTCTGCCGGACGGCGTACACGACGTCGTGCCCCTCGCGCCACTTGTCGATGAACTCCCCGAGGACCTCCGGCGGGTCCTGCAAGTCGCCGTCCATGACCACGACTCCGCGGCCGCGGGCGTGGTCGAGCCCGGCGCATACCGCGGGCTGGTGGCCGAAGTTGCGGCTCAGGTGAATGACCGTCACCCGCGCGTCCCGCGCGTGGAGGCCGTTGAGTAGCTCCGCCGTCCGGTCCCGGCTACCGTCGTTGACGAACACCAGCTCGTAGTCGTGCAAGAGCCCGCCCAGGGCCGCCGAGAGCCGGCGGTAGAGTTCGGGAATGTTTTCCTCTTCGTTGTACAGCGGCACGACGACGCTGATCTGGGGGACCACGGTTTCCATCGAGACCCTCGAACAGGGGCGTAGTACAGGTGCGCGAAGCAGAACGCCTTGGACAGTTTCGTTCGTCCGTCCCGGGTGCCGCGGGCACTGCGGATCAGTTCGAGGACGACGCGCTGGGCATCAGTTCGGGCCATGACTCCTCCCGCGATTAAGCGTCTCACCAGCCTCGCATGATAACCGACGAACTCTCGCGTCCACAAGCGGCTGTCCCCCGGCGAACATGTCTCGTTGCCGAGTACACCGTCGGCAAGGGCCGCAGCGGTGATACGTTGAGGATGGCCAGGATCAAGACGAACGCTTATAGGGATCGAGTTGAACAGGCGTTCGCGGAGCGCTGGGAAGACTACTGGGAGTGAGCCGACGGCCCGACACCCCTCGCAATCCCCCCGCCGAGTCGAGTATGTTAACACTGGCCCGTCAGCGGGGCGGAGGAGACGAGGGGAGGATGCGGATGTCGGCGGTCATCCCAACGCAAATGGTGTATCACGACGTGACGCGGTTGAGTGCGCAGGACCTCTACCTGTTCAACGAGGGCACGCACTCTCGCCTCTACGAGAAGCTCGGCGCCCATCCGATGACGCGCGACGGCGTCGCCGGCACCTACTTCGCCGTGTGGGCGCCGGCGGCCGAGTACGTCTCCGTCCTCGGCGACTTCAACGGCTGGCATCCCGGCCATCACCCCCTCAGGCCGCGCGAATCGTCCGGCATCTGGGAGGGCTTCATCACCAACCTTGGCCCGGGCGCCTTGTACAAGTTTCACATCGCCTCGCGCTACCACGGTTACCGCGTCGAGAAGGCCGACCCGTTCGCTTTCCTCCAGGAGCTGCCGCCGCGCACCGGCTCCGTCGTCCACGACCTCGCCTACTCCTGGGAGGACGGCGACTGGATGGCGGCCCGGCGCAAGCACAACAACGTCCGCGCCCCGATGTCCATTTACGAGGTCCACCTCGGCTCGTGGATGCGCGTGCTGGAAGAGGGCAACCGCTGGCTGAGCTACCGCGAGCTGGCCCCGAAATTGGCCGGCCACGTCCGCCGCATGGGTTTTACGCACGTCGAGCTCCTGCCGGTGATGGAGCACCCCTTCTACGGATCGTGGGGCTACCAGGTCACCGGCTTCTTCGCCCCGACCAGCCGCCACGGCTCGCCGCAGGACTTCATGTTCCTCGTCGATTACCTGCACCAGCAGGGCATCGGCGTCATCCTCGACTGGGTGCCGGCTCACTTCCCGACCGACCAGCACGGCCTGGCTTACTTCGACGGTACCCACCTCTACGAGCACGCCGACCCGCGCCAGGGCTATCACCCCGATTGGCAAAGCTCCATCTTCAACTTCAGCCGGCACGAAATCCGCAGCTTCCTGCTCAGCAGCGCCATCTTCTGGCTCGACCACTACCACGCCGACGGCCTGCGCGTCGATGCGGTTGCCTCGGTCCTCTACCTCGACTACTCGCGCAAGGAGGGCGAATGGGTCCCCAACGAGTTCGGCGGCCGCGAGAACCTGCACGCCATCTCCTTCCTGCGGCGGCTGAACGAAGAGGTGTACCGCGACTACCCCGACACCCAGACTATCGCCGAGGAGTCCACCGCCTGGCCGATGGTGTCGCGGCCCACCTACCTCGGCGGCCTGGGCTTCGGCCTCAAGTGGGACATGGGCTGGATGCACGACACCCTCGACTACTTCCGCTACGACCCGATCCACCGGCAGTATCGTCACAACCAGCTGACGTTCCGCGTGCTCTACGCCCACGCGGAGAACTACGTCTTGCCGCTGTCGCACGACGAGGTGGTTCACGGCAAGGGGTCGCTGCTCGGCAAGATGCCGGGCGACGCCTGGCAGCAGTTCGCCAACCTGCGGCTGCTGTTCGGCTTCATGTGGGCGACGCCGGGCAAGAAGCTGCTGTTCATGGGCTGCGAATTCGGGCAGGGGCGCGAGTGGGACCACGACAGCAGCCTCGACTGGCACCAACTCGGCCTGCCGCCCCACTACGGCGTCATGCGCTGGGTCATGGACCTCAACCGCCTCTACCGCGAGGAGCGCTCGCTCCACGAAGGAGACTGCCAGCCGTGGGGCTTCGAGTGGGTGGACGCCAGCGACGGGGCCACGAGCGCGGTGAGCTTCCTGCGCCTGGGCGGCTACGAAACGATGCTGGTGGTCTGCAACTTCACGCCGGTGGTGCGGCAGGAGTATCGGGTCGGCGTGCCCTTCGGCGGCTACTGGCGCGAGGTCCTCAACGGCGACGCCACCGAGTACGGCGGCAGCGGCGTCGGCAACGACGGGGGCCTCCAGGCATCGAGCGAGCCGTGCCACGGCCGACCCTGCTCCCTCACCCTGACGCTGCCGCCGCTGGCCGCGGTCTTCTTCAAGGGTCCCTGAAGCTGAGAGCCGCTTGCGGCTTAGCGGATTCCAGCTTCCGCTAAGCCGCAAGCGGCTTCCACAACCGACTCTAATTGCGGTCAGCCGATACATTTTCTGTAATCGGCACAATCGTTGCCCGCGACATTTCCAGAAAATTCGGAAAAACGCTTGCGTCCCCCCAGTCCATCTCCCAGAATACTCCCAACCCAGCAGGCACCGCAACCAGGAGGGGACGACGGCCGGGGAGCCAGGAGCGCGCTCAACGCACGACATTACGTTCTCCAGGCCAGTCACCAACTCGCATGGCCGATCAGGATCGCAAAGTTGCGACCCGCCCCGTCCGCGCTGCGCAACTCCAAATTGAAGAGCTAGAGTCTCGCACGGTGCCGTCGGTGACGGTGCCTGCAATTCTGTCCACACCGCAGTCCATCGCCTTCTACGGCGGCCTCACTCCGAGCGAGGTGCGACACGCCTACGGCTTCGATCGCCTCAGTTTCAACGGCGTCGCCGGTGACGGTCGCGGCCAGACCATCGCCATCGTCACGGCCGACAACGACCCCACCATCGCCGGCGACCTGGCCACCTTCGACCGGGAATTCGGCCTGGTCGCCCCGCCGTCGTTCACCAAGGTGGCCTTGCCGGGCGCCACCGCGATCAGTCCGCTGTGGTCGCTGGAAACGGCCCTCGACGTGGAGTGGGCCCACGCCATCGCCCCGGGGGCGAAACTGCTGCTCATCGAGGCGCCGAGCGGCAACCTCGGTGACCTGCTCTCGGCCGCCGATTACGCCCGCCAACAACCCGGTGTCAGTGTCGTCTCGATGAGTTGGGGCTCGGCCGAAATCTCCGTCGAGACGGCCCTGGACGGCTTTTTCACGACGCCGGCCAACCACGCCGGGGTGGCGTTTGTGGCGGCGTCGGGCGACGGCGGCTCGGCGGGGGCACTGTGGCCGGCGCTGTCGCCCAACGTGCTCGCCGTCGGCGGCACGCAACTGACCGTCGATCCGCTGGGCGACTACGTCGCGGAATCGGCCTGGAGCGGCAGCGCCGGCGGCACCAGCCGCTACGAGAGCGCCCCGGCCGCACAGGCCGCGCTGACCGGCAACGCCATGCGCACCGGGCCCGACGTGTCGTACAATGCCGCCACCGGCTTCGCGGTCTACACCTCCGTCACGATTAACGGATATACGGGGTGGATGACCACCGGCGGCACCAGCGCCGGCGCGCCGCAGTGGGCGGCGCTCCTGGCCATCGCCGACCAGGGTCGGGCGCTCGCGGGCAAGGCCAACCTGACGGACGCGGTGTCGGCCATCGACAGCCTGCCGGCCAGCGACTTCCACGACGTGACCACGGGCGGCAACGGTGCGGTGAAGGCGGGCCCCGGTTACGACGAGATCACCGGCCGTGGAAGTCCCTACGCCGACCGCGTCGTCAGCGGGCTCGTCGGCCCGACCACGGCCGCTTCCCCGCCCCCCGCGAACTCCGTCAGCGGCACGGCTCCGCCGGCCACCACGGGGCTCGACCGCAACTTGCTGGCCAACCGGTTCGCCAACTTCGTCCAGAAGACCACCGGCAAGGCGACCCCAGCCGTCCGCCTGCCGAGCGGCGATGCGACTTTCCTCGGGGCAACAATCTCGGCCGTGGACGTGCTGCGGGCGCTCGAGGACAGTACCCGCCGCCGTTGATCGCTCTCACGTTTCAACGTTGGAACACATGGACGGATACTTCGTCCGGCGGCGACAGACGAGCGCCCACCCGGCCAACACCAGGACGGCGGCGGCCACGGCGGACACCGCGGCTAGACTGATGAGCCTGCCAAGCCGGTACGAGGCCGGCGCGAAGGTGAAGACGACCTCGTGCCGGCCCGGCGGCACTCGCGTGGCTCGGAACAGGTAGTCGGCCCGGTACAGCGATGCGGGCTCCCCATCGACACGACACTCCCAGCCGGGATACCACAGGTCCGCCAGCACCAGGTGGCCGCCGTCTCCTTCGACCGCGACCGTGACCCGGTTGGGGCGATAGTCGATGACCTCGGCGGTCCGGACGCCGCCTCCCGTCGAGCCGGCTTCCTCGGCGGCGATGCCCTCGACCAGTACGGTTTGGCGGAAGTCCGTCGCCTTCAGGGCAGCCAGCGGGGAGCGCCCGGCCGGCAGGGGCACGGCGCGGGGCACGACGAAGGCCCGGGGGAAGGCGTCCTTGTTCTCCCAGACGGTGTAGGGCGGCAAGTCGCGCACGCCGCCGGCCGTGAAGCTGAACACGCGTGGGTGCGGGTCCGTCATGACCGCCTCCCAACCTGGGCCGTCCGGGGCAGTGCCGCTCGGTTGGAGAAGGTAACGCACGCCGAGCAGGTCCAGCAGCCTCCGGTTCCTCACGGAGACGTCTCCGACGAGGTTGGCGGCCGTGCCCGCCTGGTCGTCGTCGCCGATGAAGTGTAGGTACTGCTTGTAGCGATACACGTCGAGCGGGTTGTAGCCCCGCACCGCCTCGATGTCCAGCAGGAGCGGCAAGCCGTGGCCGAGCGGCGAGTCACCCTTCTGCGGATCCACGTCACGGTCGAGGACGCGGCCGTGCCCGAGCGGCCGGATCAGGGAGCGGACGCACGCGGACGGGGCGAGCAATTCCTCCTCGGGGCGAGTGTCCACCTGCGGCCAACCCAACGCCCACAACTCGGCCACGAGGCAGGCGACCCAGGCGGCTTTCCATGCGGGGCTGGGCGCCGCAGGACGGTGCCACAACAGCCCCAGGACGCCGCCCACGGCGACCGGGAGCACAGCCCAGTAGAGGTGGCAGCGCGGCCGCTCGTCGTCGTGGACGGCCGCGAAGGCCACCTGCCCCGCCAGGAGAGCCAGCCCGATGCCCAGCCAGATCCAGACGGGGCGTGGAAGGGCGCGCCCGCCGGCCGGCGCCAGAGCGCCCCGAAAGAGAGCGTCGGTGGCGATGCCCGCGAGCAGGGCCAGCGGCAGCGCCGCGAACGTAACCATCCGGGTCGGGATGCGGAAGAAGCGGAAGCCGGGCAACTCGTTGAAGATCACCCAGCCGCCGAGGGCAAAGGCGACCAGCAGCAGTCCGACCACTGCCCGGAAGCGCGTCAGGGGTCGGCCCCGCGAGGCGGCCAGGGCTGCGACCATGAGCCAGGCGACGCCGAGGCCCCCCTGGTGCTCCCAGCCGAACTCGGCGGGCGGTGGACCGACGAGGCGGAGCAGCGACCACAGCGTTGCAATCACCGAGGACACGGCGAAGGCCGTGTTGCCGCGGCCCGTCTCTCGCGTCGCCTCCAGCGTCGGCAGCAGTTGCACCGCGGCGAGCGCACCGGCGACGGCGACGGTGCCGAGCCCGCACAGCGCCCACCGCGCCAGCGCCCCGGCGGTCCGGCGCCAGGAGCGCGGCCCCCTGCCGCCGAGGCGGCCGGCCGTCTCAAGCGTCGGCCCGAGCGTCCACAGTGCCGTGAAGAGGCCGGCGTAAAACGTGAACTGCGGATGCGTCCCCAGGGCGATCAGGCCGAAGGCCGTGCCTGCCCCGAGCACCGGCAGCAGGCCGCCGCGGCGGATCGCCCGCTCCAGCCCGAGCAGGACGAGGGGGAGCCAGGCCAGTGGCGTCAGGTTGGAGTGGCCGGCCGAGAGCAGGTGCAGGAGCCACTTGCCCGCGAACATGTACCCGGCCGCCGCGACCAGCGCTCCGCCCTGCCCGAGCCCGTCAGCGCGGGCGTAGGCGTACATACACCAACCGGCGAGGACGACGTGCAGCACGACCAGCCAGCTCATGGCGCAGCCGACGTACCGGTCCGGCAGCCAGTAGAGGGGGACGTGCGGGGGATAGAACGCGCACACCTGAATGTCGTGGACGAACGGCAGGCCGGAGTAGTGATCGGGGCACCACAGCGGCAGCTCGCCGGTCTCCTGCCAGGAGCGCACTAGGAAACGCTTGAGGGGGACGTACTGGGCCACAAAGTCGGTGTGGGGAGCGTAAAGGGTCCGCGTCGGGTGCAGCGCCAACTCGGCGAAGAAGGCCAGGCCGAGGGCAGCGATGATCGCGGGGGGGACGTAGCGCGGCAACATCGCGAAGGCTCTCCGGGGCGGTGGGTACTATACCGTCCCGTTGTGGGCGGGTGCTTCGGGAGGGGGAGCTGGGGCAGCGCCTGCGCGGTGGGGCTGGACTTCGCCGACGATATAGGCCGGCCTTCCCTTGGACTCGATGAAGATGCGGCGAATGTACTCGCCGATGACCCCTAGGCTGAGCATCTGGACGGCGCTCATGAACAGGACCACGACGACCGTGCTGGCCCAACCTTGCGGCGCGGTGTGATACCAAAGCGCGTCGCCCAGCACCCAGACCGCCAGGCCAATCGCCAGGCTGATCGACGCGAAGCCGCAGTAGGTCACCAGGCGCAGGGGGTAGCTGCTGAAGCTGACCAGGCCGTCGGCCGCCAGGCCTGCCAGGGTTCGGAACGAGTATTTCGGGTCGCCGGCGTGGCGGGCGGCCCGGTCGTAGCACAGGCCGACCTGGCGGAAGCCGACAAAAGTGCGCAGGCCACGGACGAAGCGCAGGCGCTCGGGCAGGTGCTTGAGCACGTCAACGACCTTGCGGTCCATCAGGCAGAAGTCGCCGCTGTCGAGTGGGATGTCGAGGTCGCTGATAGCGCG
>DATFNV010000185.1:0-17189 GCA_035266225.1 Gemmataceae bacterium
TCGAATTGACTCGTTTCCGCCCCCTCGATGGTCCAGTGGCCGCTGTTGTGGACGCGCGGCGCCATCCCGTTGGCCAGCAGCCGGCCGCCCACCTCGAAGAACTCGATCGCCAAGACCCCGACGTAATTCAGCGCTTCCAGCACCCGCCGGGCGTGGCCCTCCGCCTGTCCTTGCAGCTCGGTCGTCAGGCCGGGGGCCGGGGCCAGCGACAGGCGCAGCATCCCCTCGCGGTGATGGTTCTCGACCAGCGGGTAATACGCCGTTTCGCCGCCGAGGCTGCGCACCGCCAGCACCGACAGCTCGCGATGGAACGGCACAAACCCCTCGAGGATCTGCGGCACGTTACCCAGGACCCGGCAGGCATACTCGGCATCCTTCGGCTCGCGCAGGACGAGCTGCCCCTTGCCGTCATAGCCCATGCGGCGCGTCTTCAGGACGGCGGGCAGGCCGATCAGCCGAAGCGCCGAGCGGAAGCCCTCCTCGGAATCGACGGCGAGGAATGGAGGAGTCGGTATGTCGAGTTCCTGAAAGAAGGTCTTCTCGGCAAAGCGGTCTTGCGCCGCCTCCAGCGCCTGCGGCGGCGGGTACACCGGCAGCCTTTCCGCGAGGAGGCGGGCGGAGGCGACGGGGACGTTCTCGAACTCGTAGGTGACTAGGTCCAGCCCGTCGGCGAAGCGCTCCAGGACGTCCACGTCCTCGTAGTCGCCGGCGTGCAGCTCGGCGAGGTGGCCGGCGGGGGCGCGAGGGGACAGGTCGAGGAAGCGGAAGCGCAGGCCGAGGGGGTAGCCGGCCAGGGCCAGCATGCGCCCGAGTTGTCCGCCGCCGAGGACGCCGACGGTCATGCCTTCTCCTGCCGCGGGTCGGGATCGCTCAGCACGGCGTTGGATTGCTCGATGCGGAAGCGGCGCAGCGCCTCGCGGAACTCGGGGTGCTTGTTGCCCAGGATGGCCGTCGCCAGCAGGGCCGCGTTGATCGCCCCGGCCTTGCCGATGGCCAGCGTGCCAACCGGGACGCCGCCCGGCATCTGGACGACGGACAGCAGCGAGTCCAGGCCGTGCAGCGCCCTGGACTCGACCGGCACCCCCAGCACCGGCAGCACGGTCATCGACGCGGTCATGCCGGGCAGGTGGGCCGCCCCGCCGGCGCCGGCAATGACGACCTCCAGTCCCCGCTGCTCGGCCATCGAGGCGTACTCGTACAGCAACTGCGGCGTGCGGTGGGCCGACACCACGCGCACCTCGTGCGGCACGCCGAAGTCGTTCAACTTCTCCACGGCGTGCTGCATCGTCTCCCAGTCGGAGCGCGAGCCCATGATGACGCCGACCAGCGGGGTTGCGGGGGACATGCGCCCTCGATTTATCGATTCGCGAAACGAGGAATCCGCGCCGCCCCGAGGGCGGCCGCTCAACGAGGGTGCTTCACGGCAGCGGCAGCCCCTTGAACTCGAAATCGATCTGACAGTGCAACAGGGTCCACACCTGGTAGACCAACTTCGTCGGCTTGCTGCCGGCGGGGTAGGTCATCGACATGTTCGCCTGGTTCGGCCCGTTGATGCCCATGCCGCCGCCCTGGTGCGCCATCCGGTTGCCCTTGTCGTCGTACACCTCCAGCCGGCTCCACATCGAGTTCAACCAGGTGAAATCGTTCGGACCGTTGCCCAGGGCGGCCTCCTCCGCGATTAGCAGCTGCAGCTGCACCTGCTTGCCCGCCGTCTCCGACACGTCCACGATGGTGAAAGTGGTGGTGCCGGCCTGGTGCTTCTTGCCCTTGGACGCGGTGAGGTTGTCGCTAACGACCACGGACTTCTGCTCGGCCAGGATGGTCAGGGGCAGCGTCCCCTTGAGCTGCTTGAGGGAGGCGGCCTTCGGCGAAGGGCGAACGAGGTTCAGCTGCCCGGTGAGGGTCAGCATGCGGTTGCCGCCGTAGTAGTAGCGGCCGTTGCGGTAGCCGAAGAGCTGCGGGTTGGGCTGATCCCGGGCGGCGCCCGCCGGCGGGATCATGCTGTTGTTCTCGTCGTCGTAGGCGGCGGTGACGTGGGGCTCGCCAAGGCTCAGCAGCGGCAGGCGCGGCTCGGCGTGGACGTAGAAGGCGAAGACCAACTCGTCCCAGCGCGCCACCTCGGCGTTGCTGCGCGGAAACGAGGAAAAATCGACGGTCTTCGTCTGCTGAAAGCCGCCCGCCGCCATGCAGAAGGCGCCCGCGGGGCAGAGGTAGGGAGCGTAGCGGTCGTGCGCCTGGAGGCGCAGCCGGCTGTCGCCGAAGCTCTGCTGCACCGTCAACCCGCCGGCCCGGCACACCTCGTCGAGTGCCTGCCAGAAGAGGACGTCCTTCCACTTGTAGTCGCTGCGCTCTTCCGGTTGGCCTTTGACCGCCGGCCCGGGGGTCAGGTCGATGGCGTAGCCGGTCTGTTTGCCGATGGCCTCGAGGGCCTCGGCGATGGTCTTCTGTTCGAGGGTGAGGGTGAGGCGCTTGGGTGCGAGGAGGGTGGCGGATTCGATGGGCGCCTGCAAGTCGGCGGCGCGGCGGCGGACTTCGGGGTCGCTGTGCTTGCGGGCGGCGCGGAGGGCCGGCAGCGCCTTCTCGCCCATCGCTTCGAGGAGCCGGGCCGCCTCGTCGCGCTTGCGGAAGTCGAGGTCGGCGAGTTGGTCGATCAGCCGTTGGGTGGCGGGGTCGATGGTTGGCTTCTCGGCCGCTTTCACCGCGGGTATCTCCGGCTTCTTGTCCGGCGGGACCTGTCCCCAGAGCAGGGAGACCAGGAGCAAGCCGAGGATCAGGCAGGCGAGGCTCTTCTTGGGCATGGTGCGGTCTCCCGGTAACTGGCGGTGCGCTAGGGGGCTGAAGTGAAACTATATCCGGACCGGCGCACCTCGGGCAAGGAATTCCCGAAGCCGGCGGGGCGGGCCGGACTACTGCTGCGCCCGGCGATGGGCGTCGATCAACCCCTGCACCGTTGGGCGCAGCAGCGTCTCGCCGCCGAAGGTCATGCCCAGCGCTCGCAGCTTGCGGGTCTCGATCTGGTTCTTCGGCCCGCGATTGAGGTCCGCGATCTCACTCGTGCTCCCTGTCAGCTCCTTCGCGATGCGGGCCACGTCCTGCTCGGCGACGTACCCGTCGTAGCAGTTGTAGGCCTGGCCGGCGATGGCCTGCGCGTCGGCGTGGAGGAGCCGTTCGACGGCGCGGGCGACGTCGGCCGCGTGGACCTCCTTGCCGCCCCTGGCCGTGGCGATCGGTTCGCCGCGCAGCACCTGTCCAACCAGGTCGTACCAGCGGCTGGCCTGGGGGGGGTGGGCCAGGCCGTAGATGCCGGTCGGACGCAGGGCGCAGATGGGCCAACCCTGGCCCAGGCCGTAGCTGTGGACGAACGCCTCCAGCGCCGCCTTGTGCGCCCCGTAATGGCTGGTCGGCCACAGCGGGTGCGTCTCGTCCAGCGGCCGGTCGCCCAGGATCACTTCATGCACAGCGCAGGTCGAGATGAAGACGAACCGCGGGACCCCAACCTCGATCGCCGCCTGGAACAGTTGCAAGGAGCCAGTGAGGTTGACGCCGAAGAAGACGTCGGAAGCACCGTGGCTGCCGGAGCCGCGATTCCGGGGGCCTTGCCAGCGCAAGGCCGCGTGGACCATGGCGTCGGCACCGCTGACGAGCCCTCGGGCCGCGGCGGCATCGCCCAACTCGCCGGGCAACCACTCGATGGCCGCGGCGACTTCGTCGAAGCCGCCGCGGTCGCTGCCCGGCCGATACCAGCAGCGGAGCTGATGACCCCCCTCAGCGAGGTGGCGCACGAGATAGCGACCGAGGAAGCCTGTTGCACCCGTGATGGCGATGCGCATACTGAACTCCGCAGGGCGGACAGGAATCGAGCGTTCTTCAGTCACTGTAGCAAGATCGGTGACGGATCGCCGGAGAGCGGTCGAGGTGGGATGGAGCATTCCCTGTCCCGACAGCAGGATTGGTCCGGCGACAGCCGATTCCCCTGCGAATCACCCGCGCGCCCGAGCCCTCGGCCACCGACGCCGCACGCCCGTCACCTTGGCTCGGCCACACAATGGATTGCATTGCGCGGCGCACACACACGGCCCAGCGCCACCCCGGCCGCGCCGGGCATTCCTTGGCCTCGCCGGCTGTGCCAGCGGCCGTTTCGTTTCACGGGGGGGTGAAACGAATCGCGTTTCCCGATGTCCTTGCCCTTCACCATCTTGCGCCGCCGACAACCCATTCGTTTCACGCTTTTGCTAGACACCCCGAAGGGGGGGCAATGAAACGATTCGTCAGGGAGGAAATTGGGGCGAAGCGACGCATGCTGTGAACCTCCAGCTCAACCGGGGAGAGGCCCCGCCGACTGTCATCCGGTTTTGAACCCGGCCGCCGGCAGGGCGGTTTGCTCACACGGCCCGCACGTCGTGACGGGCGAGACGGTATTGCAGGAGTTGATCGAGGTGATGGAAGCGTGGGCAGCCGAGGAGTTCAAGGACTGCCCGGAGCAGTTCCAGGATTCCCGCGAGTAGGCCGCTTGCCGAACCGTCCGCTGCAGAGGTAACGCAGAGAATCAAAGGGAGCGAAAAAAGAGACTGTAGCAACATCGGTGCGGGAAACCGACCCCTGCCGGCTTGCCCGGCCGATGAAGCAGGTCGCCGGCTAAAGGTCGTGGCGCAGCGCTGCTGCCTTCGACCCCTGCCGGCTTGCCCGGCCGGTGAAGCAGGTCGCAGGCTAGACCCGGTGAACAGAGAAGGCGTTTCCGCACCGCTCTTCTAGCCCTTTCCCCTTTTCTTTCCCTTGGTCGCCCAACAATGAGCTGCGTCCTCTTTTCTTTCCCCGGATGTCGAATATACGTTTTACGGAATCGGTGTCCTTGACCTGCTTGCGTTATGAGGAGTCCGACCCCTCTCCTCCGCCCCCCCCATCCCCTATACCCCTTTGGGGAGCAAGTTCGGATGATTGGCGCGCAGCCAGTTGAGAACGTCCGCCCGCAGTTGACGTGCGGCTTCCCGCAAGTCCTGGGCGTCCTCTTCGGTGACGACTCCGGCATAGTCGTACAAGCTGTGGTTTCGCTACGTCGAACACTTCGACAGGTAAATGGTGTTTGCCGCCTGCCCCTGTCCGAGCGCGTATTGGAGCGCGTTAATCGTGTAGGCGTGATGGCCTTTCCCCTTGCTCACCTCGTATCCGCTAGCGTAGAGGGCAATGGCGCAGAGTTGGTAGGCGGCGTCGTAGGCGTGCATGAACCGGCCGTCGGCGCTCAGCCCCGTCACGCCAGCGTCGGACAACTCACGGTCCACGAGCCCTAATAACTTCTGGACCTTGGCAACAGTCGCTTGATGTCTACTGAGGTGACCGTTCTGCAACCAGTTCTCTAAGCTCATCATTGTCCCCTTTCAGGAAAACTTTCTCGTTGCGGACGATCTCGAGCAGGAATGGATCCCCAGCCTCGTATTTCTCCCTGAAGCTCGCCGTGGTGTACAGCGCGGGATTGATGATGCGACCCAGGGCCTGCTCCGCACTGTGCAGCGCGCCCGCTAGCTCCTTGAGCCGGACGCCACCCACGACGAGCAGGTCGATGTCGCTGTCGTGGCCCTGCTCCCGCCGAGCGATTGAGCCGAACACAAAGGCGATAGCGACGTGGCCTGCGAAGGGCGCCAGGGCGTCCGACAGGATGTTCTCCAACGATGAGCCGCCGCGCACTTCCTTGGCGTCGAGGAGTCGTTCGAGTGCATGCAGGGTCTCGAGGCACGGCTCCGCCACGTTGACGAGGACCGCTTCAGCCTTTGCGACGGCCTCGCGCGACCACGGCACACGACCGTCAGCCAGTGCTTCCGCCATCATCTGTGCGTCCGTATTCCCCCCCGAAGGTAGGGAACCATTGACTAACACGGTGCCTGGAACCCAGCGAAGCGACTCATGGCTGTTTATCAGAGGAGCGGACGCGAAAAAGTTATTGACCAGTGCCTCCGCCTCTGGCGCAAATCGCGTACCCTTGAGGTCCCGGAGCGCCTGGATGAGTCGGAAGGTGATTCCCAGCCACTTCGATTCCCCGAGAAGGGCGGTAGAGAAAAGCTCGCCGAGCAACCGCTTATCGGTAACTGCCGTTCCGTCCACCAAGCAGCGTAAGGCCAGCAGCTGTCCCCGCCTCAAGAACCGGCCTGTCGGGTCGGGGTCATCGAGGATGGTGCGGAGCAGCGCCGCGGCCTGCACCGGAGTGAGTTGAGCCCCCACGAGGCGGACGACTTCGGACCAGCGGGGGTGATATAGGTTCGGCCGCAGGAGGCGCACGACATCGGGCCGGGAGTCTTCGCCGGCTTCTTCAATGAGCCCTCGCCCTGCGAAATACTCCTGAAACGTCAAGTGCCAGAAGCCGAAGACATCGGTTCCACGCTCCACCAGCAAGCCGGAGCGCTCGCAAAGATGCCGGATTACGCGGTCGGCCTGGTCCTTGGCATCGTCCCCTTCGAGACCCAGCGTGTCGCGCAGGAAGGACTGGACGAATTCGGCCACCCACCAGCGCGGGCTCAGGACTCGGTCCTGTCGCTGCATGGTCAAGGCGAACTTGCCCAGCAGCCAGCCGTACTCCCGGGCTTCCAGGGTGATACCGTGGAGCAAATCACTGGGGCGCGCCGCGCGCTTGGCAGTCTCCCACGTATCGAGAAAAACCGCAACGATCTTCGCGTACAGGTCCACGCGGCGGCGGGGGAGGGCTACGTTGGCATCGTGCAGCGCCGTAAGGATCGTGAGCATGAGCGGGTTGGTGGCAATCTCGCGGACCCGCGGGTGGCCGATGACCGCGGCAGTCAATTCCTCCGCCCGACGTGCGCATTCTTTCCATCTCCGACCGCTCCCAAGCCCATGTCGGGAAATGGTCCAGCGGAGTGCGAATTGCGAGATGTCTTTTTCCTGCCAGGGCATAATCTCGAAAGTCGCGAAACCAAGCCGGCGCCATGGCTCGGGGTCGAGCCCAACGCCCCGGCTGGTCAGGACGGCATAATTGTTCGGGTAGGCGACCAGGAAGTCCCGAACGACGTGGGCAAGGGCGTTGTCGTGGCCGACCTCGTCCAACCCATCGAGCAAGACGAGGGACTTGCCCTGGCGCAGTTCCCCTTCGAGTAACTGTTCCAAACCCGCTGCGGCCTCGGCGGAAGCCTCGGGCTGTGCGCGGACGACGGCGAAGCGAACGAGGCCGAGTTCTCGGTCCCGTTCTCGTTCCCTGGCGTAATCGGCAAGGCGGACAAAGAGTGGAGTGAGCGGTTGCTCCGGGTAGCCGTCCTGCTGCTGACGGCTTTCGGCGTAACTCCGCGCGAGGTGCCGAAGGGTGGTGGTCTTGCCGCTGCCCGGTTCCCCTCGGACCAGGAGCCGATGGTATCGGCAAAGGCACTCCGCGACCTTTAAGTCACGTCCCTCTTCCTCAGGAGGGAGACACGTGCGCGAGGAGTCGGGAAGTGCTGGTGAGGTTTGATCGCCGCAATTCTGGCTGTCGCTTAGGGGCGTGGGGGAACGACGAACACGAACTGGGATGAACAACTCATCCAGGAACAGGGGGTTGGCAGCCGGTAGTCCCAGGCCGCGAAAGTCCAGCTGAGCATTGTCTTCCGCCACGCCCTCTTTGTACTTGGTGAGCGGGTCGTCAAGGAGAGCACTTTCGTCGGGGAGTTTGAGAGCGCGGATCAGTCCGAGGAGAGTCTTGCCGCGAACCTCGGCCCGATCCTTCGTCAGAATGGCCTGAAGCGCCGGCCGCGAAACCCCAGCAGCTTCCGCAAGTCTTTTGTTGGTATAGCCTTGCGAAGCAATCAACTTCCGCAGCTTTCGCGAATCAATCTTCATTGGCAGTTCCCAAACGTATCTTGCGAGGCTTACACTTCTGGTCTATCGGCAAGTGTCGTGTAAGTCAATTATTATTTGACAAGTTTCCCAGATAACTTTACATCAGGTTGTTTCCTGGCCTGGTTCCACGTTGGATAACACGCACGCCGTGAGGTGTTGTGGCGGGGACGGTTGGCTCATGCGCGCACAACTTGATCAAACCGCCCTTCGGCCGATTTCCCGCCACATGTGGACTTGTGCAAGCGCCTCACTAAACTTTCTAGAGCCTCAGCGTCTTCGCCCTGCTCACCCCCTGACATGACGGCGGGGCTCAACCCCGTCGCTCGCCACGATGTCCCTCCGCGTCGAACACCTGAGCAAGGACTACCCCACCCGTTCCGGCCCGCTGCCGGTGCTGCGCGACCTCAACCTCGCGCTGGACCGGGGCGAGGCGCTGGCCGTCATGGGACCGTCCGGCTCGGGCAAGAGCACGTTGCTGCACATCCTCGGCACCCTCGATCGTCCCACCTCCGGCAGGATCGACCTCGACGGCAAAGATCCGTTCGCCCTCTCGGAGCCGGAGCTGGCCGATTTCCGCAACCGCCACATCGGTTTCGTCTTTCAGGACCACTACCTTCTGCCGCAGTGCTCCGTGCTGGAGAACGTGCTGATTCCGACGCTCGTCAGCCGTGAGGACCGTGGCCAGGCCGAGGCGTGGGCGCGGCAGCTGCTGGAGCGCGTCGGCCTGGCGCAGCGGCTGGACCACCGGCCGGCGGAACTGTCCGGCGGCGAGCGGCAGCGCGTGGCCGTGGCCCGGGCCCTGATCCACCACCCGGCCCTGGTGCTGGCCGACGAGCCGACCGGCAACCTCGACCGGCGCACGGCCCAATCGGTCGGGCAGATGCTGCTCGACCTGCACCGCGAGCAGAACACGATCCTGGTCGTCGTGACGCACAGCGCCGAATTGGCCCGCCAGTTCCCGCGTCAAATGGAGATGGGCGACGGCACGCTGCAGCCGCCCGACGGCGGGGCCCTCACGGAGATCCAGGCGCCCCCGGGCGAGGGTGTGAGGCGGCCATGAGCTTTGCGCGTCTGCTGCTGCGAAATCTCCTCTACCACTGGCGCGGCAACGGCGCGGTGCTGCTCGGCGTCGCGGTCGGCACGGCGGTGCTGACGGGGGCACTGCTCGTCGGCGATTCGCTGCGCGGCAGCTTGCGCGGCCTGACCGAGGAGCAACTCGGCTGGGTCGATCATGCCCTGGTCAGCGGCCGGTTCGTGCGCGCGGACCTCTCCACCGGACTCGGCGCGGCGCGGGCCGCCCCGGTGATCCTGTTGCAGGGGGCTGCGACCCGTCTGCCGCCCGACGGCAGCAGTGAACTACCGCGACGAGTCGGGCACATCACCGTTATTGGCGTCGATGATCGATTCTGGCCCAATCGGCCCGGCGAGGTGGCCTTGGTGGTTCCCAAGCGCAACGGCGTTGTGATAAACGCGGCGCTGGCGAACGACCTCGGCGTCACGCTTGGTGAGACGATCGCGCTGCACGTCCAGAGGTCGAGCGGAGTGCCGCGCGAGACCCTACTGGGGCGGCGCGATGAGCAATCCATCCTCGCGCGCTTGCAGTTTCCGGTGCAGCTCATAATCCCGGACGCGGCACCGGGCGCCCGCTTCAACCTCAACCCGAGTCCCGCGACTCCACGGACCGTGTTCGTCCCGTTGCGCCTCTTGCAGGAAGGACTAGGTGAGAGGGGCCGCGTCAACGCCATCCTCACGCAAGGTGAGACGGCCGAGGAACTGCAAGCGAACCTGAAGAAGCACTTGACGCTCGACGACTGGGGACTCGTCGTCCTCGACCCCGCGAGCCGATTCGCGCGCCTGGACCGCGACGGCGATGGGAAACTGTCGCTGAGCGAGTGGAAGGGGCGCGTCCCCCAGGCCGTGGCCAACACAGCTGACGCCGACAACGTCGTCAGCCGGCAGGCGGTCGTGGATTACTACAGCCGCCGCGGCTACCTGAGCCTCGAAAGCCGTCAACTTTACCTGGAGCCGACGACCGTCAAGGCCGCACTCGCCGCCGCGGAGGAGGCTCACCTGCGCGCCGCGCCCACGCTCGTCTCCCTCGCCAACAGCATCTCGGACGGCGCGAATTCCATCCCTTACTCCGTCGTCGCGGCGCTCGATCCGGCGCAGGCGGCGCCGCTGGGGCCGTTTCTCCCGAAGGGCGTGGAGCGTCTGGCCGACAACGAGATCGTGCTGAGCGGATGGCCACAGTCGCCGCTGAAGGATACGCCGGTCGGCAGCAAGATCACCCTGACGTACTTCGCGCCGGAGGCCCACGGCACGACCGTGGCGCGGACGGCGGAGTTCACCCTCGCCGGGCGCATCCCGCTGGCCGGTGTCGCCGACGATCCGGACCTGGCCCCCGAGTTTCCCGGCATCACGGACAAAACGGCTCCCGGTGAGTGGGAGCCGCCCTCGTCGTTCGACCGCAAGGACATCGACGCGAAGATGAAGGGGGTCCACGAGCAATACTGGAGGAACTACCGGACCACGCCGAAAGCGTTCGTGACCCTGGCGAAAGGGCGGGAAATCTGGGGGAGCCGCTTCGGCGATACCACGTCGGTGCGCCTCGCGCCGGAGGACGGCCGAAGTCTGGAGGGCGCGGCCGCAGACTTCCGCACACAGCTGCTGGAGCGCCTCAAGCCGGAGGACGGCGGCTTCGTGTTCGACCCGGTGCGCGAGCGCGCCCTCCAGGCCAGCGCCGGCGGCAACGACTTCGGCGGGTTGTTCCTTGGCTTCAGCTTTTTCCTCATCGCCGCGGCGCTGCTGCTTGTCGGCCTCCTCTTTCGGTTGAACCTCGATCGCCGCGCCTCCGAAATCGGCCTTCTGCTGGCGACCGGATATCGGCGGCGGATCGTCTTCGTGTTGCTCCTTACGGAGGGAGCGATACTGGCGGCCGTCGGCGGCCTGGCCGGCCTCGCGCTCGCCGTCCTGTACTCGCGCCTGCTGCTTGAGGTGCTCCGTGGGCTCTGGCCGGGCGGACTGGAGCCGTCGTTCCTGCGGCCCTACGTCACGGTCTCGAGTCTCGCCATTGGCTTTGTGGCGGCCTTTGCTGTCAGCGTCCTCACCATTGCCTGGGCGATGCAGACGCTGCGCAAGGTGGCGCCCGCCGCCCTCCTGGCCGGCGAGACGACGGCGGCCCCGGAAGCGACGCCCACGGGCCGGCGCCGCCTCTGGAGTGCGTGGGTCGCACTCGGCTTCGCCGCCCTCGCCGTCGTCCACTTGCCTCTGGGCTGGTTGCGCCACGGCTCCGAGATGCAGGCGATGACCTTCTTCGGCAGCGGCTTCTTCTTGCTGATCGCCGCGCTGGCCGCCACGTGGGCCTGGATGCGTTCGACGCGGCAGGCAGCGGTGGGTGGACACGGCGCGGCCGCGCTGGCGAAGTTGGGCGTGCGCAATGCCGCCCGCCACCCGTTGCGGAGCCTGCTCACCGCGGGACTGCTGGCGGCTGCCGCGTTCCTCCTCGTCGCGGTCGAGTCGTTCCGCCGCCGCGCGGGCGACGACTTCCTGCTGCCGACCTCCGGCAGCGGCGGCTTCAACCTGGTAGCCGAGTCGGACGTGCCCATCTACCAAGACCTCAATGGCAAGGAGGGCCGCCAGGAAATCAGCGACGGGGTGGAGCGCCGACTGCACGACCCGCAGGCGCTGAAGGCGCTCCAGGAAACCCTGAAGGATGTCTCTGTGGAGCAGTTCCGCGTCCGCGCCGGCGACGACGCCAGCTGCCTCAACCTCTATCAGCCGCGCAAGCCGCGCCTGCTCGGCGTGCCGTCGTCGCTCGTCGACCGGGGCGGCTTTCGCTTCGCCGACTCGCTCGCCAGGACGCCCGACGAGAAAGAGGACCCCTGGCGTCTGCTCAACCGCACGTTCGACGACGGGGCCGTCCCGGTGATCGGCGAGGCAAATACGGTCAAATGGATGCTGAAGGGCGACCTCGGCAAGGACATCTCCGTCACGGACGACCAGGGCCAGCCGCTGAAGCTGCGCGTGGTGGCGCTGCTGAGCGACAGCGTCTTCCAGAGCGGGCTGCTGATGTCGGGGACGAACTTCCTGCGGCTTTACCCGTCGAGCGAGGGGTACAACTTCTTCCTGATCCGGACGCCCCCGAAGGACGCGGATGGTGTGCAGCGCGCGCTGGAGACGGCGCTGGGCGAGCGCGGCTTTGAGGTGACGCCGTCGGCGCGGCGGCTGGAAGCGTACCTGGCGGTCGAAAACATGTACCTCTCCACGTTCCAGGTGCTGGGAGGGTTCGGTCTGCTGCTGGGCACGCTGGGCCTGGCGGTGGTGCTGCTGCGGAGCGTCTGGGAGCGGCGCGGCGAGCTGGCACTATTGCGGGCGCTGGGCTACCGGCATCGGGCGCTGGCGTGGCTGCTGTTGTCGGAGAACGGCTTCCTGCTGCTGCTCGGCCTGGGGATCGGCAGCGTGACGGCGCTGCTGGCGGTGGCGCCGCACCTGCTCGGCGGCGAGGGGGCCATCCCGTGGCCGGAATTGCTGGGGATGCTGGCGGCGGTGCTGCTGGTCGGCCTGCTGGTTGCGGCCGCCGCCCTGGCCGCGACGCTGCGGGCGCCGCTGGTGCCGGCGCTGCGGCGCGAATGATCCTGAATCCCGCCGCTTGCGGCTTAGCGTTCGCCCAACCTCACGAGGGCGCGAACGCTAAGCGGCAAGCGGATCAACAATAAGGAGATACCTTTTATGGGCAAATATGAGTGGTTGCTGTACGTGGCGCTGGCGGGCCTGGCGTGGGGCACCTACGTGCCGATCATCTTTTTCGGCGGCAGCGAGTTGACCGTCACCGGGCCGGACAGGCCCCCCACCCCGAGCGGCCGTTTCATGTCCATCCTGTGCGTCGGCGGGGCCTACTTCGTCATCGGCGTGCTATTGCCGCTCTTGATGTTCGCGACGGGATGGCTCGGCGTGAAGTGGAGCGACGTCAACTTCGGCGCGACCGGCTTGACCTTCGCCAGCCTCGCAGGCGTGGCGGGGGCGGTCGGCGCCATTTGCGTCATTTTCGCCACCAGTGCGGCGGTCGCCGCGGGCAAGGGTCTGGTGCCGCCGAACCCCAACGCCTACAAGATCTACATCGCCCCGCTAATTTTCGGCCTGGCCCCGGTCATCAACGTGCTCGTCAGCATTATCTGGCACCCCAAGACGGGGTCGGCGTTCCACTTCGGCATCGAACACCTCCCCGGGTGGAAGCTGTGGGTCGGCATCGTCCTGGTCGGCGTCGGCGCCGCGCTGGTGCTGCTCTCGAAGGAGGAGGCCGAGGTGCCTCAGCCGCGGGCTCAGGCCACGCCGGCAGTCGTCGCGGCCGCCCCCGAATCGCCGCAGGTCGCCCCGGAGGCCAAGCCGTGAGCCCCGAGGAGGCGATGGAGCGACTGAACGTCGTCATGGCCCACGCGTGGATGGTGCGTAACTTCCTCAAGCACGCCGACGAGGTGCAGGACGATGAAGAGATACTGGAGGTCCACCGGATGATTTTCGACTTCATTCGGGCCGCGGAGCCGAGCTACCAGCGCAAGGACACGAAGGAGTATCTGCACCGCGTCCGCGGCAAGCTGCCCAAGCTGCGCCGCGTCGCCGAGTATTTCGCCGGCGATTGGCGTCGCGTCTCGGCGCACACCAACTTCGAGATGGCGGCGGCGTCGCTGACGGGGTGCGTGAAGCAGATCGAGGAGATTTTGGCGGCGGTGCCGCGGCCGGCGGGTCCGCAGGTAGTGAGTGGTCCGCCGGCAGATCAAGGGGAGGCGTCCTGAGTTGCGGGGAGGTTGGGCTGCGCGATGATCTCGACCTCCCGGAGAAAGCCGTCGAGTGTGGTCCGGAAGAATTCGAGCCCGCCGGCAATGCCAAAGAGCGGGAACTTCATGAACGCCGCGGTGAATCCGACCGTGGCTCGCCAGCGGTAGGTGTCGATGTGATCTGTCAAGACGAGGATGACGGGCGCGTAGTAGACCGGGGCGGGTTGCCCTCCGACCCCGCCGACACTCAGCACGGGAGCGCTGCTCAAGTCAATCCCTAGCAGGGCCGCTTTGTCGAAGGGAAAAACAACATCATCGGCCGAGGTGTCCACCGAGACGAGAGGGCTGATGCGTCCCGCTGGTCCGACGACCGTCAACGGGACGAGCGGTTTGTACCGGACGGCGCTGCCGCCGCGTGACGGGATCGCATGGCCAGTGCTGAAGCCCCAGAGGGGAAAGATCACCGGAACCCTCCTCTGATTTCTTCCGGCGTCGGGACGTAAGATTCGACGTAGGCGGTCAGGCTTAGGCGGCGAACCTCCGCGTCAAGTTCCTCCCGGGTCGTTCCCGTGGCCAGAATCTTGTCCCCATCCTCTGACCATGCGACGAACTTACCTTCGTACGGGGCCAATTGCTCCGGCGTCCATTCGTTGGCTCGTCGGATGAACTCAGGACCGGCGGCCATCGTTCCCTCCGTCTTGCAAAGATGCCCAGGGTTAGTCGGCGACCCACCTAATCCTATCGTCTCACCGCCGCCGAATCCATTCGTCTTGGGTGTACTTCTCCTCTGCGAGGCGGCGCACCATCTCTCGTGGCCATGCGTTCATCTCCTCGTCTGCCCGCCAACCGTCACGCAGTCGCTGCTTCAACTCGCCTGCCGCTGCCGGCAGGTTGCGGAGGAACGCGGCGTGCTTGCGCCGCCCGCGGTACTCCGGTTGCCGACCCGGCATCTGCAAGTAGCGCCCGACCATGGACAGGTCGAAATCGTACAGCAGCGTTCCGTGATGGAGCAAATGATGGCGCTTCCGCTGCTGCGCGTTGCCGGAGAACTTCAGCCCGCCCGCCATCAGATCGCTCGTCCCGGCCTGTTCGATCCTCGGCAGCAGGCTGTCGAGCGACTCGCGAACCCGGTCCAGAATGTAGACGTAGGACGGCGTAATCTCGCGCAGCGCCGGGCCGCGCTCGTAGGACAGCACCAGGCTGAAGCACAGGCAGCCCGGCCCGAGCAGCACGGTGCCGCCGCCGCTGGCCCGGCGCAGGACCGGCACGCCGTCGATGCGACATCTCGCCTCGTCCACGTCGTCGGCAAGGACACAGCCGGCGCCCAGCACGACGGCGCAGTGCGGCCACTCCCACAGGCGCAGCACCTCCCCGCCGCGGCCGGCCTCCGCTTCCAGCAGCAGCGCCTCGTCCAGCGCCAGGTTCTCCGCCGCCGCCGGCAGCGTCAAGTCCATGAAGCGCATGCCCCCATCATAGAGGAGGCGCCGGCCGAACGCTAAGCCGCAAGCGGCTCCATAGAATCATCCTCGTCCCCGACCTTCCTGGAACCCGCCATGACGACCGACAAGCTCAGCGCCCTTCTCGATACCGATACGGCCCTGTTCGACGTGCAGACCAGTGCCGCCGGCCCAGGCGGGGCCCTCCCGCTCACCGAGGAGTTGCTCCTCAACGCCCCCAGCGGCGACATCTTCGGCCTGACGCAGGACGCCGGCATGGGCTGGAACCCCGCCGAACTGGGCCGCAAGGAATTCCTCATCCTCAGCACCCAGGGCGGCATCCGCGCCCCCGACGGGCAGCCCATCGCGCTGGGCTACCACACCGGTCACTGGGAGGTCGGCCTGCTCATGAAGGTGGCCGCCGAGGAACTGAAAGCGATCGGCTGTGTCCCCTTTGCTGGCTTCGTGACCGACCCGTGCGACGGCCGCACCCAGGGCACCACCGGTATGATGGACAGCCTGCCCTACCGCAACGACGCCGCGATGGTGCTGCGCCGCCTGATCCGCTCGCTGCCGACGCGCGCCGGCGTCATGGGCGTCGCCACCTGCGACAAGGGGCTGCCCGCGATGATGATGGCCCTGGCGTCGGCCCGCGACCTGCCGACGGTCCTGGTGCCCGGTGGAGTGACGTTGCCCCCGACCCAGGGAGAGGACGCCGGCAAGATTCAGACCATCGGCGCCCGCTTTGCGCACGGACAGCTCACCCTCCAGGAGGCGGCGGAGCTGGGCTGCCGCGCCTGCGCCAGCCCGGGCGGCGGCTGCCAGTTCCTCGGCACCGCGGCCACGTCGCAGGTGGTGGCCGAGGCGCTCGGGATGGCGCTGCCGCACGCCGCACTGGCGCCGTCCGGCCAACCGATCTGGCTCGACATGGCCCGGCGCTCCGCCCGGGCCCTGGCGGAACTGGCGAAACGCAAACTGGCAACCCGTCACGTCCTCACCGACGCCGCCGTCCGCAACGCCATGACGGTCCACGCGGCGTTCGGCGGCTCCACGAACCTCCTTTTACACATCCCCGCGGTCGCCTATTCGGCGGGGCTGCGGCGGCCGACCGTCGAGGACTGGACGGCGATCAACCGCCGCGTGCCGCGCCTGGTCGACGTCTTGCCCAACGGGCCGGCCGGCCATCCGACGGTGCGCGTCTTCCTCGCGGGCGGCGTGCCGGAGGTCATGCTGCACCTGCGCCGCCTGGGACTGCTGGACGAGTCGGCCCTGACCGTGACCGGCGAGCCGCTCGGGCGCGTCCTCGACTGGTGGGAGAAGTCCGAGCGCCGTGTCCGGCTTCGCAACGTCTTGCGGGAGAAGGACGGCATCGACCCCGACGACGTCATCATGAGTCCGGAGCGGGCGAAGGCGCGCGGCCTGACCTCGACCGTGACGTTCCCGCGCGGCAACCTCGCCCCGGAAGGCTCGGTCATCAAGAGCACGGCCATCGACCCGAGCGTGGTGGACGCCGACGGGGTGTATCGCAAGACGGGCCCCGCGCGCGTCTTCACCAGCGAACGTGCGGCGATCCGGGCCATCAAGAGTCACGGTCCCGACGCGCTCCGGCCGGGCGACGTCCTGGTCCTCATCTGTCGTGGACCGATGGGGAGCGGCATGGAGGAGATTTACCAGATTACATCGGCACTGAAGCATCTGAGCTTCGGCAAGCACGTCGCCGTGGTCACCGACGCGCGCTTCAGCGGCGTTTCGACGGGGGCGTGCGTCGGCCATGTCGGCCCCGAGGCACTGGCGGGCGGGCCGATCGGCAAGGTGCGCGACGGCGACCGCATCCGGATCGTCATCGACCGCAACCGGCTGGAGGGGAGCGTCGATCTCATCGGCGAGGGGGAGACGGTGTTTGGCCCGGAGGAAGGGGCGCGGGTGCTGGCGAGGCGAGAAGCGCGGCCGGACCTGGCGCCGGACCCGGAACTGCCGGCGGACACGCGGTTGTGGGCGGCGCTGCAGGCGGTCAGCGGCGGGACGTGGGGCGGCTGCGTCTACGACGTGGAGGCGATTCTCGGTCGCCTGAAGGGTGTCGTGCGGTGATGGCCGCCGAAGAGGAGAGGGGATTACTTCGACTTCTTCCGGCTACATACAGGACCTTTCCCTTCGACACGATCTCGGTCAGAAA
>DATFNV010000186.1:0-27819 GCA_035266225.1 Gemmataceae bacterium
ACCCGATAAATCGGGTCACTACGAGCGCGCGGCTCTGCGAGCCGCCGCTAACCATCGGAGGTTATCGATGGATGCCCGCCAGTCGCCGCAGGGTCGCACGACCCAGGCGGAACGCACAGAGCAGCAGGAAGCCGGCCACGATCAGCAACCCCGCCGCGTACACCCCCGCCGGCCAGATGCCGTACCAGCCGCGTCCGGAGTAGTGCTGCTCCGGTCCCAGGTCGTCGGGCAGGACGATCAACCACACCACCCCGACCACGGCGGCGAGGGCCGGGGCGGAAGCCAGCAGCACCGCCAGTCTACCCCAGCGGCCCCGGCGCCACCACCCGACGGCAGCGAGGAGGAAGGCGGCCACCGGCAGGCCGGCCAGCGCCAGCAGCAGCAGGCCCCGGCCGAGGCGCCAGGCGAAGCCCCATTCGCCCCAGTTGTAGATCTCCCATTTCGCTTCGTCTTCCAGGAGGGCCAGGAACAGCAAGGCGGCGCCGCCCCAGACCAGGGCGAGCCAGAGCGGCGGCAGCAGACAGAGCAGCCAGGCCCGCCGGCGGACCGCCCAGGCCAGCGCCAGCGCGGGCACGATCAGCACCGCCACACAGAGGCCGAGCAGCGCCGCCGCCAGGCCGACCGGCGAGGACGGCATCAGCGGCGGCAGGTCGCCGAGTGGATACCACGGCAGCGCGGCCACGAAACGCGGGTCGTCGTCGGCCGAAGGATTGGCGGGCGGGGTGCCGCCCGGCTCGCCCCCCTCGGGCGGTTGGGCGACGCGGCAGACGCTGACTTCGTTGCCCAGGTCGTAGATCACCCGCGGGCCGTGGGGCGCCCAGGCCACCGCCAGCGGCTTGCCCGATCCGGTGCAGGTCCAGTACGGCTTCTCGGGGGCCGTGCCCAGGAAGACGACCCGGCTGCCGGCGCGCACCGCCAGCAGCGGCGGATGCCGCTCCGTCCGCGGACTGATTTCCAGCAGGTCGCAGTCTTCCTCGGGCAGAGGCCATTCGCACAGCACCTGGTCCAGCCCGCCACGCAGCACGCGCAGCTTGTCGGAGCTGAAATAGACCAGCTCGTCGGTCCCGTCGCCGTCCAGGTCCACGGCCCAGACGCGGAACAGCGTGCCGTAGTAGGGAGGATAGCTGTCCTGGGGGTCGTCGCGATATTGTTTCCAGCCGTCGCCGTTGCGGCAGAACTTGACCGACCGGCGCTGCAGCTCCTTGCCCTCGGCGTCGAGAAGGATGATTTGTCCCTTCGTCTGGTAGTGATACGTCCAGACGCAAACCGCCCGACGCTTCCCGCCGTCCAGGTTGACGATGAGCGGCGTCACGCGCGACCGGATCGCCCCGTTGCCGGTTCCGTTGTAGTCAGAATCGATGGGCTCGCGCCAGCTCCACTTCGGCCGGCCGGTGGCGCCGTCCAGGGCGACGACTTCGGCGTGCGGCGCTGCCTGGCCTCCGGGCGCCGCGCCGTCAATGGCGTGCAGGACCACGACCTCGGGCCGGCCGTCGCCGTCCAGGTCGCCGACCGCCAGCGTCGCACGGCTCCCCTCGGAGCGACCGCCGCCCGGCAGGCGCGGCGGCGGCGCCCACGTCCAGAGAGGCGTGCCGTCCTTGCCGCTGAAGGCGCGCACCTCGCCATCCGCGTCCGGCGACCCCGCCTCGATAATCACGTCGAGAACCCCGTCGCCGTCCAGGTCGGCGAAGACGCAGGCGAAGGGCGTGGCCGACGGCTGCCCCGCGTGGTCGCGCCCGCACAGCGGTTGCTTCCACCGCACCTTGCCGTCGCGCCCCGACAGCACCGCCAGCCAGTACTGCCAGTCGTTCGAGGTGCGACCAGCGTTGGGTTCTCGCTCCCAGCCCCAGTCGCAGGCCCCCACCAGGACGACCTCGGGCCGACCGTCGCCGTCCAGGTCGCGGCACTGTAGCACTTGCGGGCCGTTCCAGGCCTGCACGCTGATGTCGGCCGCCCAGAGCCTCTCACCAGTCCGGCCCGACACCGCCAGCAGCGGCGCAACGCCCTCTTCGGTCCAGTACATCGTGTTGGTCTGGCCGGTGACCAGCAGGTCGTTGACCCCGTCGCCGTCGAGATCGACGCCGGGGGCGAGCGGGTGCAGGTTGGTGAACCGCGTCTCTTCCCAGGGCGTGTGTCGCTGATCGTCCTGGATCTCGCGCTGCCAGAGGACACGGCCGTCGCGCCCGGAGATCGCCTTGCTTTCCAGCTGCCCCCGCTTGCTCCGCCGGCGGCGGGCCAACTCGTCCGGGTCGGTGGTGTTCTCGCGCGCCGGTGGCCGCGACCCTTCCCGGCCCGGCTCGTCCCGCCGCAGGGCGCTGACCAGGTCGGGGATGCCGTCGCCGTCGAGGTCGCCGGCCAGCTGCCACGACCCGCCGAGGCGGCGCCAGGCTTCCGGGGAGCGGCCGCGGATCGTCTCCAGCTTGCCGCCCTGGTCGTAGGCGTCCGACTGGTCGGGCCGGAAACTGAGCAGGTCGGGCGTGCCGTCGCCGTCGAGGTCGAGCGCCCGCAATTCGCGATAGTCGGCCCCGACGTGCAGCACCTGGCCGGTGCGCGACGAGATGAAGTAGACCGCGTGGCCCTGGCGCTCGTTCTGCGGCGAGCCCGGCACGTAGGGGACGACCAACTGCGGCCCGCCGTCGATCCCGGCGTGCCACCACAGCAGCGGCCCGACGCTCGGCTTCGGCGAGGTCGTCAGCGCGGCGCTTGGCAGCCGCTGCCGCGCCCACCAGAGGCCGTGACCGTCCTTGCCCGAGAGGGCATCGACCAGCAGGACGGGGTTGGCGTAGTCCTTGTCGAAATTGGCGACATGAAAACTGCTGTAAGGCCGATCACGCGGGAAGAAATCGCCGTCGAGGACCGCCGTGAAGACGGAACGACAGCCGTCGCGGCCAATCTCCGTCCCGACGGTGATCCGGTTGACCTGCTGCACCTGGCCGAATCGGCTCGACCGGCTCAGTTTCCGCAACCAGCGCACCTCGCCGGTAGCGCCGTCGCACACCTGCACGCCGCTCCACTTCGTCTCGCCCTCGAAGTCGCCGGTCGGGACGATGACCTCCGGCCTGCCGTCGCCGTCGAGGTCTTGCACGACCGGCCAGGTGAAGGGTTCCTGAAACCAGTTCCAGCCCCAGTAGCCGCGGAACGGCGTCTCCCAGAGCCGCTGCCGCGTCGCCAGCGCCAGGGCCACCAGCTTCAGCCGGTCGTCGGTGCGCCCCTTCGCGTGGACCTGCTCGGCCAGCCCCGGCGGCAGGAACGGGCGGAAGTCGGGCGGCTCGATCTCCCTGGGATCGTGGTTCGGGTCCTTCGCCGGCTTTGCGACCTCGTTCCCGGGTGCCAGCAGCAGCACGTCGCCGCTACCGTCGCCGTCGAGGTCGGCGAGCTGCGGCGCCCGCAGCGGCCAGAAGCCCAGGTCGTGCGCCGGCCAGAGTGGCTCGCCGCTGGCCGGGTCGAGTCCGACGAGGCGGGTGCCGGCCGCCAGGACCACCACGGGCCGGCCGCCGACACGCACCACCTCGGCGGGGTACGGGACCGCCAACCCGCCCGAGGTGTGCATCCAGTCCTTTTCGTACAGCATGTCGAAGCTGCTCTGGATGCCGCCGCCGCCGCTGCTGGCGAGGCCGAGCATGTTGTCCCAGAGCGCATCGAAGGGTACACCCTCCCCGGCCGGCGGCGTGAACCAGCCGGCGTCGAGGTCGCGGCGCCACAGGGACTTGCCGGTGCGGCCAGACAGCGCCTCGACCCAGCGCGGCACCCGGCCATCGGCCTGCGTCTGCCCGGCAAAGGTCACGACCAAGTCGGGGATGCCGTCGCCGTCCACGTCGGGCAGGACGGCGACGCCGAGGGCGATGCCGGTGCTGGCGACCTCGTCGGCGAAGCGACCCGCCGGCGGCCTTTTCGGCGGCGGCGCCTGGAAGCACCACAGCACCTGGCCCGTCTTGCCCGACAGGGCCAGCACGGCGGCCTGGCGGCGGCTGGCCCACACCACGTCGGGCGTGCCGTCGCCGTCGAGGTCCGGCCCCGGTTGGAGGAGGCGCGGCCGGCGGTCGATCTCGTTGCGGCCGCTGGGCCGGCCCCGCGTGTCCCAGTCCCAGCGGAAGCCGGCCAGCAGCGGATGGTCCTTCTCGCCCAATTTCGCGGTCCAGAGGGGGACACCCTTGCCGCCGTGCAGCCGTGTCAGGCCCGTTCGGGACAGGGCCAGGATATCGTGCCGGTCACCGAAGCGCAGGCACTCGTAGGCGCGCTCCACCTGGATCGGCTCCCACAGGCGCTGGTCGCCGAGGCCGGCGGCGAAGGCCAGTTCCTTGCCGCGCTCGACGCGCACCTGGAACGTCTCGTCGAGGAAGCCGCGGCCGCTGACGCGCAGCTGATACGAGGCGGCCGGCATGGTCAGCGGCTCCTCGGTCGGGATCGTAAAACGCGGCTGGACGCGGCGGCCGGTCTCGTCGAGCAATTCGCCGGTGAGCCCGGGCGCGTCGCCGGCCAGGTACAGCGAGCCGGTCTGCCAGCGCTGGTACCGGTCCGCGCCGAGCAAACCCGCGACCATGAGCAGCACAGCCGCGCCCGCCGCCGCGCTCATCAGCGCGGCACTGCGGCGATGCTTGCGGCTCCAGCGGACAAGGCGCTCGACCAGGCTCGGGCGGCGGGCCTTGATCGGTCGGCCGTCGAGCAGCGCCCGCAGGTCGTCGGCCAATTCCTGCGCCGTCTGATAGCGCCGGGCCGGCTCCTTGGCCAGGCACTTGAGCACAATCGTTTCCAGGTCGCCGGGCAGCTCGCCCTTGAGCCGCCGCGGGGCGACCGGTTCCGCGTTGAGGATCTGTGTGATGACGCCCTGCGGGGTGTCGGCGTTGAAAACCGGCTGGCCGGTGGCCAGTTCGTAGAGGGTGGCCCCAAGGCTGTAGACGTCGGTGCGGTGATCGATCGGCTGCTTCGTCGCGGCCGCCTGCTCCGGGCTCATGTAGCGCGGCGTCCCCATGAGCACGCCGGTCACGGTCAGCGTGACCTCGTCGTGCCGCCGGGCCAGGCCGAAGTCGGTCAACCACAGGGCGCCCTCCTGATCGAGGAGCAGGTTGGACGGCTTGACGTCGCGGTGGATGACGCCGCGCTGGTGGGCGTGGGCCAGCGCCTCGGCCGCCTGCAACGCCAGGCGGGCAATCTCGCGGGGGTCGAGACCGGTCTTCGTTTCCTCCAGCACCGCGGCGAGGCTGCGGCCCTCGATGTACTGCATGGCGTAGTAGTGGACGCCCTGCTCGCAGCCGATGGCGAAGATGGGCACCACGTTGGTGTGGTGCAGCCGGGCGACCGTCTCGGCCTCGCGGCGGAAGCGCTGCATCGCCTCGGGGTCGGCGACGCCGCCGAAGCGCAGCACCTTGAGGGCGACGCGCCGCCGCAGGGAAATCTGTTCCGCCTCGTAGACGACGCCCATGCCGCCGCGGCCGATCTCGCGGACGATGCGGAAATCGCCGAGCTGAACGGGGGTTTCGCCGGCCGGCTGCGTGGCGCGGTGGACGAAGTCGATGCCGGACAGGCACTGTTCCAGCTCCGCGGCCAGCTCGGGATGCTCGGCCAGCAGGCGGTCGCGGTCGGGAGACCGGCCGGCTTGCAGGTCGGCGAGGTACTCGTCGAGCAGGCGCACCAAGGCCGCGGCGGCCCCCGACGGTGAGTAGCTTCCGGTGGCGACCGGCTCGGCCGCGGCGTAGGGCTGCGTGGGAATTGGGTCGGATTCGCTCATCGACAGGGACTCCCTGGGCGGTGCCGTGCGTGCGGGCCACCGACGGCTCCTCGGAGTATAGGGCCGGAGGCCGCCGGGTTGTCACGGAAAAAATCCTTAGCGCCCGCCCTCCGTCCTGATAGACTAATAGAACCGCCTTCCCTCCTACCCCGCGTCTCCACGACCGGCGACCGAACCAGTGGCGGCAACGTAAGCCAACCTCCCTCCCGTCGCCCGTACCCCAAGGAGCCTCGTTACTCATGACCGACTCGCAAACCCCGGGAGTTACGCGCCGCGAACTCCTGCACACCGCCGGCAGCGTCGCGGCCGTCTCGGCCCTCGCCGGCGTGGCCGTCCCGCACGTCCACGCCGCGGAGGACAACACCATCCGTGTCGCCCTCGTCGGCTGCGGCGGCCGCGGCACCAGCGCCGCCATCAACGCCGTCAACGCCAAGGGCGGCCCGATCAAGCTCGTCGCCATGGCCGACGTCTTCAAGGACCGCCTCACCCGCTCCCACGGGGACCTCAAGAACCTCCTCAGCGACAAGTTCAACACGCTGGTGGACGTACCCGAGTCTCGCAAGTTCCTCGGCTTCGACGCCTACAAGGCCGCCATCGACAGCCTGCGCAAGGGGGACGTGGTCATCCTGACCACGCCGCCGGCCTTTCGCTGGGTCCACTTCACCTACGCCATTCAGAAGGGCGTCAACGTCTTCATGGAGAAGCCGATCGCGGTGGACGGCCCGAGCAGCCGCCGCATGTTCAAGCTCGGCGAGGAGTCGGTCAAGGCGGGGCTGAAGGTCGGCGTTGGCCTGATGTGCCGCCACTGCGTCGCCCGCGCCGAGCTGCTGGAGCAGCTCCAGAGGGGCGCCATCGGCGACATCATGCTGCTGCAGGCCTACCGGCAGAAGGGGCCCGAGGCCAGCTCCCAGGTCGGGCCGCGGCCGAAGGAGATGAGCGAGCTGGAGTACCAGATCCGCCAGTTCCACGGCTTCCTGTGGGCCAGCGGCGGCTGCTACAGCGACTTCCTCATCCACAACATCGACGAGTGCTGCTGGATGAAGGGCGACTGGCCGGTGCAGGCCGAGGGCTCCGGCGGCCGGCACTACCACCTGACCACCAAGGAAAAGGGCAGCCAGCCAACCATCGACCAGAACTTCGACGTCTACTCGGTCGAGTACACCTTCGCGGACGGCACCAAGCTGCAACTCGAGGGCCGGACCATGTTCGGCTGCCGCGAGCGCTTCGCCAGCTACGTCCACGGGACCAAGGGCTGCGGCATCATCTCGTTCAACTCGCACAGCCCGGCCCGGCCGCGCCTCTACAAGGGACACAACCTGCCCCCGATCGCCAAGAAGGCCGATCAGATCTGGGCCTTCGACCGGCCCGAGCCGAACCCCTACGACCTGGAGTGGGACCACCTGATCGCCGCCATCCGCGACAACAAGCCGTACAACGAGGTCGAGCGCGGCGCCCGCGCCAGCCTGGTGACCGCGATGGGCCGCATGGCCGCCCACACCGGCCAGACCATCACCTACGACCAGATCCTCAACAGCCCGCACGAGTTCGCCCCCAACGTCGATAAGTTGACCCTGGCGTCGGCCGCCCCGCTCGTCGCCGGCCCCGACGGCAAGTATCCCCTGCCGCAACCGGGCAGCAGCCGTCCGCCGTATCGCGAGTACGCCTGATGAGCGAAGACGGAATAGTGTAGCCGCGAGCGTTTCAGGAGAAGCGCTCGCGGCTACACTGTTTAGAAACTGTTTCACTAATGGCGAGCGGCGCGGCGTCAGCCCGCCGGTGAAGCCGAAACCGGCGGGCTGACGCCGCGCCGCTCGCCATTAGCCGAAACCGGCGGGCTGACGCCGCGCCGCTCGCCATTAGACACCCGTCCCGGAGTCCGCCATGTCGCAAGCGCCGCAGTTCACCAACCGGCTCGCGCAGGAAACCAGCCCCTACCTCCGCCAGCACGCCCACAACCCCGTGGACTGGTTCTCCTGGGGCGACGAGGCGCTGGCCCGCGCCCGCGCCCTGGAACGGCCCATCTTCCTCAGCATCGGCTACTCGGCGTGCCACTGGTGCCACGTCATGGAGCACGAGAGCTTCGAGGACCCCGAGGTCGGCCGCATCCTCAACGAACACTTCGTCAGCATCAAGGTGGACCGCGAGGAGCGCCCCGACCTCGACCAGATTTACATGGCCTTCGTCCAGCGCGCGACCGGCCACGGCGGCTGGCCCATGTCGGTCTTCCTCACGCCCGACCTTCAGCCCTTCTTCGGCGGCACCTACTTCCCGCCCGACGAGCGCTACGGCGGCCACATGCCCAGCTTCCGCCGCGTGCTGCTCTCGGTCATCGACTGGTGGCAGAACCGCCGCGACGAGGTGCAGCAGTCCGCGCAGGTAGTCACCCAGGACCTGCGCGACCTCTTGCGTTTGGAACCCGCGACGGGCGACCTCGACCCGGCGCTGCTGCGCCAGGTGACCGGGCAGCTCGGCCGGGCCTTCGACCCGCGCGAGGGCGGCTTCGGTACCCAGCCCAAGTTCCCGCACCCGACCGAGCTGCGCCTGCTGCTGCGCGTGGCGAAGCGCTTCGATGACGAACACGCTCTGCAAATGGTCCGATTGACGCTCGACCGGATGGCGATGGGTGGGATGTACGACCAGCTCGGCGGCGGCTTCCACCGCTACAGCACCGACGCGCGCTGGCTGGTGCCGCACTTCGAGAAGATGCTCTACGACAACGCCCTGCTCACCCTCGCCTACCTGGAGGCGTTCCAGGCCACCGGGGAGCCGTTCTACCGCGAGGTGGTCGAGGAAACGCTGGCCTATGTCCGCCGCGAGATGACCGGCCCCGACGGCGCCTTCTACAGCACGCAGGACGCCGACAGCGAGGGCGAGGAGGGCAAGTTCTTCGTGTGGTCGGCGGCGGAGGTCGAAGAAGTGATCGGCAGCGACCTCGCTACCGTGTTCGACTACGTCTACGACGTCACCCCGGAGGGCAACTGGGAAGAGAAAAACATCCTGCACCGATCCAAGACCTACGAGCAGTGCGCTCGCCTCATGAAGATCGACGAGCCGAAGCTGCGCCGCCTGCTGAACGAGGCGAAGGGCCGATTGTTCGAGGTGCGCAGCCACCGTGTCTGGCCCGGGCGCGACGAGAAGGTGCTGACCGCGTGGAACGGCCTGATGATCGCCGCCTTCGCCCAGGCGGCGCAGGCGCTGGACGACCCGGCGTATGCGAAGGTGGCGGCGCGAGCCGCCGACTTCATCCTGCACACGATGCGGATGTCCGATGGGCGACTGTACCGCACCTGGAGCTGCAGCTCGGCGCCGAAGCTCAACGGCTACCTGGAGGATTACGCCTACTTCCTCGACGCCCTGGTGAGCGTCTACGAGACGACCTTCGAGCCGCGCTGGATCGAGGCGGCGCTGGACGTGGCGCGGGTGATGCTCGAGCAGTTTTGGGACGAGGCGGAAGGCGGCTTCTACTACACCGGCCGCGACCACGAGCAGCTCATCGCCCGCACCAAGGACCCGCACGACAACGCCACGCCGTCGGGCAACGCGATGGCCGTGACAGCGCTGCTGCGGCTGGCGACACTCACCGGTCGGGCCGACCTGCGCGACAAGGCGGAGCGGACGCTACGCCTGTTCCGCGGGATCATGGAAGCGTCGCCGATGGCCGCGGGGCAAATGCTCCTCGCCTACGACTTCGACCTCGGGCCGGTGAAGGAGATTGCCGTCGTCGGCGACCCGGCGAACGAGGAGACGAAGCGGGTGCTGCGCGCGATCCGAAGCGGATTCCGGCCGCACAAGGTCGTGGCGCTGAAGGGGGCGGGCGACGCGCAGGCCGACGCGGTCGTGCCGCTGCTGGCTGGGAAGACGGCGAATGACGGAGTAACGATGTACGTCTGCGAGCATTTCACCTGCGCGGCGCCGCTGGTCGGCGCGGCGGCGGTCGAGGCCGCCCTGAAGAGGCAGGAAAGCTGAGAAAGCCCACGGGGTGCGGCCCGTGGGCTTTCTCAGGTCATGCGAAGCCGCAAGCGGCTCAGGCGAGCCAGGTGCGTTGCTCCTCGTCGCGCTCGAGTTCTCCGAGGGGGCGACGGGTGTCGAGTGGGTCGCTGTGGTAGCGCCAGAACCGCAACGGTTCCGGGTCAAAGGCGTCGTAAACGTACCAGGCG
The DNA here is from genome assembly GCA_035266225.1 of Gemmataceae bacterium. Classification (GTDB taxonomy): domain Bacteria; phylum Planctomycetota; class Planctomycetia; order Gemmatales; family Gemmataceae; genus DATFNV01. Next base: position 9,880 of record DATFNV010000186.1, read on the forward strand.
AGGTTATCTTCGTGGGCGAACGGAATCAGTGCTTGCCCGGCGATGGGATCGATGAGGTAGACGTCGAGGACTTCGAGCTCGGCCAGCGCTTCGCGGAAGCGCTCGTCGGCCTGCTCGGCGGCCTGGACCGATTCGGCATGGGCGATCAAGCTATCACGATTCGGCCGACCGGGGCGCCGGGCCAGCCGTTCCGCGTTCCGGTGCTGCGTCACCGCTTCGAGCCGGTGCTCGCGAAGGGAACACACCACCGAAGAGAGATACGGGAGCGCCGCACGGGCCTGCTCGAGGCTCCAGGCCCGAATCTGACGACGTCGCCGCTTGGCCCCCTTCTGGTTGCGCTTCATCAAGGTTCTCCTGCTGGGTGCGGTCGGCGGGCCGGCGCCCGACACTGGAACGCCTGCTCACGCCTTCACTGTCTTAGACGAGCCGAGGGGGTTGCCAGGTTCGGAGACAACCAATCCCGTGGCCGACTCGCCCCGCGAGTCGGCCACCCTGCCCCCGCCCGCCCCGTCTACAATCATTGTAGGGGTTCCTGCTTCCGGGAAAGGAGGCGGGCGCCCCGGACCCGGCCTTACGAAAGCGGTTGGCCATGTTCTCTGCCTGGCAGGTCGGCAAACTGTTCGGTATCCCTGTCTACGTCCACTGGTCGTGCCTGCTCCTGGTTGTCCTGGCCCTGGGCGGCGCCTGGGAGCAGTCGTCCCTGCCGCACGTGCTCGCCAGTGCCGCGCTGGTGCCGGCCATCTTCACCTGCGTGCTGCTGCACGAATTCGGCCACTGCCTGACCGCCCGCGCCTACGGCATCCGCACGCGCGACATCACCCTGTGCGCCCTCGGCGGCGTCGCCCGCCTGGAGGGGCTCGGCAAGCGCCCGTGGGAGGAATTGTTCGTCGCCCTGGCGGGGCCGGCCGTCAACGTTGCCATCGCCTTCGTGCTGACCCTCGTCTTTCTCCCCTTCGGCATGGGCCTCGTCCCCCGAGAGTTGAATGGGGAAACGACGGGCAACCTCGCCGGCTCGTTCGTCCTGACCTTACTGGCCGCCAACCTGCTCCTCGGCTTCTTCAACCTCCTGCCCGCCTTCCCGATGGACGGCGGCCGGGTGCTCCGCAGCCTGCTGCAGGTCCGGCTCGGCCGTCTCCGCGCCACGGAACTGGCCGCCCGCATCGGCCTGGTCCTGGCCGTCCTCATCCCCATCCTGGGGCCGGCCGGCTGGTATCTCCTCTCCGGCGAAATCCAATTCATGCCGATACTCGTCTTCGTCGCCCTCTTCGTCGCCTACGCCGGGCAGCGCGAGCTGTGGGCGGTGCGGCGCGTGGAAGAGGAACGCGCCCGCCAGGAAGAGGAGGAAGCGATCCCTGAAGTGCTGCCGGTCGAGGTTGCCGCACCGACGCCGTCGCGCAACGGCACCGAATAAGCGCTCCGGCCGGCACACCCGGACAACTTCCCGTGTCCCCCGCCGTCTTTTCATTTTGCCCGCCCTGTGCCGCTTGCCGATTCCAGGGAGGGAGCCGCTTGCGGCTTCGCAGGGCGTGCGAAGCCGCAAGCGGCCTCAGAGGAGACTACTCCGATGGCCACGGCGGACCGGGAAACGACTGGCGGGCTAGCGGCCCTGGGGGCCCCGGTGTACTCCAGCCTGGTTGCGCTGGGCGATGTCAGCCTGTTCGCCGCCCAGATCCTCGGCTGGCTGGCGCGGCATCGGCCGTTCGCCCGGACGCTGTTGCCGGCCCTGTACACGGTCGGAGTCCGCAGTGTGCCGGTGGTCGCGATTACCGGGATGTTCATCGGCATGGTGCTGGCCGTACAATCCTACGGTCAGTTTCACCAGCTGGGGCTGGCGACGCACCTGGGCGGGATCATCAATATCTCGGTGGTCCGCGAGTTGGGGCCGGTGTTGGCCGCGACGATGCTGGCCGGCCGCGTCGGCAGCGCCATGGCCGCCGAATTGGCCACCATGCGCGTCACCGAGCAAATCGACGCCCTGTCCTGCCTCGGGGCCAACCCGGTGCATTACCTGGCGGTGCCGCGCTTCCTCGCCTGCGTGCTGCTCATCCCGCTGCTGACGGTGATGGCCGACTTCATGGGCGTCATGGGCGGCGCCCTGATCTGCATCCGCGTCTATCACGTCGAGGCCTACTATTACTGGCAGCACACGCAAAGCATGCTCAGCCTTTGGGACGTCGTGACTGGCCTCATCAAGCCGACCTTCTTCGGCGCCGCCATCGCGGTAATTTCGTGCCACCGCGGCTTTCACAGCAAGGCCGGCGCCGAGGGGGTCGGCCGGGCCGCCACCGAGGCCTTCGTCGCCTCCTTTATCGCCATCCTCGTCCTCGACTTCTTCCTGGCCATGTTCCTCAACAACCTGCACGATTTCCTCTGGCCCGCCAACGGGATCAAGATGATTTGACAGGAAGCTCACGCAGACGCCACCATGAGTACACCTTCTACCCCCCTGATAGCCTTCGACCGCGTGGCGATCCAGTTCGCCGAGCAGCCCGTCCTGCGCGACGTCAACGTCCAGGTGCGCCGCGGTGAGACGTTGGCGGTCATCGGCGAGAGCGGCTGCGGCAAGACGGTGCTGCTCAAGCTGATCATCGCCCTGCTGCGGCCGACCGCGGGGCGCGTGCTGTTCGATGGCAAGATCCTGACCGAGCTGCGCGAGCGCGACCTGACGACGCAGCGGCTGCGCTTCGGCTTCCTCTTCCAGGGAGCGGCGCTGTTCGACAGCCTGTCGGTCTACGACAACGTCGCCTTCGGCCTGCGAGCCCAGGGCGGCCACCCCGAGGCCGAGGTGCGCGAGATCGTTCGCCAGCGCTTGCAGGAAGTCGGACTGACCGCCGGTGTCGAGGAGAAGAAGCCGGCCGAGCTGTCCGGCGGCATGAAGAAGCGCGTCGGCCTGGCTCGCGCCCTGGCCCTCAACCCCGAGGTCATGCTCTACGACGAGCCGACCACCGGCCTCGACCCGATCATGACCGACGTCATCAATGAACTAATCCTTCAGGCCCGGCGGAGCCACCCCGTCACGAGCGTCGTGGTGACACACGAGATGAAGACGGTGACGAAGGTGGCCGATCGCGTGGTGATGTTCTTCCCGCTGTCGCGCCTGAAGGCAGGTGAGGGTCAGGTCATCTTCGACGGCACGCCCGCCGAGCTGGCGCGCTGTCCCGACCCGCGCGTGCGCCAGTTCGTCCAGGGCGAGGCCCGTGAGCGCCTGAGCGAGTTGACGAGGAACGGCAATTGAGCCGCTTGCGGCTTAGCGTTCGCGTCACCCTGGTGACGCGAACGCTAAGCCGCAAGCGGCTACCGAGGAGCAACCCACCCATGAACGAGCAGACGCTGCGCTTCCGCATCGGCGTGTTTGTGCTGTCCTCGCTGCTGCTGCTGGCGGTGCTGATCACCCTCTTCGGCAGCTTCCCGCGGCTCTTCGTCCGCGCCCACGAGTACACGGTGCGCTTCGCCAACGCGCCCGGCGTCGAGCCGGGCACGCCCGTGCGCCTCTCCGGTATCCGCGTCGGCGAGGTCCGGCACATCACCCTCGACGACGCCGGCAAGGTACGGGTCCAGATCGTGATCGAGCATCAGTACACCCTCCGCCGCAACGAGCAGCCGACGCTGGTCCACGGCTTGCTCGGCGGCGACACGTCGATCGACTTCCTCCCCCTCCGCGGCGACGCCGGGCAGGTCGATAGCAGTCCCGTGCCGCCGGGCGACGAGCTGGACGGGGTCCGCGAGGCGACCATGAACACCGTCATCACCCAGGCGTCGGAGGTGCTGCCGACCACGCAGGAGGCGCTCAACGACATCCGCAAGGCAGCCCAGCGCTACGAGAAGATGGCTCCCGTCCTGGAGGAGACGGCGCGCGAGTACCGCGAGCTTGCCAAGGCCACGCGCGAGATGGTGCCGGAGCTGCGCAAGACCAACGACGAGGTGCGCGACCTGGCGAAGGCCACGCGCGAGACCGTCCCGGAGATCAGGAAGGCGGCGACCGACGTCGGCGGCGTGGCCCGTTCCCTCAACGACACCATGCCCGAGTTGCGCCGGACCAACGAGGAACTCCGCGAGTTGGCGAAAGAATCCCGTCAAGCGATCCCCGATCTCCGCAAGTCGGCTACGGAATTCGCCGCCCTCGCCAAGGAAGCGCGCGAGGCGCTCCCCGAGGTCAAGAGGACCAACGAGCAGATGCAGGCGACCCTCATCACCTGGCAGAAGACCGGCGAGCGCGCCAAGCTGATCCTCGACGCCAACGAGGAGAGGATCGCCGATGTCCTCAGCGACGAGAACCGGCGCAACCTGACGGCGGCCCTGAAGAACTTCCGCGCCGGCACCGAGAACCTGCCGACGATCAGCAAGAAGACCGAGGATTTGCTGACGGACAGCCAGAAGGCGATGCGCCGCCTCAACGACACGCTGGTCAAGGCGGACGAGGTGATGGGCGACCTGAAACAGGCGACGAAGCCGTTCGCCGAGCGCAACGCCGCCATCGCCAAGAACCTCGACGAGGGCACGGCCCGAATGAACAGCGTGGCGGCCGACGTGCAGGAATTGCTCAAGGTGATCGACCGCGGCGACGGCACCCTGAAGAAATTGATCAACGACCCGTCGCTCTACAACCACCTCGACGAGGCGGCCTGTATGATCGCACACCTGCTGCCGAAGCTGGAGCCGATCCTGCGCGACGTGAACGTCTTCAGCGACAAGATCGCCCGTCACCCCGAATCGCTGGGCGTGCGCGGCGCCATCACCCCGGGCAGCGGGCTGAAGGAATCGCCGGCGCCCCTGCCCCTGCCGGCGTGGGGCAAGCCCTAGCCGCTTGCGGCTTCGCAAGTGCGAAGCCGCAAGCGGCTAGGGCTTGCCGAACGTCGCCTCCTCGAGTTTGCTCGGGAACTTGTAGGCGGCCTCGGTCGTGTCGCTGAACTTCTTGCCGCCGACCGTCTGCACGACCCGGGTCGGCAGCTTGACGCCGTCAAATTCCTTGTACCCGGAGAAGGTTTCTTCCTTGACGACGGTATCGCCGCCCTCGCTGGCCTGGCGCTCACTCTTGACGAGCAACCGACTCTTCTTCTCGAAGTAGAGGTTGACGTCGGCGTGCCCTTTGCTCGACACCTTGACGCCCAGCGCCGGCTCGCCGTTGACCTTCGCCTCGGGCAACGGCGCCAGCCGCAAGGAGGCGTCCGTCTTCAAGGGCAGCAGCGTCGTCAGCCACTGCGCGTAGGCGTCCTCGCGCAGCTCCTTGAGGCGCGCGGCGCCGACGTCGATGACGGCTCCGCCGGCGCTCTGCCAACCCTTGTCGCCGTTGACGACGACGAGGACGAGCAGCTTCTGCGCACCGGCCCGCAGTTCGGTTTCACGGCGGCAGCGCTCGGGCAGCTGGGCGGTGTGCTCCTCGGCGAAGGGAACCTCCTTGCCCGAGACGGTCACCTGACCCGCGGACTTGCGCACCACGGCCCGCAGTTTGGCCAGGGCATCCTCGCCGCCGTGGGCCTTGATCGCCTCGGCCACGACGGTCCGCACCGCGTCGCGGTCGTCGGCGCCCAGCGGCCCGACTCCTGTCAGCAGCAGCGCCAGGGCCAACCCCGTGCTCGTTCGCATTCTCGCCTCCTGATGGAAACCTCCGCCGTTGTACCTTCGGGCGGATCGGTTGTCCACCCGGCGCGGCAGTGCGGCATCGGCGAGACGGAGGATTCCGCGTCGGCTTGTGGAGAAGTGAGTTCAAACGACTTCCATGAACGGGCCCAGGGCTTCGCGCAGTTCGTTGCGCGCCCGATAGAGGAGGCTCTTGGCGGCCTTGGGGGTCATGTCCAGTTCGGCGGCGACCTCGGCGTAGGTGTGGTCGTGAAACTGGTGCAGTTCGACGGCGGCGCGCTGCCGGCCGGCCAGCGCCGACACCGCCGCCCGCACCACGCCGGCCAGCTCCGAGCGCTCCATCCGCCGCGACGGCCCCTCGCCGTGGTCGGTCAGCAGCGCCTCGGCTGCCCCGGGGTCGCCCGGCGAGGTCAGCGTTTCCAGGCGCAGCGCCGGCCGCCGCCGCCGCGAGCGCAGGGCGTTGCGGGCCACGTTTTGCGAGACGTGGAACAGCCAGGTGGCGAAGCGGGCGCGCGGCTGGTAGCTGCGGCGCGAGCGGTACAGGCGCAGGAAGACTTCTTGGGTCAGGTCCTCGGCCTCCTGCCGGTCGCCGAGGCGCTTGATGAAGCTGCCGAAGACCCGGGACCGGTAACGCTGCACCAGTTCCCCGAAGGCGCCGTCGTCGCCGTCCTGCACCCGCAACATCAGCACCACCTCGGGGTCGTCGAGGTACTTATTGTGGTCGCCCTTCGCTTTTCGCTTGCGCCGGGGCAGCGTCGCTGTCGTACTCATGGGTACCCCTGTGCTCGCTCTCACGCTCCGTTTCCGAACGAAGGTTGCTCAGTTCGCGGGCAGTTCTACCCGGAAGGTGCTGCCCTGGCCCTCGGCGCTCTCGACGGCAATGGACCCGCCCATCAGATCGACGTAGCCCTTGACGATGGCCAACCCGAGACCGGCGTGCAGCCCCTCGGCGTGGCGCGACGGGTCGGCCCGATAGAAGCGCTCGAAGATGTGCGCCCGGGCCTCGGCGGCGATGCCCACGCCGGTGTCGCGCACCTCGACGCAGAGGGTGCCGTTGTGCCGGGCTACCGTCAGATCGACGCGGCCGTCGGGCCTGTTGTACTCGATGGCGTTGTGCAGCAGGTTGGTCAGCACCTCGCGCAGCTTGCCGGGGTCGCCTTGCAGGCATGCCTCGCCTTCACGGTGCAGCCGCAATGTTAGCCCGCGCGCCTCGGCCAGCGGACGGACCAGGGCCGTACACTGCTCCGCTAGCGCCGACACGTCCACCGTTTCCACGCGCAGCCGGTCCACACCGGCGTCGATGCGGGCCAGCGTCAGCAACCGCTCGACGAGTTGGCTGATCTGCTGGCCACTCTCGCGGCACTCGGCGAGTACCTCGCGGTACTCGTCGGGCTTGCGCGGCTTCCGGAGGGCGACCTCGAGCGTGGTGAGCAGGGCGGCCACCGGGGTGCGCAGCTCGTGCGAAATGTCGGCCGACGCCTGCTTCTCGCGTTCAAAGGCCCGGCGCAGTTCGTCGAGCGTCCGCTGGAGGTGATTAACGATGGGGGCCAGCTCCGAGGGCAGTCGCGACTCGTTGAACTGGAGGCGGAAGTCCCTCTCGGACACCTTGCTGACGGCGTCGCCGAGGCGGCGCAGCGGCAACAGGCCGAGGCAGACGAGGAAGTAGCCGCCGATCACGACGGCGGCGAAGGTGGCCAGGCTGACGCCCAACAGGCGGTTGCGAAGCTCGGTCAGCGAGTCGATGGTCCTTTGCTCGAGGTTGGCCAGGTCCTCGTCGCGCTGCGCCCGGAAGGGGGCGATGGCGTCCTCCGACCAGCCGGGGCCGTAGGCGGCGAGGACCGTGCACCACGTGCGGAACCCCGCGCGCGAGAAGGGCCGGTCTCCCCCGGCCGAACGAGGGCGGGTATCGCCGGGCGCGCCGCCCGGCGGCAAGGGGCCCGACGGGGGGGCGACCTGAAGGGCGTACCGGAACAGGACGCGGCGAACAGTGACACCGGGGTGCAGCTCGACGTCCCGGTATTCCGGCCCCAAGTATTCTTTGGGAGGGATCGTCTCTTGAATGCCGGACAGCCAAAGGCCGTCCAGCGAGGGCGAACGGTAGGTGACCAGCATGGGGAAGCCGCACTGGATCTCGAGGTAGTCCGTGACGAGGCGGCGGTGATCGGCCGGGTCGTCCGCGTGCGGGTCGCTCTCGTCGAGCTTGATCTCGGTGGCGGAGGGGAAGCGCGGCAGCCCCCCCAGCTGGTTCAGGCCCACATACGCCCACGCGGCCGTGGGGGTGTCGCCGGCGGAGATCAACCCCACCAGCGTCGCCGTCCCCAAGGCTGAGGAGCGCCGCCAGGCCTGGGGTTGCTCAAAGGGAGGCTGACCAGGTCGAGGGTCGGGCTGGATGTGTGCGTGATCGACCAACCGCCGCGCGTCGGCGAGGAGGGCCTCGTCGAGGCGCGCGCGCTCCTTGGCGCGGAGGTCCTCGTACTGCCGCTCGATCAGCTTCCGCGTCGCGACGTTCTTTTCCGCCAGCGTCTCCTTGCTGGAGCGGTACACCAGGAACGACACCGCCCCCAGGGCCAGCGCGAGCAAGCCGAGGAAGTACACCAGCAGCGACAGCCGAATCGACCTCATGTGTCGTCACCCCGTAACAAGTAGCCCTCCCCCCAGCGCGTCAGGATCAACGGCGACTCAAATCCCTTGTCGATCTTGTTCCGCAGATAGCGGATGTACACGTCCACGACATTCGACGTGCTCTCGTCGTGCTCGTCGTACAGGTGTTCCCAGATCATGGTGCGGCTGACGACGCGCCCCCGGTGGAACGCCAGGAATTGGAGCAAGGCGTACTCGCGCGGCGTCAGGTGGATCGCCTGCCCCCCGCGCTTGACGGTGCGCGTGGCGGTATCGATCTCCAGGTCGTGGACCCGGAGCACCGGATCCTTGACCTCGTGGCCGCGGCGGATCAGCGCCCGCAGCCGGGCCAGCAATTCCTCCAGCGCGAACGGCTTGGTGAGGTAGTCGTCGGCCCCGGAATCGAGGCCGCGCACCTTGTCTTCGAGGGTGCCGCGGGCGGTCAGCATCAGCACGTGCGTCTTGATCCCCTCCTGCCGCCACTCCTTGAGGAGCGTCAGGCCGTCCTTCTTGGGCAGCATGATGTCGAGGACGATGGCGTCGTACTGGGCGCTGCGGGCCTTGAAATCGGCCTCCTCGCCATCAAGCGCAACGTCCACGGCGAGCCCCTCCTCCTCCAATCCCTGGCGGAGGGCACGGACGAGCGGCTTATGGTCTTCGACGAGGAGTACACGCACGGCAGGTTACCCGAGTGAGAGGGACGAGAGCCGCGGGCGGAAGAGGGGTACCACGACCTCCGCACCCGCAGGCTCTCGCGTACCCATCTCCGGCCGCCTGGCAATTCCCCGCTGACTCTACCAGGGGCCGGATTAAAGGAACATGAGAGGGTGTTTCGTTTCGCCGCTTGCGGCTTCGCATGCCCTGCGAAGCCGCAAGCGGCAGGAAGGTTATTGATCCAATTTCTAACCGGTCACCCCGTCGAATTGCGAGGCCATCGCCAGCCGTTCCCGAATCGGCGGGTGGTCGTCGAACAGCCAGACGACGAGTGGGTACGGGTCGGGGTCGGCCTTGTTCAGCCGGGCCAGTTTGAGGAACGCCGAGCGATACGCCTGCACCAATCCGGTCTTTTCCAGGGCATAGCGGTCGCACTGGCGCTCGAAGAAGCGGCTGACGGCATTCTGCGCCGGGGCCAGCACCAGCCCGAGCACCGTCAGCACCAGCAGGACCAGCGGCAGGGCCGCCGGGTCGTCGAAGCTGGCGTAGCCGCGCGACTCCGCCGCCAGACGCAGGATAAGGTCCACCAGCCAGAAGCCGGCGCCTGCCAGGACGGCACCGGCGACGATCATTTTCGGCAGATGCCGGTGGACGTGGTGGCCGACTTCGTGAGCGAAGATCACCTCGATTTCTTCCGGGGTGAATTCGCCGAGCAGCGTGTCGCCCAGCAGGACGCGGCGGCTGCGACCCAATCCCGCGAGGGCGGCGTTGGCCTTTTTCGTGTCCGCACTCAGCCCCAGGCGGTAGATGCCTTCGACCTTCAACCCGGTCCCTTCCGTGAGACGCCGGAGGCGTTCGAGCAACGGGGCGTCGTCCAGCGGCGTCACCTTGTAGAAGAGCGGCAAGATGACGGTGGGCAGCAGCTGTCCCATGACCAGCGTCAGCAGCAGCCAGCCGGCCGTCGCCCACACCCACCACCGCTCTCCCCCGAACCAGAGCAGGACGTACAGCCCCAGCAGCAGCACCAGGCCGAGGGGACCGCCGATGAGGTAGCCCTTGACGCGCCGCCAGACCCAGCGCCGCAGGGTCTGGTTGCTCAGGCCGTAGCGGTGCTCAAGGACGTAGCTCGACCAGAAGCTGACCGGCAGGGTGAGCAATTCCAGCCCCGCGGCGTAAACGAAGCCGATCGCGACGAGGCGCAGCCAGTCGTTCGGGCCAGTGAGGCGGCGCACCTGCTGATCGATCCACGGGCCCAGCAGCAGGGCGGCCACGGCGAGGGCGGCCAGGCTGAGCAGGCCGTTGACGATGGTCGCGATGAGCTTCTGCCGCTCGTAGCGCTTGACCTCGGGAGCGGCGGGTTCGAGGGCGGGAGGTGTTGCGGTTGCCATGCCTTCACTGTAGCCGGCTTCCCCCCTTCGCTCAACACGGGGAACGCGGCGGGAATCTCCGCTCGCGGTTTCTATCATGATCCCCGGGCGGACGAGTTTGCCCGGCCCGGTCCTCCCCGCAAAGGAGCCGTACGATGCCGATCAGCGCCGTCCGCGCCGAGCCGATCTTCGGCCAGGTCCACCGCGACCTGGCCATCGTCTCTTCCCTCACCTTCCTGACGCCCGACGGCGGACACATGAAGGGCAATTACGTCCTCGTCCGGGTGACCGACGACGCCGGCCGGGTCGGCCTCGGCGAGGCCAGCGTCACCAGCGTCTGGAGCGGCGAGACGCAGGCCGGCACCGTCGCCCTGATCGAGCAGGAATTGGCCCCCGTCCTTGTCGGTGCCGACCCGTTCGACCTCGAATGGATTTCGCACCGCATGGACCGTGTGGTCTTCGGCAACAGCTTCGCCAAGGGGGCCGTCGAGATGGCGCTGCTCGACCTGCAAGGGCAGGCGCTCGGCGTGCCGGTGTACCGACTGCTCGGGGGGCGTGCGAACCCCTTGTCACCGCCCCTCTCCCCGGAGGGGCGAGGGTTCGATGTCGGCATCCGCCTCAAGTTCGTGATCGGCGCCGTCGAGCCGATGCTGGCGGCGCAGCGAGCTCAGCGCATGGTCGAGCGCGGCTGGCGGGCGATCAAGGTGAAGGTCGGCCGCGATGACCACCCGCGCGCCGACGTGGAGCGGCTGCGGGCGGTGCGCGAGGCGATCGGCCCCTCGGTGTGGCTGTCGGTCGATGCCAACGGCGGCTACACGGTCGATCAGGCCGTGTGGGCGGCGGCCCACCTCGAGAAGCTCGACGTGGCGCTGTTCGAGCAGCCGACGCGGCGCGGCGACCACGCGGCGATGGCCGAGGTGCGCCGCCGCAGCGGCATCCCGATCATGGCCGACGAGAGTGTCTTCACGCCGCAGGACGCCCTGGAGGTGATCCGCGCCGGCGCCGCCGACGTGCTGAGCCTGTACCCGGGCAAGCACGGCGGCATCCGGCCGACGCAGCAGATCGCCCGCATCGCCGAGGCGGCCGGCATCCCCTGCACCATCGGCAGCAACCTGGAGCGCGAGGTGGCGACGGCGGCGATGGCTCACGTCACGGTCTGCACCGCGAACATTCAGTGCGAACGCTTCCCCGGCGACCTGATCGGGCCGGTATACTACGAGCAGGCGCTGACGCGGGCCCCGTTGCACTACGAGGCGGACCGGCTGTGGGTGCCGGAAGGACCGGGGCTGGGCGTCAGCGTTTGACGTGGACCAGGAGGCGACCATGCAGCAGCAATGGGCGATCACGGCCCGCCTGTTCTTGCGGGCCTACGCGAATGCCGTCGTCTGGGTGCTGGCGGGCTGGTTCAAACGCGGGTCGCGCTCTGCCCGTGCCCGTGCCCGTGCCCGGTCTGGAATCGGGCACGGGCACGGGCACGGGCACGGGCACGGGCCACCTGAAACGGCCCGTTTCTGAACCATGCCGTGCTGGCGGGGTGCGGCTGGGGTGTGGTCATCGGCGCCGCTTTGGAAGCGGCCTTCGGCGGGGGCGCGGAGGGCCTCCTCGACGCCGCCGGACAAACCAGCCTGGAGGCCGTCGCCGGGGCGCTGCTCGGGATGATGGGGTTCACTCTGCTCATGGCGTGTCTGCACGCCGTCACGCTGGTCCCCATCGCCTACCTCATCAAGAAGGCGTCCAGCCGGGAACCCTCCGGCAACGCGAGTCTCGGCCTGATGCACGAGCGCAGCCCGAGGGGTGCCCTGCTGGCCTCGGTCCTGTGCGCCGTCATCAACGGCACCTACCTGGCGCCGATGGCAGGGGCCGGGACCCTGATGGAGTCGATCCACGGCTCCCCGCTGCCCGACACGTTCCTCCGCTGGGGGGTGCTGCTGGGGCTGTTGGCCGGGGGCATCGTCGGCTTGATCGCGATGGCCCGGCAGTTCTACCGCGGCATGCCCGAGAGTTGGCGCGAGGAATGGCGGCGCGGCTTGCGGCGGGCACGGCCCGCCTAGGTCGATGGAGGTTCGTAGGTCCATGCGGGATCCCTGTCTCCCCGGCCCGGACTGCCTCGCTCATCGCGAAGACCAAAACGACGTGCAAATGTGCATGAGCGCCCAGTAGCAGAAGCTGCCGGCCGCCAGCGACTCGCTGAGAAAGCCGCCGCGCCGCCAGACGTGGACGCGCAGCGCCATCAGCACGAACAGGACCAGGGCCAAGCCCAGGTGTAGCACCAGGAAGCCAGTGGGCGTCGAGCGCAGCCAGGCCCAGAGATGGCGCGGCGACGGCGCCGGCCGATCCTGGAGCCGGCTGCGGACGAAGAGCAGCCAGCTGGCGACGTGAACCAGGACGATGACGCCGATGGAGCCTAGCGGCGCGCTCAGCACGAGAATCCCGAGGAGAGCGAGGTAGACCACGACCAGGGGGCGATGCTCAGTCAGGAAGCGAGCCAGCTCGCCGCGGGTCAGGCGCAGGAAGCGGTGCATCGACCAGGCAGCCGCCACCGCCAGGGCGCCGGCAACCGCCCACAGGCCGACCGGAGACGGACCGCCGCGCGAAAAGCACGTCAGGAAGAAGGCGTAGCCGGCCGACAGCAGCGTCACGAACAGAAGCGCGGTCGCCAGGCTGAACGAGCCAAGCAACTCCGGGGAGCGGGCGTCCTCGTGGTTCCGGTAGATGACGGCCTCGTCGCGGACCTCGTGGAACAGGAAAGACCCGTAAAAGAGCAGGTACAGGAACGGATTGCGAAGAGAGCCAAGGCAGGCGAACAGCGCACACAGGGCGATGCCGGCCAGCGTGCCGAGGAGCAGCCGGCCGAGTGCCGGCGGACTGCGGAGGCGCGACGACGTCAGCAGGAACAGCCAACCGACGAGGAAGTGGGCCAGCCCCAGGCAGCGGACCATGATCTCGATGGGGTTTTTCGCGAAGCGGCTGTCCTGGGGATAGGCATGCTTCTCCGCCAGGTAGATCGCACAACCCAGCAGCGTCGCCAGCAGGGCCAGGGCCAGGGCGCGGGCAAACTGGCCGACGGTCCGCGAGCCGTCGATTCCCTCCCGCGTGACCGTCGTACAGGACGCGCTGGCCATCCCGGCCCCTCCCGTTCCCCGAGCCGACCCGGGCGACGCACGGGAGATAAGGATGGCCTCAATTTGCGTCAAGCACAATCTCCGCTGGGCTCCCGCGCCTCGTGACGTGCGGCGCGGGGAAGGCTCAGCGGCCGTTGGCGCTGCCGTTCCGCGCCGGCTCGGGCGGGGCGAAGCCGACGTGCCGCCGCTGGGCCGCGAGGTCGTGGCGGTTGGCGTCGAATTGCCGCAGCGCCCAGTCCCAGTCCCAGGCGCCGGCGTCCAGGCCGTGCATGATGAGCAGGTTTTTCAGCTCCTCGATCTCGGCGAAGCTGTAGCCTTCCGTCGTGGCGACGGCCCGGGCGACGTCGATGCCCCGGCGCACCTCCTCGTGCCAGCGCTCGATCAGTCGGCGGCGCAGGGCGGCGGTCGGCGGCTCGATGCGCAGCACCAGGTCGATGCGCCCCGGCCGCTTGAAGGCCCGGTCGATCAGGTCGAGGCCGCAGTTGGTCGTGAAGACGAAGGCGACGCCCTCGTTGATGCTGATGCCGTCGAGGGCGCTAAGGAAGACGGCCTGGTCGTCGGTTTCCTGGACGGTCTCGCGGTTGCGGAGGGCGATGTCCATGTCGTCGAAGAAGATGACGCCGCGCTTCTCGACGGTGAAGAGTGCCTTGACCGCTTCGACGGGGTCGCAGGCGGCGCGCGCCTGACGGTAGGCGTCGGGGGTGACGAGGCGCCATTCCCAGCGGCGGCGGCGGCACTCCTCCCAGACCCAGCGGCAGGCCATCGTCTTGCCGTTGCCGGGCGGCCCCGTCAGCAGGACGCCGCGGCGGGCGCGGCCGCCGTACTTCTTGATGCGCCGCAAGTTGGCCCGGTCGAGGTAGCCGATGGTGTTGCGCCAGAGTTGTTCGAGCTGCTCCTCGGGGAGGACGGGCGGCGGGCTGGGCGGCTCGGCGTCGCGACGGCAGCGCAGGGCGACGCGATACAGGCGAAGGTAATCCGTGCGATCGACCGCGTAGAACGAGAGTCCCGACCAGTGGCGCTTGTCGTGGTAGTTGAAGCCGACGGAGGCGAAGCGGACGCCGTCGATGTCGTAAAGCCGCAGGCCGAGTTGGGCGCCGAGATAGGTGCGGCGGTTGTCGGGATCCCAGTCGCGGACCAGGACGCCGTCGATCGGCACCAGCGGGCCGCGCCGGGCCTTCTTGAGCAGCGGCTCGGCGAACTCGTCGAGGTCGATGGCGACGGGATCGGTGAGGCCGGCAGCGCGGCCGGCAGCGGACAACAGGTAACGATGATCGGCCGCGTAATGCTTCAACATGGTGAGCAGACACGCCGTGGGCGGGACAGGTTCATCCGCAACGGCCTCGTCTTGTCATTTTCCCGCCCGCCGTTATCATGCAGGACGTACGGTGGGTGTAGCTCAGTTGGTTAGAGCGCCAGACTGTGGCTCTGGATGTCGCCGGTTCGAGTCCGGTCACCCACCCCTGTCTCAGGCCGTCTCAACGAGCCGCAACCGGCCGCAACTCCTTGCGGAATCAGGGGGTTGCGGCCGTCCGCGTTTTCGGCATCTCCCCCGCTCCCAGCAGCGAGGGGAGGGCCTCCAGCCCGGCGGCGTGGTCGCTCAGGCACACGTGCGTCTAGTGGTTCATGCTCCGTTCGATGGTGCTGTGCCGCGCCGGATCCTGCGCCATCCCGGCCAGACGGGTTGATCGTTCGGCTTGGCCGTGCCGCACAAGGCCCGAACGGGCGGTGGTCAAGAAGCCCTGGCCGGCCCCTCACGGGTGGGTATTGTGTCAACTCGCGGAGAGGATGACACAATACTGCTTCGCCAGAAGTCGTTCCCAAAGCATAACTTACGCCGCGCATGGCGAGTATTGTGTCAGTTGGCGCGGGTGTGACACACTACTCGCGCCCCAGCCCGATTCCGAAGGGGCGTTGCGAATGTAACAACCTCCCTGAGAACGCGGATTTTTCTTCGGATTGAGCGAAGGGTTCGGGTATCATGAAGACAGAGAAGAAGGGGCGTTTCTCTGGACCGAAAGGAGCAAGTCTATGCGGCGCTTTGGTTTACTACTAGTCATCTTGCCAGGGATGCTTGCCTTCCCTGCCGTGTCGGAGGCTGGGTGCGGCAAACACGGCACCCAGGTCGAGTTCGTGGACACGCCGAAGGAGGCGGCCGACAAAGCCAAGAAGGAGGAGAAGCTCGTCTTCGTCCTTCACCTCTCGGGGGTCTTTGAAGACCCCAAGCTCACCTGAAACAACGCCGAGGCGCTCCGTGTGAACGCCCTGGCCAACGATGAGGTCGGCAAGTACCTCAACGAGAATTTCGTCTCGTCCTATCAGAAAGTCGCAACCTTCAAGGTCGTCGATGGGCAGAAGCAGGGCGGCAACGTCGCCTCGTACTTCTGCGCCCCGGACGGCCGCGTGCTGCACGTCGTCGCCGGCCCGGTGGACGCCGCCACGCTGCTCCGCGAAGCCAAATGGGTCGTCGAGACGACGAAGCTCGCCATGAAGGAAGCGAAGGACGACGGCGCCAAGTTCAAGGCGCACTTCCGCAAGGCGCACGCCGAGAAACTGCGTACCGAGAACGGCCTGACGGTCGAGCCGGTGCTGTTCGACCCGGTGATCGAGCAGGATCCCAAGAGCGCCCTGACCTACAACGACCCGTCGGGTCAACCGCTGGCCCCGAAGCTGCCGCCACCGCCCATCGACGGGCCGGACGTGACCTTCCGGGCCAAGGCCGAGGCCGCCAACAAGGACGCCGCCCCCGGCAGCGCGATGCTGGCCGATCGCAAGGGCGGCCGCTGGGTCCTCAACAACCAGGGCCGCGTTCACATGATCATGGCCGCGCACTGCATGTCCAAGATCGAAAACGTCTACGGGACCGTCTTCGAGAACATCCTGGGCGAGAAGATTTCGACCAAGCCGGTCGAGATCGTCAGCCCGTTCCCGTGGGTGAAGCCCGTCAAAGGCGGTTGAGCGTCACGGACCGCAGACGCCCGGTGTCACGGCAACCCGCCGCGGCACCGGGCGTTTTCGTGACGCCGAGGGCGGCCGTCACATCCGGAACCCCACCCCTACAGACTGCCTAATTGTCCCGCTTTGCCACTTGCTGCCGCACCAGCCGATGGTATCATGCTCCGGGATTGGTGAGATAGTGTTGGCCTCCCAAAACTGACTGAGTGCCCCCTCACGGATGCCGGTTGCGCTCACGACAAGGTGCGGGGCGACGGACCACGGTTCTCGTCGCCGTTCTGCTCCTCTCCTCAGGGTGCGCGCAATGGTGACCCTTCGGCCTTCGCCCTCCGGCGGCTCCGCGTCACCCCATCGCGCCGAGGCACAAGCACCCTACTTGCCGCGGGAGACATCGTGATGAAGTTCCACTGGCTGCGCAGCTGGGCACGCCAAGCGGTTGGGCACGGCGTGCGGCGAACAGGGGGTCGGAACAAAGGGCGAGGGCCCTGGTCACGGCCGCTGGTCGAGCGCCTTGAAGACCGAACGGTCCCCTCGGGAACAGCGCTTGGGATACCGACCTGGACCGAGCAGGGGCCGGCGCAGCAAAGCGAACAGCTCTATGGCAACGCAGGCACCCCGCCGGATGATCCGGTCGCGGGGGCCGTTGAAAGCCTGGCCGTCAACCCGAATCACCCTGCGCAGATCCTCATCGGCACCGTCGATGGTGGCGTGTGGCGGACGACCAGTGCCGATGCGACCAACCCCGCGGCGATCTCCTGGACGCCCCTGTCCGACCACCTGGCCTCGCTGGCGATCGGCGCGGTGGCTTACGATCCTGCCGATGCCACCGGCAACACGTTTTACGCGGGCACAGGCTTATGGAGCAACAGCTTTGACAGCGGCGACTCGGCGGTCGGGTTGTATCGCACCACAAACGCCGGTGCCACCTGGCAGCTGCTGGGCAACAACGCTTCGGGTGTCAACGTCCTGGCGACGCACCGGATCAAGGCCCTCGCGATTACCGGTCAAACAATTCTGGCCGGCACGATCAACGGCACCGGCATCGGAAGCGTCACGCAACCCGGCGATAGCCTGCGGGATTACGCGACCCTCGGCGGCGCGCTGTTTCGCAGTGCCGACGGCGGAGCGACCTTCAGCCAGGTCCTTCCCGCGAGCGGCCTTCCGAGCGGGGCGGTCTCCTCGCTGGTCGTCGATCCCAACGACGCGCTGCGGGTCTTCGCCGCTGTCGATGGGCAGGGGGTGTTTCGCAGCGAGGATGGCGGCGTCAGCTGGACCGCTTACAGCAGCGGACTCACGGGCGCTGCCACCTCGGCGGACATCGAATTGGCGGTCCAAAACCTCGGCGGCACGACCCTGTTCGCGGGCGTCTCCCAGGAAAACGAAGGGGCGTCAACCCAGGCCTTCAACGGCGTCTTCAGCGCCACCGACTTTACCGGCAGCGGCAACTGGACCGGCCTGGCCGCAGCGCCCGCCGCGTTCAACCCGGGACTTGGTTTCGCCGAAAAGTTTCAGCTCGCCACCGATCCGGTCAACGCCGGCGTCGTTTACATCGACGGCCAGGGGGGCTCCGGCATCTATCGCTATGACCCCACTGGGGCGGGCAGCTGGGTCCAGATCGATCAGGGCGGTGCTCAGAACACCTCCCCCCA
>DATFNV010000187.1:0-33752 GCA_035266225.1 Gemmataceae bacterium
TGCGCCCCCCGACTGCCGATCTCCAGCAGCCGCGCCACCACCGCGTCGGCCCCCTCCGCCCCCGGCCGCATCCCCAGCAGCGCGATGTTTGGCATGTCCAGGTGGAACAGCCAGCCGGTCGCTCCGACGTGCGGCGGCC
The DNA here is from genome assembly GCA_035266225.1 of Gemmataceae bacterium. Classification (GTDB taxonomy): domain Bacteria; phylum Planctomycetota; class Planctomycetia; order Gemmatales; family Gemmataceae; genus DATFNV01. The sequence goes on from DATFNV010000187.1 coordinate 140, forward strand.
CCTTCGCCACGGTCACCAGCGGCACCGGCGTCACCAGCCCCAGCGCCGTCTGCGTCGGGTACTCGCGGTCCAACCCGACCGCCAGGTCGAACGTCCGTGCCGTCTCCCCCTCCGGCAGCAGGATCACGTCGGCCATGAGGCCGCCGTGCCGCTGGTGGAACGGCAGGCCGCCGGGGAAGATCACCGTCGATTGCTTTGCCAGGCGCAGCTCCAGGTAGTCCGGCGACTCCGGGCGCGTGTGGCTGGTGACGTAGCCCGTGCCGTTCACGCCGCGCAGCAGCGCCGTCCGCTCGTCGCCCCAGGCGAAGCGCGCCCCGTAATACGCGTGCCACGGGTAGCCTTCCGGCAGGTGCTGCGGCGTGATCTGGATTCGCAGGTCGAGGATCGGCCGCCCCAGCCACGCCCGGAAGCGCTGCTCGAACGTCGCCAATTCGCGCTCCTGTTCGTCCAACAGCACGCCCTCAGTGATGACCTCCCCCAGCGCCGGGCCGGCCGAAGTGACCCGGACGGCGCGACAGCGGGCCGTGCTGCCGGGGTTGTAGGTGAGGACTTGGCCCAGGCGGTTGACGCGGGTGCGGTGGTCGCGGATGCCGCGCAGGCCGCCGGTCTGCAGATCGATCTCCGCCTCGAAGAACTCGTTGCGCACCGCCTTGTCGTCGGCCAGCTTCATCCGCGACGGGGGGGCTGGCGTGCCCGGCGGTCCGGAGCGCGGGAACCACGCGAACCCCAGCGCCGGCACCTCCACCACCAACTTCGCGTGGCTGCCGTCGAACTGCCCCGCCTTGATCGGCCCGGTGATCGGCAGAGGCCCCTTGACGTCGTCCAGTTCCAGGGCCACGCGGCGCGTGAAGCTGCACGGGTTCAGCACCACGTAGCCCGGGGCGTCAGCCGTGGCCCGCGACAGCAGCCGGCCCACCAGCGCCCCGGCGACTTCCTTCTCCACCGCCTCTAACTCCGCGTCGGCGCCAACCTCCTTCGGCGCGGCCGGTCCCTGCGCCTCAATGCGATCCTCGATATCCGTCAGCCGGGCGTCGATCTGCAAGCTGTCGTTTTTGCCCGCCAGTCCGCGGTGGATGGCGGCGAGGGTCCAGGCGGTGTCGATGCGCCGCCGCTGCCGGACGTGCCGCGCGAAGCCGCTGACCACGGCCTCGCTCTTCGCATTCGTTCGCTCACTCAGGTAGTCGCCGTGAAACTCGTCGGCGTTCACGGCCGAGGTGTACTCGCCGGCGTACGTCTCGCCGAAGTAGGCCGAGAAGGTGGTCCACTTGCCCAGCACCGGGCCGAAGCGCGTCAGCTCCAACCAGTCGCGATACCACGCGGCGGCGGGCGCCGCGGCGTGCAGCAGGCTCAACGTCGCCGCCTGATCCTGCATGATCGTCTTGTGCAGGTAGTGGGCGACGTGGAAGAACGTCTGCGGGTTGTTGGCGGCGTAGGGGGCGCGGGCGAACGCCTCTACCTGCTTGCCGTCCGGCGACGGCCACGAAATGACCGGCGTGCGGTGGCTGGGGATCACCGCGTCGTCGAAGGCCAGCAGCAGCGCCCGGTTGAGTCCGGCGCTGTTGAGCAGCAGCGGCGTCTGCGGGTGGAAGCCGAAGCGCTTGCGGCCGAAGACGCGCACGTCCCGGCCGAGCAGTTCGCGCGACACGGCCAACCCCTTGAGCAGGTTCCACACCTGCGACTCGACCGGCAGAAGGGTGTCCTCGCGCTCGACGTAGCAGCCGCCCACGACCTCGGCGCGGTCGGCGTTGACGCGCTCCTTGAGCTTGGCGAACAGCTCTGGCTGCCCCTTCGCGAGTTGCTCCAGCAGGCGGCCGCCAGCGATCAGGTTCAGCGGCAGTTCGTACTCGAACGCTGCCGGCAGCGGCTCCCCGGCCCGCGGCTCGTCGAGCAGGGCCAGGTCGAGGACGTGGATGGCGACGGGATACAACACCTCGCGTCCCGCCTGGAGGCGATCCGCCGCCGCCTGCAGATGGCGGCGCCACGCCTCGGGGTCGTCCGCGTTGACCAGCGCGGCGATGGCCTGCTGCACCTCGGACCACAGGTCGCCCGTGGCCAGCAGGTTCTCGTGCTCCATCGCCTCGAACAGCGCCTCCAGGTGCAGGTAACCGAAGCCGATGCCGAAAAACGGTGCCACCCGATCGGCCGGCAAGTCGATCAGGTGCGCCGGCGGGGCGCTCTCGCCGCGGCCGCGCAGGGCCTCGCGCAGGTTGGCAAGCGTGGCTTCGCGGTCGAGGGTACAGCGGAAGGCGACGGCGCCGGCGTCGCGCACGCGCTGGTCCCAGTCGTCGGGCAGGAACAGCGGCGGGCTGTCCGGCACGGCGTAGACGTGGTTGGCGGCCGGCTGTTCGTAGTCGTAGGGGGAGCCGACGCGCGGCGGCGCGGCGGCCCCGAGGGCCACGGCGGGGTGCCAGAGGGCCGTGCAGCCGTTGAGGAACGCGCCCACGTCCTCGTTGCCGATCATCAGCGAACTTTGGCCGGGGACGCGGTAGGGACTGAGGAGGATCAACTCGTGCGGATTCATGGGGAGAAGGCATTCCGGTTTGGCGGCGGCTCGCGGGGCCGCGATTTCTTTCGGGGCTCCTGATAGAATAGTGGTACAGGGATCGCGACCCAATGGGAGACTCGCCTCGTGTCCAGGAAAGGCAAGCACAAACATCACGCGCCCGCGCGGCCGAGTGACCTGCGGCCGCGCATCGACCGGGCCGTCCACGAAGGGCGCTTCCAGCAGGCGCTCGAGTTGGCCAAGCAGCTCTACAAGTACGAGCCGACGCCGGCCCACAAGGACCTGCTCCTCAAGACCTACCTCGGCCGGGCCCGCCAGCTGCGCACCACGGGCTACCTGAAAGACGCCGTCACGGTCATCACCGCCGGCCTCAACGTGGACGGCAGCGACGTGGGCTGGCTCGAACAGGCGGCCCAGGAATTGGCCCTCTGCGGCGACGCCCGCGCCGCGCAGGCCCTCCTCGCCCGGCTGCCCGCCGAGTCGCCGGCCCGCGCCCAGGTGACGATCCAGGCCGTCGATGCCGCCCTGTCGCAGCAAGCGGCGGGGAAACAGGCACTCGTCCCCGAGTTGCACGCCGACTTCGATCGGATCCTACAGGCGTTCGCCCAGGTGCAGGCCGGACAGGACGAGCCGGCCCGCGAGACGCTGCAAGCGATCGGCCTGCGCTCGCCGTTCCTCGAATGGAAGGTGCTCCTACGCGGCCTCAGCGCCTATTACCAGGACGACAACGCCCGCGCCATGGACAACTGGCAGCGGCTGACGCCCGAGCGCCTCCCCGCCCGTTTGGCGGCGCCGTTCCGCTACCTCATCGACCCGGCTTACCGCGACGCCCAGGCGCCGCCGGCCCAGGCCGCCCTTCGCAAGCAGGCCGACCGCCTCCAGGGGGACGGCCTGGTGGACTCGTTGCGGGCCGTGCAAGCGGCGCTGAGCAACCCGAACTCTCTGGCGGGGGCCTTTCGCCTGGCCGAGGGGCTGGTGCCGGCCCTGCGGCAGCGATCCCCGCAGCTGGCCGCCCGCCTGGCCGCCTGCTTCTACTGGGGGGTCATCAGCAACGGCGAGCCGGAGGACGTGCCGCGCTATGGCCGGGTCTTCGGCGCCCCGCCCGAGGATCCGAACTTCGCGCGGCTGCGCGCCCTGGCCCTGGAGAACGCCCACGACCTGGAGGAGGCCCACAAGGAGTGGCAAAAGTTTGAGAAGTCGGTCGGCGACCACCCCGGCGCCTGGCCGGCCGGCCAGGCCCAGTGCGTCCGCGCCCTCGTCTGGAGCCACATGGGCTCCAACGCCGCCGCCGTGCCCGACCTCGACGGCCTGCCGCTGCCGCCCTTCCTGCGCGACCACCCCGACCGCCCCCGACCGCTCAAGCCGTCCGCCGAGCAGTGCTTCGAGCAGAGCCTCAAGCTCGCCCCCGACGTGCTGGAGACGCACGAGAAGCTCGTGGACTTGTACCAGCAGGGCCAGCGCAAGCCGAAGAAGGCCGAGCAGGCCGCGCGCCGCCTCCTCGAGCGCTTCCCCGACCACGTGCCGACCATCGAGACGCTGGCCAACCTGCGCATAGAGGCCCAGGACTACCCCGAAGGGATCACCCTGCTCGAACGGGCCACGCGCCTCAATCCGCTCGAGCGCGGGCTGCGCCGCCGCCTCAGTACCGCCCACGTCTTCAACGCCCGCGCCCACGCCGAGGCCAAGCGCTTCGACGAGGCCCGCGCCGAATACCGGTCGGGGCTGGCCCTCTCCGAGAAGGGAGACAACAGCTCGGTGTATTGCAAGTGGGCGGCGTGTGAGTTCAAGGCCGGCGACGCGGCCCGCGCCGAGGAGTTGCTGGGGCAAGCGGTGGCCGACGTCGGCAGCCGCCTGGGCGTCGCCTACAGCATGCTCATCGAGGTGATCCGCCTGAAACTGACCAAGCTGAAGAAGCGCTTCAACGACGAGTTTAACGCCTTGCTGGCGCAGCCCGCCGACGGCGCCTCGGCGGCCGCCGTCGCCGAGACCGCCGCCTCGCACAAGGCCGCCGGCGTCACCTACCACGGCCAGAAGACCCACGAGAAGAAGGTCGTAGCCTATCTGCAGAAGGCCGTCTCCGCGCCGCTGACCGAGGGGCAGGCGGAGGCCGTATGCACCTCCCTGGTCCTCCTGGAGAACCACAAACTGCTCCTGGACTATGCCTGGGCCGGGCGGCACCGCTTCCCGAAGAACCCGTATTTCCCCTACTTCGAGGCGGAATCGTACATCCTGCAGGGCCCGTTCCGCTGCCCCGCCTTCCAGGTGCGCGAGCTGCTCGGCGAGGTGCGCCGCCTGGCCCAGGAGATACCGCCCGACTCGCGCCGCGACGCCCTGCTGGAGTTGGTGAGCCGCCGCGAGGAGATGGTCGCGGCGCTGAACCCGATGTTCGGCGGCATCGACCTTGGCCCGTTCGGCGCCGCCTTCGAGGAGATGTTCGGGGGGCCCGACGACGACGACGATTACGACGATGATGGGTGGTAATCGCCGCTTGCGGCTTGGCCGCTTGCGGCTTCGCAATCGTTCCTGCGAAGCCGCAAGCGGCCAGAGGCTGGGAGGACGTCATGACCGATCCCCACCAGGTACTGGGCCTGCCGCCGGAGGCGGACGACGAGGCGATCCGGCGGCGCTACCTGGAGTTGGTGCGCCAGTTCTCGCCGGAGCACCACCCGGAGAAGTTCGCCGCCGTCCGCGCCGCCTACGAGCAGCTGCGCGACCAGAGCACTCGCCTGCGCTACCGCCTGTTCGAGGCCGGCAAGCACGAGACCGTGGACGCGATCATCGAGGAGGTATCATGTCGGAGGGCTCGCCGCAGGGTGTCGCTCAAGGAGATGGTGTCGGCCGTGCTGAAGCCCTGACGCCGGAGCGGATCGAGGCCGTCCTGGACGAGTTCCGCGCCTGGTTGCGGGAAGCGGCCGTCCCGGCGCCGGCCGCTGCCGACGCCGACGTGATCGACCTGCACACGCTGCTGGCGCAGTTCACCGGCCTGCGGCACGAGGTCCACCTGCAAACGCGCGCCGCCCGCGCCCAGCAGGAACAGGGGGCCGAGGCGCTGCGCCAACTCGGCGAGGCCCTCGCCGCGCTGCAGCAGAGTCAGCTCAGCGCCCGCCTCGGCGAGGAGCAGGCCCGCGACGAGGCGCTGCGGCCGCTGCTCAAGGCGCTGGTGGACGTGTACGACGCCCTGACGCTGGCCGAGCGCGAGGTCCGCCGCGCTCAGGACACCCTACTGCCGCTCCTGGAACAGCCCGCCGCGGCGCCGCCGCCGCCGGCCGTCGTGACCCCCTCCCTCTGGGCGCGCCTCTTCGTCGCCGTGTTTCGCCGGACTAGCGCTGCGGAGCGGGCTCGCCAATCGGCGGCTGTGCCACAGGCCGCGCAGCTCGCCGACCGGGCGCCGCAGATGCTCGCGTCCATCCTGACCGGCTATACAATGAGCAGGCAGCGAGTCGAGCGCGCCCTGCAACAGCACGGACTCGAGCCGATCCCCGCCGCCGGCGAGCAGTTCGACCCCGAGCGGATGGAAGTCCTCGAGGTCGTAACCGACAGCGGCCGGCCGTCCGGCGAAGTGGTCGGCGAGGTGCGCCGCGGTTACCTGTGGCGCGGTCGTGTGTTCCGCTTCGCCCAGGTTCGCGTGGCCAAGTCCTAGCCGCTTGCGGCTTACGAAGGAGTCCCCCTCATGCCCCCCCTGGCCCTCCCCCCCGGCGACCTCATCGTCGGCATCGACCTCGGCACCACCAACAGCGAGGTCGCCGTCGTCGGCGCCGACGGCCAACCGCACGTCTGCGAGGAAGACGGCGATCCCATTTTGCCGTCGTTCGTCGGCCTGTCCGAGGACGGCCGGCTCCTCGTCGGCAAGGCGGCCCGCAATCAATGGGTTCTCGCCCCGGAGCGCACCGTCAAGTCGATCAAGCGCAAAATGGGCCAGGACGTAAAGGTCAAGCTCGGCGAGCAGGAGTATCGTCCCCAGGAAATCTCCGCGATGATCCTGCGCGCCCTCAAGGAGCGGGCGCAGCAGTCTCTCGGCCAGCTGGTCACCAAGGCCGTCATCTCCGTGCCGGCCTACTTCAACGACGCCCAGCGTCAGGCGACCAAGGAGGCCGGTGAGTTGGCCGGCCTCGAAGTCGTGCGCATCCTCAACGAGCCGACCGCCGCCTCGCTGACCTACGACCCCAGCCACACGCAGCTCCGCCGCCTGCTCGTCTACGACCTCGGCGGCGGCACTTTCGACGTCTCCATCGTCCAGGCCCAGGAGGGCGTCGTCGAGGTGCTCTCCAGTCACGGCGACACGCAACTCGGCGGCGACGACTTCGACGACCTGCTCCTCAAGCACGTCTGCGACAAGTTCCAGGCCGAGCACGGCCTCGACCTGCGCGCCAATCTCATCGCCAAGTCGCGCGTCCTGCGCGCCGTCGAAGCGGCCAAGCGCAACCTCTCCTATCACCCCGTGGTGCGGCTCGAGGAGGAATTCATCGCCGAGAAGGACGGCACGGCGTTGCACCTCAACGAGGAGATCACGCGCGAGCTGTACGAGACGCTGATCCGCCCGCTGCTGGACCGCACCATGGACTGCCTGCAGCGCGCCCTCGACGACGCCCATCTGGCCCCCAACCAGATCGATAAAGTCGTTCTCGTCGGCGGCAGCACGCGCACCCCGTTGGTCGGCCAACTGCTGGAGGAGCGCCTCGGCCAGCCGCCCCACCAGGAGGTCAACCCCGACCTCGTCGTGGCGATGGGGGCGTCCATCCAGGCGGCCATCATCGCCGGCCAGAACGTCGGCGCCGTCCTGGTGGACATCACGCCGCACTCGCTCGGCATCAAGTGCCTCTCCGAGCGGGCCGGCTACGAGTTCCCCTTCCAGTTCGCGCCGATCATCCATCGCAACACGCCGCTGCCTGCCTCGCGCAGCGAGCTGTTCCACACCGTCTACGACCGCCAAGCGGAAGTCGAGATCGACGTCTACCAGGGCGAGAGCGAGGACGTGCGCCATAACCACCGCGTCGGCCGCTTCCTCGTCCAGGGGTTGGCCCAGGTGGCCGCGGGCAACCAGATCGTGGTGCAGCTGGACCTGAACCTCGACGGCCGCCTCAAGGTGTCGGCGCGCGAGCGCGCCACCGGCCTGCAAAAGCAGGTGACCATCGAGAACGCCCTGGCCCGCTACGAGCGCGAGGAACTGGACGACGCGCGGCGGCGACTGGGCGAACTGTGGGAGGATCTGGGTGAAGGCACCGAGCAGCGGGAAGAAGCGGGTGGCGAGCCGGGGGAATTGCCCGCCCTGGTGCCGGGGCCGCGCGAGGGGCAGCGCGAGGCGGTGCAGGCGCGGGCGCTGTTGGAGAAGGCCGAGCGCTTGTTGGAGCGCGTGCAGGCCGAGGACCGCGCCGACGTCGAGCGCCTCATGGAGAAAGTGCGCACGGCCCTGAACGACCGCCAGTGGGAGCGGCTGACGCAGGCGAGCAACGAGCTGGCCGACGCCCTCTTCTACCTGGAGGGGTAATGGCGGACGCGATCACCTGTCCGGTGTGTCGGGCACGCGTCGAGTCGGGCCCGCAGTGCCGCCGCTGCAAGGCCGACCTATCGCTGCTGTTCGCGCTGGAAGCGCGGCGCGACGCCGCCCTCGCCGCCGCCCATCGGGCCCTGGCGGCCGGCCAACCCGACAAGGCGCTGGCGGCGGCGCGCGGGGCGGAGGTGCTGCGCCACGGCGAGGACGCCGGCCACCTGATCGCAGCAGCGCACCTGCTGCGCCGCGAATTCGAGGCGGCATGGTACTGGTATGCCTCGTAGCACAGGCGTCCCGCCTGTGGCTTTCTGCGCCACAGGCGGGCCGCCTGTGCTACGAATATGAACGGCCGTATCCCATCCATTCTAAACCACTTCGTTTCTTCCTTGTCCCTCAGCGGCCTGGCTCTGGTAGAATGACTCTTTCTTTCGACCCACGGGAGGGACGATGACGGAGGCTCGCATGCAAGTTCCGCCGCAGCCCGTGCCCGCTCTGGACGATCCGGTGCTGTACTTCAACCGGGAGCTGAGCTGGCTACAGTTTAACCGCCGTGTCCTGGAGGAGGCCCAGGATCCGCAGGTCCCGTTGCTGGAGCGCCTCAAGTTCCTGGCCATCTTCAGCTCCAACCTGGACGAATTCTTCATGGTCCGCGTCGGCGGCATCCAGCAGAAGGTCCAGGCCGGCATCCCCTTCGGCTCCGGGGCCGACCGCATGGCGCCGCGGGTGCAGATGGAGCGCATCAGCGAGGTCGTCCACCAACTCGTCGCCGCCCAGTACGACTGCCTGGCCGGCGAGGTGCGCCCGGCCCTGGAGCGCGAGGGCATCCGCATCCGCGGCCTCAAGGAACTGAGCGACGCCGACCTGCGCTACCTGCGCGACATGTTCCACAGCGAGGTCTTCCCGGTGCTGACCCCGCTGGCCATCGACCCCGTCCACCCCTTCCCGCACCTGCTCAACAAGTCGCTCAACCTGTGCGTCTTCTTGCAGCGGCCGCACGACGGCGAGAAGCTGTTTGCCCTGGTGCAGGTGGCAGCCGTGCTGCCGCGCTTCGTCCACCTCCCCGGCGAGAAGGGCCACGTCTTCGTGCCGCTGGAGACGGTCATCCGCATCCACCTGCCGGACCTGTTCGGCGGCATGGAGATCCTTCACGCGGCCGTCTTCCGCGTCACCCGCAACAGCGATTACGAGATCGACGACGACGAGGTGGAAGACCTGCTCAAGACCATCGAGGAGGAGGTGCGCAAGCGCCGCCGCGGCGCCGCCGCCCGACTCGAGATCGACAGTGACGCCGGCAGCGAGATCGAACAGTTCCTCACCAGCGCCCTCGACCTCGACTCACTCGACGTCTACCGCATTCCGGGGCTGCTCGACCTGACGGGACTCTTTCAGATCCACGGCCTGGCCGGCTACCCGCACCTGCGCGACCCGCAGTTCGTGCCGCAGGTCGTGCCGGAATTGGCGCAGGCGAGCAGCATTTGGTCGGCCATCCGGGCGCGCGACATCCTCGTCCACCACCCCTACGAGTCGTTCGGCCACGTCGTCGATTTCATCGAGGCAGCGGCGAGCGACGACCGGGTGCTGGCCATCAAGCAGACGCTCTACCGCACCAGTCCCGAGTCGCCCATCGTCCGCGCCCTGCAGCGCGCCGCGGATAACGGCAAGCAGGTGACGGCGGTCATCGAACTGAAGGCCCGCCTCGACGAGGAGCGCAACATCGTCTGGGCACGCGAACTGGAGAAGGCCGGCGTCCACGTCGTCTTCGGCTTCATCGGCCTGAAGACGCACTGCAAGGTGTCGCTGGTCGTGCGCCGCGAGGACGACGGCATTCGCCGCTACGTCCACCTCGGCACCGGCAACTACAACCCGCAGACCGCGCGCATCTACACCGACCTCGGCTACTTCACCAGCCGCCCCGAGTTCTGCGAGGACGTGTCGGCCCTGTTCAACTACCTGACCGGCTACAGCGAGCTGCCGCAGTGGCGCAAGCTGATCGTCGCCCCGAGCCGGATGCAGGCGTTCATGATCGAGAAGATCGAGGCCGAGGCCAAGTTCCAGCAGACGGGTAAGGAAGGGCGGCTCATCGCCAAGATCAACGGCCTCCTGGAGCCCGCCGTGGTCCAGGCGCTGTACCGGGCCAGCCAGGCGGGCGTGCGCATCGACCTGATCTGTCGCGGCATCTGCTCGCTGCGACCCGGTTTGCCGGGGGTCAGCGAGAACATCCGCGTCATCTCCATCGTGGATCGCTTTCTGGAGCACAGCCGCATCTTCTACTTCGGCAACGGCGGCGACCCGCTGGTGTACATCGGCTCCGCGGACTGGATGGACCGCAACCTGAGCCGCCGCGTCGAGGTGGTCTGGCCGATCGAGCAGCCGGAACTGAAGCAGCGCCTGATCCGCGAGGTGCTGGCCATGACCCTGGCCGACAACACCAAGGCGCGCGAACTGACGCCGGACGGGAATTACCGCCGGCTGGCGCCGCCACCCGACGCGCCGCGCGTCCGCAGTCAGGAGAAATTCCTGGAGTTCGCAGCCCAAAGTGCCACGCGGCGCCTCAACGAGGTGCCGCCCCCGCCGATCCCCTACGTCGAGCCGGCGACCCAGCCGCGACGGCCGCGCAAGCGCCAGACCGGATGACCCCCGCCGTTCCGTTTCGCGCCGGCGTTCGTCCGCGGGCGCGAAACGGAAACCGTCGCACTTACTTGCCGTTGTCCTTTGGCGTCACTTCCGTGGGCGGGAATGGGATCACCTCGGCCGGCGACCCCACCGGGACCGGCGCGAGTACGGGCTCGCCGCCGTGATCGAGTTCGTGATCGTGCCCGTGGGAGTACATGTCGTAGTGGCAGCCGTAGGCGGGCCCGTCGCAGTCACAGCGCCCGTGGATACACTGGTGTTCCGACCAGTTGCAACCCTGGGCGCCGAACAGCAGACCGACGACGGACCCGATGGCGAGCAGCCTGCGCATGATTTGCCTACCTTTCGTATGCGGGAACAACTCCGTCCGCCGTGCGGTCGGCGGCGCTCACAGTCTGTTCCAGAAGCCTCCCCTCGCCCCTGTACTCAGGGGAGAGGGGTTGAGGGTGAGGGGAAGATGGTCCTTTTGCCTTTTGCATTCTGTATTTTGCATTTTTCAGTCACCTCGAAGAAGGCAAAATACAGAATGCAAAAGGCAAAAGGAGAAGACCAAAACCCCAACCCCTCTCCCCTGAGTAAAGGGGCGAGGGGCTTCCGGAACAGACGCTCACAGGTACGGCGGGATGATTTACTCCCTTGTTTTCGACCGGGACCGACCCGCCCCTTGAGCGGCCGGTGCCACCTGAAGGGGTTGTGCCGGGGCGGACCTCGGCGCGACCGGCGAAGTTTTCCTAGATTACCGAGAGTGAGGGAATTTCCGGGTCGGACGAGGAACGCCGCACGATGGACGCGATCATCCTGGCCGCCGGCCTCGGCACCCGCCTGCGGCCGCACACCCTGACGACGCCCAAGCCGCTGCTGCCGGTGCGCGGCCGGCCGATCCTCGACTGGACCCTCGGCGCCCTCCCCGGTTCGGTCGATCGCGTCGTGGTGGTGGTCAATTACCTCGCCGAGCAGATCGAGGCGTACCTGCGGCGGCAGAGGTACTTCAAGGAATGGGCGACGGTGCGCCAGGCCGAGCCGCGCGGCACGGGTGATGCCCTGCGCTGCTGCCGCGATCAGGTCCGCTCGGACCGGTTCCTGGTGATGAACGGCGACGACCTGTACGGCGCCGCCGACCTGGCGGCGCTGGCCGCGTGTCCGGCGGGCGTGCTGGTCTACCCGGTGGACGACCCGCCGCACTGGGGTATCGCTTTCCTCAAGCCGGACGGCACCCTGGAGAAGCTGGTGGAGAAGCCGCCCCTGGAAGGGCGGCGCCTGGCCAACACCGGCGTCTACCTGTTTCCGCGCGAGGTCTTCGACATTCCGCTGACGCTGTCGCCGCGCGGCGAATACGAGATCACCGAGTGTGTCACGAAGGTGGCGGAGCGCCAACCGGTGAGTGTGGTGGCCGCGAAGTTCTGGCTACCGATCGGTAACGTCGAGGCGTGGCAGAAGGCACAGGAAGTGGACCTGGACGTGGTCATGACAGGACGGTAGCCGCGGTGCCCCCTGCGTGAGAAAGTCCCTGTATTGAGACCGCTGCGAATCCGCAAGCGGTCGTTGCGCCTTCTGCTCCTGCAAATTCAGCCAGCGCCCTCGCACATCCCGTCGAAGCCCATCGGCAAGAACATCTCCACCACCTCGTCCGCGATCAGCAGGCCGCCCAGCACCGGCAAGGCGATGACCATCAGCTGGCGTGCCGGGCGCCGCCGCGAACCCGACGTGCCCCGGCCGAGTCAATCTCACCGGAAGCCCTTTCCGGCGCGTGAGATCGAGCCATGCCCGTCCCCAATCCACGGTCATCTCCAGCCGAAACAGGAAAAGAATTGCCGCCGTCAAGCGTAACTGTTCCTGGAGGGTGCGACGGCGGGGCAGTGGGGCCGCAAGGAGAGGACGATGAGCAGCGTGTGGCGGGAGGTGGGCGGCGTCTGGCAACCGCTGACGATCCCCGAAGGTCTGCTGTCGCAGGCCGCGGCCGTGGAAGTGGTCGGGTTGCGGTTTCTGCGCTTCGGCACCGGGAATGATCGCGGGGCGGCACTGCTGCTGCCCCCCGGCGTCGCCGCCCGCGTGAATGGCCGGCCGGTACTCGCCGGGCTGCGCGTCCTGGAACACAAGGACGAAGTGATATTTGGCAGGTCGCGGCTCTTCTACTCGGCGGAATCGACGCCAATCGTGGTCGTCTTTTGCCGTGAGGAAGGGGTGCGGTCGCCCACCTGCCCCCTCTGCCGCGGCCCGGTTCGGGACGGCGACCAGGCGGTGCAGTGCCCCGGCTGCGGCCGCTGGTTCCACCAGACCGACGCGGCGGAGGGCAAGCCCGCCAAGCCCTGCTGGACGTACGCGCCGACGTGTCGCTTCTGCAATCACCCCACGGCGCTGGGGGGCGAGGCCGGCTGGCGGCCGGAAATGGAGGAAGGACATGGGCGCTGACCCGCAAGACGCTTCGGTCCTGGTCGCGGGGGCCGGGAACATCGGGTCGCACCTGGCGCCGCTCCTGGCCCGCGCCGGCGTCGGCCGGCTGCGCATCGTGGACCGCGACATCGTCGAGGAAAAGAACCTGCGCCAGCAGGATTACGGACCGCAGGACGTCGGTCGCGGTAAGGCCGAGGCGCTGGCCCGGCGCCTGGCGGGGCAGTTCCCCCAACTCCGGGTCGAGCCGTTCGTGGCCGACCTGGAGGACGTGCCCCTGGGCTCCTTCCGCGTCACCGTCCTGTTCGGCGCGCTCGACTCGCGGCGGGCGCGCCAAATTCTCGTCTCCGAGCGCGGCTGGCCGCTCGGCGTGCCGGTGATCGACGGCGGCGTTGGCGAGGGCTTGCTCGGCCGCGTACAGACGTTCGTTCCCGGCCCTGCGTCGGCCTGCCTGGAATGCACCTGGGGCGAGGCCGATTATCGGCAACTGGCCGCGGAATATCCGTGTCAACCGGGGGCCGCCGCCAGTGCGCCGGCCACGATGGCGCCGGCCTGTGTCGGCGCCGTCGTCGCGGGGATCATGGCGGCCCGCTTCCTGAACATGCTGGCGGCTGAGCCGGCAACGGAGAGTCGTGAGATCGCCTTCGACTTGCGGCACAATCGCTTCCTCGAATCGCGACTGCGCCGCTCGGCTCGCTGCCGCTTCGACCACGTCGTTTCGGAAGTCGTACACATCGCCGCCGAGGCGCTGGTCGCTGACCTGGTGGCGCTGATCGAACGGCGGTTCGGTGCCCGACCGGCGCATGTCGAAGGCGTGGGGCAGGCCGCCGGCCTGCCAAGCAGAGGCAGGCCGGCGGCCTGCCCCACGGGGGGGTTCGCGCCGACGCGATTCCTGCCCGTGGAAGCCCTGCGGGACCAAGCCGCCGAGCCGGTATCCGCACTCAGCATCGTTCCCGGCAACGGCGTGCGGGTCCGGTCCGGCAGCGAGAGCATTTTCGTGATGGCGGAAAGCGGAGGGGGTTGAAGCGTATGGACCTGCATGACCAGCGAACGTTGGAGATGGCCGGCGCCGAGCCGAGCTTCGACCCGGTGATGCGCGACTTCCTAGTCAACTGCGCCGAGGAGCTGCGCAGCCGCCACGAGCGCGGCGGGCTGCTCGATTACGCCTGCCTCGGTCGCGACGCCCCCTGGCTGTACCGGCTGACCTTCCGCACGCGCGGGTTGATGCGGAGCGACGGCGGCGAGATCGTGCCGGCCGAACAGCACGTCGTCGCCCTGCGCTTCCTGCCCGACTACCTGCGGCGGGCGGAGCGCTTCGAGATGCTGGCGCTGCTGGAGCCGGGCAACGCCTTCCACCCCAACCTGATGCCGCCGGGCATCTGCGTCGAGGTGCGGCCGGGCGAGCCGCTCGTGGAGATTTGCGAGTCGCTGCACGCGCTGTTCTCCTGGCGGCTGCGGCAGCTGGCGGAGAACGACGCACTCAACCGGGACGCCTGCGCCTGGGGCCGGGCCCACCTGGACGAACTGCCCATCGACACACGGCCGCTGTTCGGCCGGCCCTTCCGCATCGCCCTGGAGCCCGTGGAGGAGAAAGCGTGACCACCTTGCTCAACGACCTCGGCGACGCGCTGTTCACGGCCGAGGGCGGCGGCTGGCTGACCCTGCGCCGCCGCGCGCCGACCCTGCGCGGATGGACGGACGCCGAGCTGCTGCGCCTGGCGGCACGGTCGCCGGGCAACGTGCGCTACGCGACCGATGCCGGCGGAACGTACCTCATCGAGGAGGTCAGGGCCCGCGGCGGCCTCTCGGTCGGGACCGCGGGTGAACTGTTCTTCGGCCTGCTCAATGACACGGCCAATGCGGAGGCGGAGCCCCCGGACGAGGAAGTCATCGAGGCGGCGCTGGACGGCAGCGGCTTCCCCTGGTCGCGGCGGGCGTCGTCCTGGGCGGTCGCCGTGACGGAGCGACTGCCGCGCGAGGTCCTGGTGGGCCCGGCCCCCGGCGGCGCCCGCGTGACGACGACCCTGACCGAGTGGGACGAGATCGCCCCCGTCTGCTCCGAAGCGCTGACCGCGTTCCTCGTCGCGGCCCAGGCAGGGCTACGCTTCGCTCGCTGTGACGCTGACGAGCACCACGCGCGCGTCATGGCCTTTGCTGCGGCGGCATCGCTCGACGCCGACCTACCGCACGCCCTGCTCGGCGTGGCCGCCGGCTGCGAGCTGCTGACGCGGGAAGCGGCGGCGCTGCTGCGGCCGGAAGTTGCCGAAATTTACCTGAATTGCCGGCGTATGCCCTGGACAGGAGTGGGGCAAACGCACAGCGACATTCCCGCGGCAACGGGCCGCGGGAAGCTTCACGACGCCAGAGAAACGGAAGGGAGGTGATTGCAATGGTGGCAATGGCCGAAACACTCGACCTGACGGTCGAGGACTTCACCGGCCAGGTCCGGCGCCGCGCACGGGGCATCCCGCGCGACGCCACGGTCGGCGACCTCGTCGGCGGCCTGACGCGCGAGCTGCACCTGCCGGCGAACGACTCGCAGGGCAGGCCGCTCAGCTACAGCGCCCGGGCGCGCGGCGAGGGCCTGCTCGAGAGCGATCGGATCGGCGATGTCCTCGAAACCGAGGACGTGGTGACGCTGGCGCCCAACGTCACGGCCGGCTAAGCCGTTAGCCGCTTGCGGCCTGGCACGCCCTGCGAAGCCGCAAGCGGCGCTTCTGATACCGGAGATTCACAATGCCTCAGACCCGAGTCCGACCGGCGCTCTACCAGTACCGCCTGGAGTTCTTCAGGGTCCGGGGCGGCGAGCGCGTTCACGTCTTGCCGCTGGCCCGCGCCGATTTCGACCGGGCCATCGAGGCGGCGTTCTTCGACGGCCTGCGCCGCGGCCTGTTCGCGGACTACAGCCCGCCCTTCGCCCGGGCGCGCATCGAGCCGGCCTTTGCCGAGGGCAAAGAAGGCTCGCCCAACGCCCCCGGCTTCCGCGTCGTGCTGCCGCTGGCGGGAGGCGGCGAGCACCTGTGCGAATTCCCCGCGGAGTTCTTCGGCCGGCGGGCGCTGCGGATCGGCGCCGACCTGGTGCGGGCGAAGCGGGTGCCGAACAACAGTACGATCCTGTATCAGCTCTCCGCGTACCTGGAGAGCGAGGAGGCACCGGCTTCCCGGGGACTCCGCTTCGTACTGGAGTCGGAGTCGGTCGAGGTGCCCATCCGGCCCGGGAGCCTGGCCGGCTGTGGGCCTCGGGAGGCGTGGGACGACCCGCAGTCCGAGGAGATGCCGGTGCTGATCCCGCGCCGCGTGATCGAAGAGGCCGTCGAGGAGGCGGCGCGGGCGCCGGAGCGCGAGGTCGGCGGGGCCCTGCTCGGCCACCTCCGCCGCGACAGCGACACGGGCGAAATCTTCGTCGAGGTGACGTGCCAGGTGCCCGCGGAAGAGACGACCGCGACGGAGCTGAGCGTCACCTTCACGGCGGCGACCTGGGCGCGCGTCCGCGAGGTCATCGCGGTGCGCGGCGAGGGCGAAATCTTCGTCGGCTGGGTCCACAGCCACCCGTTCGGCCTGTGTGCGGAGTGCCCCGTCAAGCCGCCGCCGGAGTGTGTCGCCAAGGTGCTGTTCTTCAGCGACGACGACGAGTTCCTGATGGAGCTGTCGTTCCCGCGGCCGTTCATGGTCGGCCTGCTCAGCGCCCGCGAGCCGCGCCTCAAGGCGGCACTGGGCCACGCGCCGGTGCGGCTGTTCGGCTGGCGCGACGGCGAAATCGTGCCGCGCGGGTTCGAGGTGATCGACGAGTGAGCCGCTCGCGGTTTCGCTGGGCATGCGAAGCCGCAAGCGGCAGCAAATTCGGAACGAGGAGCCCCCATGCCGCAGAATCAGAAGACCGAAGCGGCGCCCGGCAACGGCGCCCCGCCGGCGAAGCTGGACGAGTACCTCGTCTGGGTCCACGCCCTGTCGGCGGCCGGCCGCAACCTGCTGCCGGTGACGGAAACCGTCCTGCGCGAGAAGTTCGCCCTGCAGGAGGCCGTGGACCAGCTGCGCGCCCACCACGAGGCGCTGCGCGAAGAGATCGAGTCGCTCTGCGCCCCGGAGCGCTACCCCGCCGTCATCACCGGCGTTCATCGCAACGGCGATCTGAGCGTCGAGGTCCACGGCGCCGGCCAGCGCCTGCGCGTCGCGGTCCACCCCGACGTCGATCCGGATCAGCTCCGCGTCGGCGCCCGCGGCCTGCTGGCCAAGGGGCGCAACTGTCTGCTCGAGGTGGACGGCGATCGCCCCGAGTGGCACGAGGTCGGCACCTTCGAGGGCTACACCGAGGACGGTCGGCGCCTGCTGATCCGCCACCAGGAACAACTCGTCGCCGCCACCCCGGCGGAGGAACTGGAGGGAGAAACGCTGCGCAAGGGCGACCTGGTCGGCTTCAACCGCGACGGCGCCTGGCTGGCCTACAGCCGCGTCGAGCCGCCCGGCAAGGAGGACCTGTTCATCGAAGAGACGCCGGCCGACCGCTTCGAGGAGTTGGGCGGTCTTGATAAGGAGATCGCTCAACTCCAGCGGGTCATCCGCTTTCGCCTGCAGCACCCGGAGCTGGCGGCGCGCTATCGGCTGCCGGCCAAGCGCGGCATCCTGCTGGAAGGCCCGCCCGGCAACGGCAAGACGAAGCTGGCCCGCTGCCTGGCTCGCTTCATCGCCGACCTGATGCCGGCGGGCGAGTGCCGCTTCATGGCGGTCAGCGGCAGCAGCGATTACTCGATGTGGCTTGGCCAGAGTGAGCAGAAGATCATCGCCCGCTTCCAGGCGGCGCGCGAGATCGCCACCCAGAACGACGTGCCGGTGGTCATGTTCTTCGACGAGATCGACGCCATCGGCCGCCGCCGTGGGAGCGACCTGGGCGGCGCCGCCCCCGATCGCATCCTGGCGACGTTCCTGGCGCAGCTCGACGGCATGCAGTCGGTCGGCAACGTCATCGTCATCGGCGCCACCAACCGCGCCGACATCCTCGACGCCGGCCTGGTTCGGCCGGGCCGGCTGGGCGACCTGCGCCTGCGCATCCCGCCGCCGAGCCGCGGCGCCGCACGGGCGATCCTCGGGCGCTACCTCGGCAACGGCCTGCCGCTGGCCGGCGATCTCGAGTCGCTGGTCGAGGGGCTGCTGAGCCGAATTTACAGCCCGCGCGGGGAGTATGGTGAGCTGGCGCGGGTCGGCCTGCGCGACGGCCGCAAGCTGACCGTCGGCGGCCGAGACCTGGTCAGCGGGGCGATGCTGGAGAACCTGGTGCGCTCCGCCGCGGAAGAGGCCGCCGACCGCGAAGCCCAGACCGGACACGGCGGCGTCAGCGAGGACGACCTGATCGCGGCGCTGGACCGCGAGCTGCGCGGCGCGGCGGCACTGCTGTCGCCGGGGAACGTCCGCGGCTACGTCCCGCGACTGCCGCAGGACGTCGATCCGGTGGCGGTCGAGCCGCTGGCGCGCGGCGCGGGGACCGCGGCGTACGCGCGAACGGCATGATTGCCGCTTGCGGCTTAGCGTTCGCGCCATCCAGGGTGAAGCGAACGCTAAGCCGCAAGCGGCCCCAAGGAGAATTCATCGTGGAACCCTGCAAGAAAGTGATCGGCTGCGACTTCGAGTTGGCGAACTCGTTGGAGCGCAACGGCCGCGCCGACGCCCACGTGAGCGAGGCGGCGAAGCTGCTCCTCGACGAGATCAGCGGCTACCCGCGCGAGCGCGGCTGGGGCGGCTCCTACCTCGAATGGGGGCGGCGCTTCCTCGAGGGCAACGGCGGCTCGGCGTACATCGACTCCGATCACCTGGAGATCAACCTGCCGGAGCACAGCCGCGCCGCCGACCACGCCGCGGTGCTGCACGCCGGTCTGCGCATCGCCCGCGCCGCCCAGGTCGCGGCCCAGGCCAAGCTCACGCGCGGCCGCCTCAGCGTGCTGGCCGCGGTCAGCGACGGCCATCAGTCGTGGGGCCATCACCTGAACGTCATGGTCCGCCGGCAGTTGTTCGACGACATGTTCACGCGCAAGCCGCACCTGATCGGCTTCTTCGGCACGCACCTGGCCACGGCCTCGGTGTTCGCCGGGCACGGACACGTCGGCCCGAGCAACAAGCGCCCCGCGTGCGACTACCAGCTGTCGCAGCGGGCCGACTGGTTCGAGGAGCTGCTCGGCCACCAGACGACGCACCAGCGGCCGTTGCTGAACCTGCGCGACGAGGCGCACGCCGGCCGTGGCCTGGCGCGGATGCACATCATCGCCTTCGACAACGTGCTCTGCCCCGTCGCCAACTTCCTCAAGGCCGGCACCACGCAGCTGGTCCTGGCAATGGCCGAGGCCGGCTGGGCCGACCCGGCTGCACAGCTCGACGACCCACTGGCGGCCTTCGCCGAGGTCAGTCGCGACCTGACGCTACGACAACCGCTGCCCCTGGTCGGCCGCGGCCGGCAGCACACGGCCGTCGAGGTGCAGCGCCGCCTAGCCGACCTGGCCGGCGAGTTCGTCGCCTCCGGCGAGTGCGGCGACGCCGTGCCGGACGCCGGGCGCATCGTCACCGTGTGGCACGAGACGCTCGACCGGCTGGCGCGGCGCGACCTCGACGCCCTGGCAGGGCGCTGCGACTGGGTGCTCAAGTACCTGCTCCTGGATCGCTTCCGCGGCCGCCGGGGGCTGTCGTGGTCTTCACCGGATATGAAGTGCCTCGATTTGCTCTTTTCCAGCCTGGACCCCCAGGAAGGACTGTTCTGGCAGATGGCGGGGGCGGGACAGGTCGAAGAGATGCTCACGACGGAGACGATCGAGCGTTTCGTCGCCGAGCCGCCGGACGACACGCGGGCCTACCTGCGAGCGCACGCCCTGCGCCGCTTCGGCGAGCACGTGGCGACGCTCAACTGGGACCGCATTCGCTTCCGGGTGCAGTCGGCCCGCTACTGGTGGGCCGAGACGGTCCTGAGCATGCCCGACCCGTCGCGGTTGGGCCGGGAGGAGAGCGAGCCGCTGCTGGCGAAGAGTGCGACGCTCGCGGAACTGATCGAGGCGGTCGGCACCGACCCGGAGCCGGAACCGTACTGCGGCTCCTCCTGGCGCGGCGATTCGTGGGCGTCGAGTCCCGGCGGCTGGTCCGGCGGCTGGGGACGTTCTTCCTCGTGGTAACGAAAGGAGAAGAATCATGGAACGTGAGATGCAGGCGCAGCAGTCGATCGGCTCCGGCGGGCCGGGGCCCGAGGGCGGCGGCAGCGACGAGGCGCAGGCGAACGCCCGCAACATCCTCGCGGCGGCCGACCGCATCCTCGACTCGATCCGCCCGCTGAACGCCGAGGACTACCTGCAGCAAAACCGCCAGCGCGGCGGGCAGTAATGATTTCGCCGCTTGCGGCTTGGCGAACGCTAAGCCGCAAGCGGCCAAAACGCAGGATTTCGCCATGAAACCCTTCCTGATGGGGACGGAAACGGAATACGCCGTGTCGGGCCGCAACGGCACCGCCGTGATGGGCCCCGAGGAGGCGTTCCGCTTCCTCAACGAGGCGCTGCGCCAGGAGCGGCGCTGGCTGCCGGACGCGGCCGGCGGCTGGGCGGCCTATTTCGAGCACGGCGGTCGCATTTACATGGACTCCGGCGGCCACCCCGAGCACGCCACCCCCGAATGCAGTACCCCCACCGAAGTCGCCCTCTACGACAAGGCCGGCGAGCGCCTCTTCGACCTGGCGCGCGAGCGCGTCCAGCGCGAGCGCCCGGGGCTAACCGTCAGCGTCCTCAAGAACAACGTCGGCCCGATCCACACCGACGAGGCGACGTGGGGCTGCCACGAGTCGTACACCTCCTGGGTGCGCGGCGACAAGGCGGGCGAGCAGCTGGTGCCGCACGTCGTCAGCCGGCTCATCTACGCCGGCGCCGGCTGCCTCTCCGGCCGGACGGGGTGCGCGGGCTTCGAGCTGTCGCAGCGCGCCCGCCACCTGCGCACGGTGATCGGCACCGACACGACGAGCAACCGGCCCATCTTCTGCACGCGCCTGCGCAAGGCGTCCGACCACGGGGCGGGCAATTGGACCCGGGCGCACCTGATCGCCAAGGACTCGCAGCGCGCCCCGTTTGGCACCTACCTGACGTTCGGCACGACGGGACTGCTCTTCGTGCTGGTCAACGCCGGCCGCAGGGTCGGCCAGGGGCTGGCGCTTGCCGACCCGGTCCGGGCGGCGCAAACCATCTCCTGCGACCCCTGGCTGCGCGCCCGGGTGCCGCTCGCGGACGGCCGCACGCTGACGGCGCTGGAGATTCAGGAGGCGTACCTCGAGGAGTGCGCGCGCGGGGTGCAATCGGGCGGCTTCCCCGAGTGGGCGCCCGAGGTCATCGGTCACTGGGGCACGACACTGCACCAGCTGCACGCCGACCCGCTGCGCTTGGCGGACCGGCTTGACCCCTACTGCAAGCTGCTCGTCTTCGGGCACGAGCTGCAACGCGCCGGCCACACCTGGGCCGAGCTGCATGGGTCGCTGGCGGCGCTGACCCGGCTGCGCGAGCGCTACACGCCGGACGTGATCCGGGCGCTGCTGGCCGAAGCGCCGGGGTCGCTGCCGACCGAGGCGCGGGTCCACCATGCCGCGGCGGTGCTGGAGGCGAAGGCGAACCAGCCCGGCGTGCTGGACCGGCTGCGCTTCGCCGTCCGCCTGCAAGCGCTGGAGCTGAATTACCACGAACTCGGCGGCCTTTACGACTGGCTGGCGGCGGCCGGGCAACTGCGCTCGGTGGTCCTGACGCGCGACGACGTGGAGCGGGCCACGCACGAAGCGCCGCCGGGCGGCCGGGCCGCGACCCGCGCCGAGTACGTGAAGACCAGCGCCGCCGACGGCTGGCTGTGCGATTGGCGCTACCTGTACCACGCCGCCAGCAAGACCTTCGTCGATATGCGCAACCCGTTCGTCGCCGAGTGCAAGATCGAGCAGGTCGAGAACCTGGCGACGAAGCGGCGCGACGACCGGGAACTGCGCGAGGTGCTGGCGCAGCTGAGCGACGATTGACGACCTGGCCGCTTGCGGCTTCGCATGCCCTGCGAAGCCGCAAGCGGCTACCGATCCCCTCCTCTCATCCTCTTCTCACAACACTTCCCTGGCGTTCGGGGCGGCGCTCGATTACAACAAGCTCGGGTCGGTCGTCATCCTTGGCGGAGGCGGGGCGCATGGAGATGGCTCGCGAGGGGACGCAACCGGTGCGGGCGCGGCTGGGGCTGTGGGACGCCGTCAGCATCATCGTCGGCATCGTCATCGGCTCGACGATCTTCAAGTCCCCACAGATCATCATGTCCAAGGTCCCCTCGCCCGAGTGGGGGCTCGGGGCCTGGGCGCTGGGCGGCGTCCTGTCGCTGATCGGCGCCCTTTGCTACGCCGAGCTGGCGAGTACCTACCCACGATCCGGCGGCGACTACGTTTACCTGTCGCGGGCGTTCGGCCCGTGGTGCGGGTTCCTCTTCGGTTGGGCCCAACTCGCCGTAATTCTCACGGCGAGCTGCGCCATGCTGGCCTTCGTCTTCGGCGAGTATGCGGCCCAAATCTGGAGCCCGCCGGCGGTGATCGGCTCTCCCGACCTTTGGGCGGCGCTTCTCGCAGCCGCGGCGGTCGTGGCCCTGTCGCTGACCAACATCCTCGGCGTCGTCCTCGGCAAGTGGACGCAGAACCTCCTCAGCCTGCTGAAGATCATCGGCCTCGGCGCCATCGTCGTCGTCGGCTTCAAGCACGGGCGAGCGGACGTCCTGGCGGGTCCGACGACCGCGGGGACGATGGCCTTCGGAACAGCCATGATCCTCGTGCTTTACGCCTACGGGGGCTGGAACGACGCCGCGTTCGTCGCCGCCGAAGTGCGCGACCGCCGCAACATCCTGCGCGCCCTGATCCTGGGCACGGGACTGATAACGATCATCTACCTGGCCGTGAACGTCGCCTACCTGCGCGTGCTGGGGTTCGAGACGATGCGCAAGCCCGAGACGGCGGTCGCCGCCGAGGTGGGCCGGATGACCCTGCAAGACAACGGCGCGCGGGCGATCAGCGTTCTCGTCATGGTTTCCGCCCTCGGGGCGATCAACGGGCTGATCTTCACCGGCTCGCGCGTCTACTCGACGCTGGGGGCGGAGAACAGCATCTTCGCCCTGCTCGGCCGCTGGAGTCCGCGCCTGGGCTCGCCGGTGTGGTCGATCCTGATCCAGGCGGCCATTACCCTCGCCATGATCGCCGGCGTTGGCACGGCTTTCGGCCGCAATGGCATCGACTCGGTGATGGGGCAACTCGGGCTGGGCGCGATGCCGTGGGATCAATACTTCGGCGGCTTCGACACACTGCTGGCCGGAACGGCCCCGGTCTTCTGGGGCTTCTTCCTGCTCAGCGGGCTCTCACTCTTCGCCCTGCGGCAGCGCGATCCGGACATTGAACGGCCCTTCCGCGTGCCGCTGTTCCCGCTGCTGCCGCTGATCTTCTGCGGCACCTGCGGCTACATGCTGTACTCGGCCATCGACTGGGCGAAGTACATCGCGCTCATCGGCGCCGTGCCGCTGGCCGTCGGCCTGCCGCTCTACTGGATGTCGCGGCGGACGGTGGCGGACGAGTCGAAGGGCGCTTGACGGATGAAACGTATCACCGTGTTTTCGTGGGAGGTTCACCGATGTCTCGTTTGCTAACTCCTCTCGCCGCCCCCCTGGCGGTACTCGGGGCCCTGCTGCTGGCGCCGGCGCTGGTGGCACAGGACAACAACGGGCCGGCCGATCACGCCTACCTGGACGTGAAGGTGCCGGCCGACGCCAAGCTGCTGATCGGCGACCGCCCCACACAGGCGACCGGGGAACTGCGCCACTTCGTCTCCCCGCAGCTGCCGCTCAACAGCAACAAGAGATACACCTACACCGTCAAGGCCACCTTCAAGGGCAAGGACGGCAAGGAGGTCACGGTCGAGGAAACGGTCGAGGTTACGCCCGGCCAGACCAAAGAGGTCGATCTGACCAAGCCCAAGACCGAAGAGAAGCCCAAGACCGAAGAGAAGCCCAAGACCGAGGACAAGCCCAAGACTGAAGACAAACCCAAGGCCGAAAAGCCCAAGACCGAGGACAAGCCCAAGACCGAGGACAAGCCCAAGACTGAGGACAAGCCCAAGACCGAAAAGCCCAAAACTGAGGACAAGCCCAAGACCGAGGAGGACAAGGTCAAGCGTCCGCTCGACGTGCTCTTCGTGGGGTCGGATCAGAAGGTTGTTGATGAGATGCTCAAGCTGGCCGACGTGAAGAAGTCGGACATTCTCTACGACCTGGGTTGCGGCGACGGCATTATCGTGGTCACGGCCGCGAAGAAATTCGGCTGCAAGGCCGTCGGCTACGACATCGTCCCCGAGCGCGTCAAGGAGGCCAAGGAGCGCGCCAAGAAGGAGAAGGTCGAAGACCTCGTAACCATCGAGGAAAACGACATCTTCAAGATTGACCTGGACAAGGCCACCGTCATCGCGACCTACCTAACCCCCGAACTCAACGCGCGGTTGGTACTGCAGCTGAAGGAGATGAAGGCGGGCTCACGCGTCGTAACCAACGACTACCCGATCCCCGGCTACAAGGCCGACAAGAAGACGTCGGTCGATGTCAGGGGCCGCAGCTACGGCGTCTACCTGTACACGATCCCGCTCCACAAGGAGGAGAAAAAAGACGAGAAAAATGAGGACAAGAAAGAGGAGAAAAAGTAAGGGAGTCAGTCCGGCAGGCCGCTTGCGGCTTCGTAGGGCATGCGAAGCTGCAAGCGGCGGCAACGAGGGGCGGGCATGGCCCAGCGGTACGACACGATCATCGTCGGCGCCGGTCACAACGGCCTGGTCACGGCCGCCTATTTGGCCCGGGCCGGCCAGCGCGTCCTCGTCCTGGAGCGACGCGACCTCGTCGGCGGCTGCTGCGTCACCGAAGAGTTGTGGCCCGGCTTCAAGGTCTCGACCGCCGCCTACGTCAACAGCCTCCTCCGCCCCGAGATCATCCGCGACCTCGACCTGAAGCGGCACGGCTTCGAGTTGCTGCCGCGCAACCCGTCGTCCTTCACCCCCTTTCTCGACGGCCGTTATCTCCTCCTCGGCCCCGACGCCGGCCTCAACCGCCGCGAGATCGCCAAGTTCTCCGCGAAGGACGCCGAGGCGCTGCCGCGCTACGAACGGATGCTGGCGCGCGTCGCCGACTTCATCGAGCCGACGCTGACGCAGACGCCCCCCGACCCGTGGTCCGGGCGAGTCGGCGACCTGTGGCGCCTGCTGAAGCTGGCACTGGGTTTCCGCCGGCTCGGCAAGGACGGCGCCGCCGCCGTCGAAATCCTGACCGCGTCGGCCCGCACCATCCTCGACCGCTGGTTCGAGTCGGACGAGCTGAAGGCGACCCTGGCGACCGACGCCATCATCGGCGCCTTCGCCGCCCCCTCGATGCCGGGGACGGCCTACGTGCTGTTCCATCACGTCATGGGTGAGTGCGACGGGGCGCGCGGCGTGTGGGGCTACGTCCGCGGCGGCATGGGCGGCATCTCGCGGGCCCTGGCGGCGGCGGCCCGGCAGCACGGGGCCGAGGTCCGCACGAACACCCCGGTGGCGCGCATCCTGACGGGCGGCGGCCGCGTGCGCGGCGTCGCCCTGGAAGACGGCACCGAGATCGGGGCGGACCGCGTCGCCTCCAACGCCGACGCCCACGTCACTTTCCTGCGCCTGCTCGACCCGGCGGAGCTGCCCGGCGACTTCGTCGAGGCGGTGCGGCACATCGACTACAGCAGCCCGTCCCTGAAGATCAACGTGGCCTTGAGCGAATTGCCGAACTTCACCGCCTACCCGACGCCGGCCGGCGGCGAGCCCGGCCCACAGCACCGCGGCACGATCCACGTCGCGCCGAGCCTGGATTATCTGGAGCGCGCATACGACGACGCCAAATATGGCCGGCCATCCCAGGAACCGGTGCTGGAATGCACGATCGCCAGCGCCGTCGATGAGACGGTGGCGCCGCCCGGCAAGCACGTCCTGTCGATGTTCGTGCAGTACGCCCCGAATCAGCTGCGTGAGGGGACGTGGGACGACCTCAAGGAGAAGTTCGCCGACCGCTGCTTCGACGTGCTGGAGCGCTACGCGCCGAACGTCAAGCGGGCCGTCATTGATCGGCAGGTGCTGTCGCCCCTGGACCTGGAGCGTCAGTTCGGGCTGACGGGCGGCAACATCTTCCAGGGGGCGATGACGCCCAACCAGTTGTTCTTCCTGCGACCGGTGCCCGGCTACGCCAACTACCGGACGCCGATCCGCGGGCTGTACCTGTGTGGCGCCGCCACGCACCCGGGCGGGGGCGTCATGGGAGCCTGCGGCTACAACGCCGCCCGAGAAATCCTGCGGGACAGGAGAATTTGAGCCGCTTGCGGCTTCGCACGGCCTGCGAAGCCGCAAGCGGCCGAGGAACTTGCCATGCCCGTACTCGTCGTCGGCACGCGCAACCCGAAGAAGCGCGAAGAGATCCTCGAAATCCTCGACGACCTCCCCATCGAGGTGCATGACCTGACCGGCTTCCCGGGGGCGCCGGAGGTGGTCGAGGACGGCGACAGCTTCGAGGCCAACGCGCGCAAGAAGGCGTCGGAGCTGGCGCGCCACCTGAAGCACTGGGTGCTGGGCGAGGACAGCGGGCTGGTGGTGCCGGCGCTGGGCGGCCGGCCGGGGGTGTACTCGGCGCGCTACGGCGGCCAGCAGGGCGACGACGCGGCCAACAACCGCAGGCTGCTCGCGGAGCTGGCACCGCTGCCCGACGAGCGGCGGGCGGCGTACTACGTCTGCACGGCGGCGCTGGCCGACCCCTCCGGCGAAGTGCGGGCCGTCGTCGAGGGCCGCTGTCACGGCACCATTGTCAAGGAGTACCGCGGCGGCGGCGGCTTTGGCTACGACCCGCTGTTCCTCGTCGCCGAGTACCACAAGACGTTCGGCGAGCTGAGCGCCCGGGCCAAGCACGCCATCAGCCATCGCGCCCGGGCGCTGGCCCGGCTGCGGCCCGCGCTGCGGCGCCTTGCGGAGGGCGGCCGTTTCGGGTAGATACGGGAGAGGCCCGTTGACCGTCACGATCGAACACGTCCTGCCCCTGCACAAGGTCGGGGAGCAGCGGGACAGCGGGGAGGCCAAGCATGCAGGAAGTTCTCGGGCTGATCCTGGGCGGCGGCCGCGGCGAGCGCCTCTACCCGCTCACCAAGTCGCGCAGCGAGCCGGCGGTGCCGCTGGCCGGCAAGTACCGGCTCATCGACATCCCCGTCAGCAACTGCATCAACAGCGGCGTGCAGCGCGTCTACGTCCTGACGCAGTTCCTCAGCGTCAGCCTCCATCGACACATCGCCAACACGTACAAGTTCTCGCCGTTCAGCCACGGCTTCATCGAGGTGCTGGCCGCCCAGCAGACCAACGAGACGGCCGATTGGTACCAGGGCACCGCCGACGCCGTCCGCCAGAACATCAGTTTCGTCCGCGACGAGGACCCGCGCGACATCCTGCTCCTTTCGGGAGACCAACTCTACCGCATGGACTTCCGCCACCTCATCGACACGCACCGCGCCCGCGGCGCCGACCTGACCATCGCCGTCAAGCCGGTGGCGCGCGAGCAGGCCCGGCAACTCGGAGTGGTCCGCTGTGACGCCGACGAGCACGTCGTCGAACTGGTCGAGAAGCCGCAGGCCGACGCTGACCTGGCCCGCCTGCGCACGCCGCCGGACTGGTTCGAGCGCCGCGACGTCCCCAGCCTCGACCGCGCTTACCTCGCCAATATGGGCATCTACCTGTTCAGCCGGCGGGCGCTCGACGCTCTGCTGGCGGCCCAGCCGACCGCCGTCGATCTGGTGCGCGAGATCATCCCGCGCTCCCTCGGTTCGATGAACCTGTGGGCGCACCTGTTCGACGGCTACTGGGAGGACCTGGGCTCGATCGCCTCATACCACCGGGCGCACCTGGCGCTGGCCGGCGACGACCCCCCGTTCGACTTCCACAGCCCCGACGGCGTCGTCTACACGCGCATGCGCAACCTGCCGCCGGCCCATGTCCTCGGCGCCCGCGTCGAGCAGTGCCTCATCAGCGACGGCTGCCAGGTGCAGGCCGGCGCCAACCTGGAGCGCTGCGTGGTCGGCGTGCGCAGCCGCATCGGCCGCGACGTGGAGCTGCGCGAGACGGTCTTCAACGGCGCCGACCGCTTCGAGAACGACGAGGAGCGCGCCGGCAACCGCCGCCGCGGCCTGCCGGACTTCGGCATCGGCGATGGCAGCGTCATCCGCCGCGCCATCATCGACAAGGACTGCCGCATCGGCCGCGGCGTCCGTATTGTTAACGACGGCGGCGTGCAGGACGCCGAGGCCCAGTTGTACGTCATCCGCGACGGCATCGTGGTCATCCCCAACGGAACGGTCGTGCCCGACGGCACCGTGATTTGAGAGAGTCGCATGTCCATCACCGCCACCCGTACCCCGCCCGCCCGCCTCGAAACTCCCGTCCCCGCCCCACGAGCCCCGGGCGCCTCGGCCGCGCCGGCGCCCCCCGAGAAGCCCGAGCGCCTGGTCTCGCTCGACGCCTACCGCGGCTTCGTCATGCTGGCGATGGCCTCGGCCGGGCTCAACCTGGCGAAGGTCGCCAAGGACTCGTTCCCCAACAACCCCATCTGGGAGTTCCTCCGTTACCAGACCGATCACGTCGCCTGGCTCGGCTGCGGCTTCTGGGACCTGATCCAGCCGTCGTTCATGTTCATGGTCGGCGTCGCGATGCCGTTTTCGTTCGCCAGCCGCGCCGCCAAGGGCGCGACGGCCTGGGACAACGCCGTACAGGTCGCTTTCCGCTCGGTCCTGCTCATCATCCTGGGCGTGTTCCTGTCCTCGAACGGGGCGCACCAGACGAATTACACCTTCGTCAACGTGCTGACGCAGATCGGCGTGGGCTACGCCTTCGTCTATCTGCTGATGGGCCGCGGCTGGCGCGTGCAGCTGGCGGCCGCGGCCGGCCTCCTTGGGGCCTACTGGTTGCTGTTTGCCGTCCACCCCGTGCCCGGCGCCGACCTCGACTGGGCTTCGGTCGGCGTCAAGGACCGGAGCATCGTGATGTCGGGGTTCTTCGCCCACTGGAACATGAACGTCAACGCCGCCGCCCGCTTCGACGAGTGGTTCCTCAACCTGTTGCCGCGCGAGAAGCCGTTCGTTTTCAACGAGGGCGGCTACCAGACGCTGAACTTCGTGCCGTCGATGGCGACGATGATCTTCGGCCTGATGGCCGGCGAGTGGCTGCGCGGCCCGCGCACGATCCACGCGAAGTTCCGCGGCCTGGTGATCGCCGGCGTGGTCTGCCTCGGCCTCGGCGTGCTCCTGGACCACACGGTTTGCCCCAGCGTCAAGCGCATCTGGACGCCGTCGTGGGCCGTCTTCAGCACCGGCTGGACGCTGCTGATGCTGGCCGCGTTCTTCTGGGTGATCGACATCCGCGGCTGGCGCGGCTGGTCGCTGCCGCTGGTGGTCGTCGGCATGAACTCGATCGCGATGTACTGCATGGCCCAGCTCATGAAGGGGTGGGTGCGCGGCACGCTGAAGACGAACTTCGGCCAGGACATCTTCAGCGGACCTCCCGGGTCGTTCCTGGGGACTTATGGACCGATCGTCGATGCCGTTGCCGTTCTCTTCGTGCTCTGGGTGGTGTGCCTGTGGATGTATCGTCAGAAGGTGTTCGTGCGGATCTGAACCAAGGAGCCGAACCGCCCCCCGATCGCCGGGCCCCGGGGCAGGTTGCGCTCGTCGCCGCCGCCGTCATCCTGGCGGCGGTCGTCGGCTCGACCCTGCTCGGGCAAGCGGGAGTGTTGCCCGAGTCGGTCGCAGCCGGGCTCAGCGGCTTGTTCCTCGTGGTCTGCGGGTTGGTGGCGGCGGTGATCGGCGCCGATCAGCGGCGCAAGGAGCGCTGGCCCGCGGCGACCACGGCCTACCGCGTGGCGATGTGGTGCTTCTTCCTGGCGGCGCTGCACGCGGTTAAGTACCACGTCGCCGCCGACCGCGAACAGAAGAATGAGTTTTTCGAGAAGATGCGTCGGCTGGAGGAAGAGCCGAAGGGGACCGACAGTGTACCACAGCGCGAGCCGTAGCGCCGCTCCCCCGGCACGCCGCTCCTTCACGTCCATGACCTCCCCCTGCCGAGGCGGCCTGGCCTGGTTCACGCCACAGGGGGCACCGGCGCGGACAGTTTGGCGGCGCGCGGCCGCACCAGGCGGGCCAGGACACCGACCAGCCCCAGCCCCGCGGCCAGGAGCAGCGGCAGCAGCGTCGGACTGAAAAGGATGGGCCGGACCGCAGGGCCAATCCACGCCCAGCCGAGCCAGGCGACGACGATCCCCAGCGCCAGGCACAGCCCGAACGGCGGCGGCCGGCGGCGCAGGGGGTAAACCAGGGCGGCGACGGCGAAGGCCAGGACGACCGCGACGAGGAGCGGCTGCCAGCCGAGGAAGGCCCCGGAAATCATGGCCAGGTCGGCGCCGCCCGGCGGGAAGCCGCGCGCGACCAGGGCGACCAGCCGCAGGCCCCAGCCGCCGAAGAGGGCGCCGGCCAGCCCGGTCAGCAGACCGAGCGGCCACTGCCTGGGCCACCAGGCGGCGGGCCACGGCCCCCAGACGGGCCACGCATAGAAGCCGGGGCGCGGGCTGACCTCTACCCGCGACCACGACTCGTCGGGCGGCATCGGCCCGCGCCGGGGGTGGGCCGGCGTGCCGCCATCAACCTCCGGGAGATATGGCTGGCGGCGCGCGGACGGGACAATCAGCGCCTCGGCGGGCTGGTGCGGGAAGGGCCAGGGAAAGAGGACGGCGCCGGCCAACCCGGCGAGGGTGCCGGTGATGACGACCGCAGGCGGGACGCGGCCGCGATCGAGGAGACAGCCGGTCGCGGTAATGAGGAAACAGGCCAGGGCGGCATGGAAGATGAACAACCCCCACGAGTAGTCCGGGATTCGACCCCATTCGAGGTACGTGAAACCGCCGTGCGGCCAAACCGTCAGGTGCTGGACATTCAGGCCGATTTCGAGAAGATACAGGGCCACGAAGGTGACGGCGGTGAGCAGCTCGATCCAGAAGTACTGCATCGAGAAGGCGGCGCCGCAGTCGCGGCAGCGGCCGCGCAGCGCCCAGTAACTGACCAGGGGGATGTTGTCCTTGAGGCGGACTTCGTGGAAGCAGCGGCCGCAGCGCGACCCGGGCCAGGTGAGGCTCTTGCCGAGGGGGATGCGGTAGATGCACACGTTGAGGAAGCTGCCGACCGCGGCGCCGAGCAGGAAGAGCCACAGCAGCAGCGGCACGAGCCAGACGTAGAGAATCATGCCGGCACTGTAGGGTGTCCGGCCCGTAGCCGCAAGCCAGGGGGGAGCCGCCATGATCCAGGTGGAGGGGCTGACGCGCCGCTTTGCGCTGGCCGACGGCGGCGAGGTGTTGGCGGTAGACGACCTGTCGTTCACCGCGGGGCCGGGCGAGGTCTTCGGCCTGCTCGGGCCCAACGGCGCCGGCAAGACCACCACACTGCGCATGCTCCTGGGCCTGCTGCGCCCCACGTCCGGCCGGGCCACCATCGCCGGCTACGACTCGCGCCTCCACCCCGACGAGGTCAAGCGCCGCGTCGGCCTGGTCTCGGCCAACGTCGGCGTCTACCCGCACCTGACTGTCCTCGAAACCCTGCTCTTCTTCGGCGACCTCTACGGGGTCGAGCCGTCGGCCGCCGCCGACGAGACGTTCCGCCTGGCGCGCCTGTTCGGGTTGAAGGACCTGCTCCGCCGGCGCTGCGGCACGCTCAGCACCGGCCAGCGGCAGCGTCTGAACCTGGCGCGGGCGCTGATCCACCGGCCGCCGGTGCTGCTCCTCGACGAGCCGACCCTGGGCCTCGACGTGCTCGGCAGCCAGGTCGTGGCCGAGTTCGTCGCCCACGCCCGCACCGAGGGCAAGGCCGTCATCCTCACGACGCACCGGCTGGACGAGGCGGAGCGCCTCTGCGACCGCTTCGGCCTGTTGCACCAGGGGCGATTGATCCAGACCGGCACGCTGCAGGAGCTGCGCCAGGCCACCGGCTGCGCCGGCCTCGTCGAGATGTTCCTGAAGCTGGCGCACACCGGGCCGATGCTGGCGGAGTGACCGGTCGGGGGTGAAGGAGACAACCATGTGTACGGCGCCGTCTGAGAAACAGGATCCTCTCACTCCTTCGCCTCTTCACCCCCTCAACCCCTCCCGATTGTTCCGCCTGGCGCGCAAGGAACTGACCGAAATCCTCCGCGACCGGCGTACCATCGTCACCCTGCTGGTGATGCCGCTGCTCCTCTACCCGCTCTTGACGGTCGTGTTTGGGCAATTCGTCTTCGGCGGCCGGACGACCGAGATGGCGCCGGTCTACCGGTTGGGCTTCTCCTCGAAGACGGATTACAACGAACTGGAAAGCCGTTTCGACTTCGAGAAGCAGCGGCCACACCCGGAGGCGCTCACGGCACTGCCGCACCGGGAGCCGCGGCTGTTTCTTTTCCAGCTGGACAACCTCGACCAGAACGTGCGCGACGGGGTGGTCGATGTCGCGTTCCGCCGCAAGCCTGCCGCAGCCGCCGCGGTGCCCGGTGAGATCGCGATCGACTGGGAGTTGGTCTACCGCGAGGATTCGCCCGACGCCCTTGAGGCCGTGGCCTACCTCGACCGGCTGTGCGCCCGGACCAACGGCGACATCCTTAGCCAACGGCTGAAGAGCGCCGGCGTCCGGCAGCGGTCGGACCCGATCCGCCTGGCGGCGGCGCCGCTGGAGGTCGAGGAGCGCCACGGTCTGTCACTGGCGGTGTTCGTGCCGCTGGTCCTGATCCTGATGACGATGACCGGGGCCGTCTACCCGGCCATCGACCTGATCGCCGGCGAACGGGAGCGTGGCACCCTCGAAGTGCTGATCGCCGCCCCCGTGCCGCGCGTCAGCCTACTGTTCGGCAAATACGTCGCGGTCGTGACGGTGGCGGTGCTGACGGCGCTGGTGAATCTCGGCTCGCTGACCGTGTCGCTGCTGGTCGGCGGCTTCGCGGAGCGGGTATTTGGCTCGGGGGGCATCCGGGTGGGGACGCTGCTGGAGATCTTCGGCCTGGTGCTGCTGTTCGCGGCGTTCTTCTCGGCGGTGCTGCTGGTGGTGACCAGCTTCGCGCGCAGCTTCAAGGAGGCGCAGGCCTACCTGATCCCCCTGATGGTGGTGGCCCTGCTGCCGGGCGTGGTCGGACTGCTGCCGGGGCTGCGCCTGTCCGGCCTGTTAACGGTGGTGCCGCTGCTCAACATCGTGCTGCTGGCGCGCGACCTCCTGGAGGGACACGCCGACCCGGTGAGCGCGGCCGTCGTGGTGCTCGCCACGGCGGCGTATGCCGTGCTGGCCATCGCCCTCGCGGCCCAGGTCTTCGGGGCGGAAGGCGTCCTCTACGGCGAGTCGGGCGGCTGGCGGGCGCTGCTACGGCGCGGGCGCTAGATGACTGTTTCCCAAGTTCGCCGCCAGGCGGTCGTAGCCGCCTTCGCCGACAGATTCTCACTTCATCCGGCCCAGAGATCGCAGGGCTCCCCCATGGGGGCCCTGCTCTGACCGGCGCGCATCAAGGCTAGCC
>DATFNV010000188.1:0-12020 GCA_035266225.1 Gemmataceae bacterium
CATCGAGGCGACAGCGCGCTTCTCCGACAGGAATGCGTTCGTCAAGGCGGTCGAGGGGCTTGGGTTTGCGATTGTCAGCGTGGAAGACAAGTGGAAGTTCACACACATTACAGCACTCAAGACCGAGCGCCACCCGCGTGAGGACGTTGAGCTGCGGTTCTAAATCACCGGGGAGAAATGGTGTCGGTTCATTTTCTTGGCCCGGTGCCGGGCCGAAAAACGAATTGACACCATTTTGACACCATTTTGACCCAAGAGTGACGACGTGACGTTGTGGGACAGCAAGGCCCGCCAGGGCAAGGGCAAGTTGGGGAAGTTCGGCGGCCTGGTCATACTCGACACGCTGCACCACGCCGCGCTGGTCGGCCGCGAGCAGAACACCGGCGTCGCCCACGCCCTGATCCAGGAAGCCGGCTTGATGGATGACCCGACGCTGTTGACGACGCTGGAGGTGATGCTGAATGTCCTGCCGCCGCCCGCCGACGCCTTCCTCGGCGAGGCCGCCGGCGACTTCGAGGCGTTGGAGACGCTCCGCCAGTTGGCCTTTGGCGAGAAGGTGCCGAAGCCGGTGCAGCGGGAACTGGACTTCGAGCCCACGACGGTCATCGAAGGAGAGGACGATGAGGAGGCCAGCGAATGAGCTTTCGCCTGTCCCGCCACGCCCAGGACGAGATGGGGCGTCGCGGCATCCCCCGGCAGATGGTCGATGGCGTGCTGGCCAACCCGCAGCAGATCATCGACATGCCCGACGGCAAGAAGGCGTACCAGTCGCAGATCGACTTCGGCGGCGGTCGCGTCTTCCTTCTGCGAGTGATTGTCGCCGTGGACGTAGACCCGAACCTCGTCGTGACGGTCTACCGCACCAGCAAGATCAGCAAATACTGGAGAACGCCATGAAAGTCACCTACGACCCCGAAGTTGATGTGCTGCGAATCGTCTTCCGCGACGCCCCTATCGAGGAGAGCGACGAGGACAAGCCCGGCATCATCCTCGACTACGACGCGGCGGGCCAGGTGATCGGCATGGAGATCCTCGACGCCTCTACGCGGACGGACAACCCACGCGGTGTCGATTTCGCCGTGCTGGCGACTACCTGAGACGTGCCACCGTGCCACTGCCGCTGCTGCCAATCCGCACGACGCCCTGCCGCCGCCCCCCGAGCCAAGAAGGGCGACGCCTTCCTCGGCGGTTGAGGGCGCAAACGGCGCCGATGTCGCCTCCCGGGCTGCTCGCCGCCCCGGCCATCGTGTATGATCCCGTTATGGGAAGGACGGGAGCATCCCCACGTGTTCGCCCTCGGCGTCCGTGGAATCGAGGCATGGCTAGCGCTCCAACGCCGTGGCAGCCGTCGAGGATTCTGGACCCCATCGAGGCCCGGAAAAGCGGCTCGCGCGTGCTTCGAGTCGAGACGGATCAAGGCGAGGGCTTCCTCAAGGCGATGGGCGCGGACAACGGCCCGCACGTGCTGGCGTGCGAACTGGTCGGAACGCTGCTCGCCGGATGGCTGAAACTGCGAACGCTGCAATTTGCCCTGATCGACGTACCCGAAGCCCTGAATTTGCGGTTCGCGGACGGCAAGCCCGTGGTGGCTGGTCCCGGCTTCCTCACGCGGGCCGAGGAAGGCCACGTCTGGGGCGGCGAGGAGGGCGAACTGGAGGAGTTGGACAACCCCGAGGATATCGGCCGGCTGATCGTGTTCGACACCTGGACGATGAACTGCGATCGCTACCGGCCTGCCAACGGTGCGACGCTCCGCCAGAACAAGGACAATGTCTGGTTTTCCGAAGAAAGGGCGAGCCGGGGGAAGGTCGTGTTGATGGCCATCGACCACGGTTGCTGTTTCACCTGCGAGCGCGACTTGACGACTCCGCGGCTGCAAAGCTCGGTTAATGAGGATCGTCTTTTCGGGCTATTCCCCTCGTTCCGACCGCACACGACGCGGGGAGGGATGCTGCAAGTGGTCGCCGAGGTCGAGGCCGTTGCTCGAAGCGAGATCGAAGCCATGATTGCCCGGGTGCCGCACCAATGGCAGGTGGACGCCTCGGCTCGCCGTGAGTGGTGCGACTGGATTTGTCG
Organism: Gemmataceae bacterium; assembly: GCA_035266225.1. GTDB lineage: Bacteria > Planctomycetota > Planctomycetia > Gemmatales > Gemmataceae > DATFNV01. Next base: position 2,077 of record DATFNV010000188.1, read on the forward strand.
CCGGGCCAAGTCGATCCGGCGGATCATCGAGCGCGAATGGCCGGCAGCCCAGATGACCGTTTCGTAAGTCCCCGGCCAGTACACAAGCCCGACGCGCCAGCGAGGGGGCGAGTGGCTATCGGTTCCCCTCGCTAGCGCGTCGGGCTTGTGTGGCGCGGCTACTGGCGGCCAACTTGGGAAACGGGCATCTAGTGAACGGACTTGCTCCCCCGTGAGGGACAGACACCATGAAACCCACGACCGGATACTACTCCATCATTCAATACTGCCCGGACGTGGCCCGGCATGAAGTCGCCAACGTCGGAATGGTCCTTCTCTGCCCCGAGTTGTCGTTCCTCAAGACGCGCATGGCAGTGGGGGCGCGGCGGCGCATCAAAGAGATGTTCCCGAGGTTGAGGCAGGATCAGGAACGACTGAACAGCACGCTGCTCGGGATCGCGGGGCGATTGCACGTGGACCGCGAGTACTTCAAGACGGTCGATGACCTGAGCCGATTCGCGGAAACGCGCGCCAACGCCATGCGCCTGACGGCTCCGTTGCCCGTTCGTGTCGAAGATCCCGATGCGGAATTGAATCGACTGTTCGAGCGGATGGTTGGCGAAGGAGAAAAGCGAAAAAAGAGGTCGTTGATAGAGGCGCGTCTCGGCGCGGCGTTCAAACGAGCAGGCGTTTCGCACCTCGTGCGCAAAAAGGTGACAATGGAACTTCCGCGGTTCCATCGACCGATGGAGGCTCCTTTCGGGTATCAGAACAGCCGTTTCAACGTGATTCAACCCGCGCGCTTTGCGAACCGGTCGCTCACGGGTATCCTGTCGCTGACGGGTCGGCTCGAGATCGAAGGCGACCTGCTCTTCGAGAACGCAGACTCGCCGCTCGGCCCTCTGCAGCTGGTCGTCGTGGCGCAGTTTGGGAAGGACCAGGCAGACGTTGCCGATTTCGTGCAGCGCCGCCTCGAGCAGAGCCATGCCCGGCTCGTGCGTCTGGAGCACCTGGACGACCTGATTCAGGAAATTCGGACGACGGCCAAGCCCAGCGATGCCACGCTGCTTAACTCGTGACAACGCCATGTCATTGTTACTCGCGCAGGCGTGGAAGACGAGCTACCGACACGAGCCCACTTCGAGCAGTTGCGATGTAACTGCCGACTCCGCAAGGGATGAGAGATAGTCGCCTTCAGCTCCAGCGATTTCTCGGAAAAATCGCTTGCCTCGCGCCGCTACGTCGCTTACAGCACGAAGAGGCATCCACCCACGTTTCCAGGAGTCCTTGATGCGCGCCTTCCCGATCCGCACCTCTCTGCTCGCCGTCCTGGCCGTTGCGGCGGCCGTCCCGCTCACCTATTCCGCCGACGCGCCGGAGACGCTCAAGGTCGGCGAGCAGCCCGACGGGCGCATCGTCGTGCCGACCAACCAGATCCTCAAGCCGGCCGGCCGGCAGATCACCTTCCCCGGCCGGCCGGTCGATCTGGCCTTCGCGGAGGACGGCAAGGTGCTCGTCGTCAAGAGCAACCGCAGCCTGGAGCTGATCGAATTGGCGACCGGCAAGGTTCGGCAAACGCTGAGTCTGCTTCCCATCGGCGACCCGAAGCCCGGCTTCAGCGTCGTCGGCCTGGTCGTCCGCGACGGCCGGGTCTACGCCAGCGACTCCCAGGGCCAGGTGCGCGTCGTCGAGCGCAAGGCCGACGGCAAGTACACCTTCGCCGGGAAGCACATTGACATGGTCAAGCCGCGCGTCGGCGGCTTGGCCCACCCCGCCGGCATGGCGCTGCTGTCCGACGAGGAGATGATGGTCGCCTCCACGCGCGGCAATAACGTGCAGGTCGTCAACCTGGCGACGGGGCAGGCGGAACAGGTCGTCGGCGTCGGCGTGGCGCCGTTCGCGGTGCTTCCGGTCGGGCCGGGCCGCTGCTACGTCAGCAACTGGGGCGGCGACGCCCCGGCCGAGGGCGACCCCAAGGCCCTCACCTCCGGCACCCCCATCCGCATCGACCCGCGCACCGGCGTCGCCAACCACGGCACCGTGTCGGTCATCGCCGCCGTGCCGGGCAAGTGGAAGCAGGTCAAGACCATCGAGGTCGGCCTGCATCCGTGCGCGATGGCGGCGAGCCCGCGCGGCCGCTTCGTCTACGTCGCCAACGCCGCCGGCGACACCGTTTCGGTCATCGACCGCCGCAGCGACACCGTGGTGGAAACCATCCCCTGCCGCCCCGAAGGGCGCCTCCCCTTCGGCAGCGGGCCCAACGCCCTGGCCCTCAGCCCCGACGGCGGCACCCTCTATGTCGCTCTCGGCACCAACAACTGCCTCGCCGTCGTCTGCCTCGGCACCGCCGCCTTCGACGCCGACCCCGCCGAGCGCCGCCCCGAGAAGAGTACCGTCGCCGGCCTCGTCCCGACCGGCTGGTATCCGGGGGCCATACTCGTCTCTCCGGATGGTAAAACGCTCTACGTGGCCAACATCAAGGGACACGGCTCGCTGTCGCAGCCGCGGCCGAAGGAGAAGGGCAAGCAGACTTACGACTACCTCGGCTCCGTCTCGGTGATCGACGTACCCGACGCGGGGCAGCTGGCGAAGCACACCGAGACGGTCAACGCCAACAACCGCCTCGCCTACAGCGTCGCCGGCCTGGACAAGCCGCGCCCCGACGCCAAGCCGGTGCCGGTGCCGGCGCGGCACGGCGAGCCGTCAGTCTTCAAGCACGTCATCTATGTCATCAAGGAGAACCGCACCTACGACCAGGTGCTCGGCGACATGAAGGAAGGCAACGGCGACCCGAAATTGGTGATGTTCGGCGAGGAGGTGACGCCCAACCACCACGCCCTGGCCCGCCAGTTCACGCTCTTCGACAACTTCTATTGCTCGGGGGTGCTCAGCGCCGACGGCCACACCTGGGTCAACCAGGCCTACGTCAGCGACTACCTGGAGCGCGCCTTCGGCGGCTTCACGCGCGACTACCCCGACAGCGGCACCGACCCGCTGGCCTACGCTCCGACCGGCTTCCTCTGGGACAACGCCCTGACCCACAAGAAGACCTTCCGCAACTATGGCGAGTACGTCAAATCGACTTACCTCCCCGCGAAATCGACCTGGTCCGACTGGTACGCCGAGTACAAGGCGCCGGGCGGCGACCCGAAACTGAAGGCGGTGGCCAAGGCCAACCTCAAGACCCTGGAGCCGTACACGCACCCGGCCTACCCGTGGTTCCCACTGCTGATGCCCGACGTCTACCGCGCCCGCCTGTTCCTCGACGAGTTGAAGGAGTTCGAGAAGAAAGGCGAGTTACCGAACCTCGTTTATGTGACACTCCCCTGCGACCACACCAACGCGACCAAGCCCGGCTTCCCGACGCCGCGGGCGATGGTGGCCGACAACGACCTGGCGCTGGGGCAGATCGTCGAGGCGGTGTCGCGGAGCAAGTTCTGGCGGGAGACGTGCATCTTCGTGGTCGAGGACGACCCGCAGAACGGCTTCGACCACGTGGACGGCCACCGCACCGTGGCCCTGGTCATCAGCCCGTACACCAAGCGCAAGTACGTCGATCACACCAACTACAACCAGACGGGCATGGTCAAGACCATCGAGCTGATCCTGGGCCTGCCGACGATGAACCAGCTCGACCTGTCGGCCACGGCCATGCGCCACTGCTTCGACAGCCAGCCCGACCCGACGCCGTACGCCGGCCTGCCGAGCCGGATGAAGCTGGACGAGATGAACCCGCCGCTGATCAAGCTGCAAGGCAAGGCGCTGGACTGGGCGAAGAAGTCGGTGGCGCTGAACCTCGACGACGGCGACGAGGCCGACGAGGACACCATGAACCGCATCCTGTGGCACGCGACGCGCGGCTACGACACGCCCTATCCCGAGGAGTTCGCCGGGGCGCGCGACGACTGAGGCCGCCGGGCGATTCGATCCGTTGAGGAACGGTTTCCAGGAGGTGGGGCAGGCCGCCGGCCTGCCATCGCTTTCAGGCAGGCCGGCGGCCTACCCCACCTTGTGAAAGTCGGGGGATTTTTGGGACAGGATTTGGTCCTTTTGCGGATCAGCTGCGCCCAACGGGCACAATCGGACGGGTGCGGCCCCATTGACCAACACCGAGATGGACCCGGTTCGAGCCCGACGCCAGGGTTTGCTGCCATAAACCGCGGCGGGGCGCCCGCCGGCCGGGACACGAAAATATGGTTGCGCCGCCCAGAAAGACTTTGACGCCGCGCCTCCGAGATGAGACACTGAACTCGTGCGGGTCGATGTGGCATGGATATAGCAGGGTGTAGCATAATCGATGGGTCTAACACCCTCTCACCATTCGCCCATTGCGGAGACCAACATGCCGAAGAAGAAGATGTCGGTGGATGCGCTGGACTCGGACGCCTCCGAGTCTCAGGGGGGCAACGGCCGGACGAAGGGAGGCCGGATCAACAAGATGGAGTGCGTGCGCCAGGCCCTGCGCGACCAGGGCGACGACGCCAAGCCCAAGGAGATCCAGGACTACCTCTGGAGGACGTTCGGGCTGGACATGAATACCAAAATGATCTCCACCTACAAGGGCACTCTGCTGAAGAATGCGGACCGCAAGAGTGCCGTCCTGCGCTCGCCCGTGGTGGAACCGGTCCCGGTCCCGGTCCCGGTCCCGGTCCCGGTCGCGGAGCCCAGGCGGGCCAGCGGAGGCGGAGGCCTGGCTGTCGAGGACGTCCGTGCCGTCAAGGAATTGGCCGATCAACTCGGGGCCGACAACGTGCGCGATTTGCTCGACGTGCTTTACGAGTAGCACCCCCCACGGAGGTAGGACGGATTGGAAATCCGTCCTACGTGGTTAGCGGGGTCCTGGCGGCTGGCCGAGGTTGAACAGGTAGCCGAAGCGCTGGCGGAACTGGTCGGGGCCGAGTTTGGCGGCGGCCGCCACGGCGGCCAGGCGCTCCGGCTCCTCGAAGTCCTGTGCTTCCAGGCGGATCATGTAGCGGCGGGCGACCTCGTACGTCTCGCCCTCCACGTTCACCTTGCGCGGCCTCATGCGCCCGGTCTCCGGAACGATGAGGTCGTCGAAGCGCAGCGGATTCAGGCGCCCGGCCACGAAGCTGATGATGGCCCCGAAGTGGGCGGCGTCCGCGGTGCGCAGGAACTTGACCGCCCCATAGCCGAGGTCGCGCGTGTACTCGGCGTCGAAGGGGATCGGGTCGGCGCAGCGCAGCTCGTAGCCCAACTCCTTGTCCATGAGGGTGGTCGCGAGGTTCAGCTCCTTGAGCCTGAGGGCCACGCGGTCCTTGACCATGCGGCCGAAATCAATCTCGCCAAGGCGCAGGTGGCCGTGGGCGTCGCGTTCCAGGATGCCGTAGCGGCGCAGCTCCTCGGGCCCGAGGGCCGCCAGCAGCCCCTTTTCGCCGATCGCCTCGATCAGCCCCTCGGCCAACACGGCGACGCCGAAGGGGGAGCTGTGGCTGCGCCGCTTGATGATCGCCCCCAGGACGATGTCGCAGACCTCGTCGAGGGTGACCTTGCGGCCGCCGAACTCCTCGGGGATCAGGGTGAGCGTGGCGGCGGCGGCCTTGCCGATGCCCAGCGCCAGGAAGCCCGCCGCCCGACCCATGCTGACGATCACGTACCAGCGCGTGGCCGTCCGGGCGTCCTCGCGCAGGTTGCGGACGATGCCCACGCCCACCTGCCGAGCCGTCTCGAAGCCGAAGGTCGGGATGGAGTCGGGCAGCGGCAGATCGTTGTCGATCGTCTTGGGCACGTGGGCCACGCGGATGCTACCGCCGGCCCCCTTGTAAACCTGGCTGGCCGAGAAGGCGGTGTCGTCGCCGCCGATGGTGACCAGGGCCGTCACGCCCAGTTCGTGCAGGGTCCGTACCACCCGGGCCATGTCCTCCTTCGACTTGGCGGGGTTGGCGCGCGACGTCCCCAGCATGGAGCCGCCGCGCAAGGCGAACTCCTTCACGTCCTTGATGTCCAACGGCCGCCAGTGCGGCTTGCCTTCGCCGGTCATCAGCCACTGGAAGCCGTCCTGGATGCCGAGGACGTCGGTGTTGTGGTTGCGGGCCTCGATAGTGACGGCGCTGATGACGCCGTTGATGCCGGGAGCCGGGCCGCCACCGACCAGCAAGGCCAGGCGACCGTTCGTTGATGCGCTGCTCATGGCCGTCCTGCTGAATTGCACGGGAGAGAGGTACGTCCGTTATGTTAGGCAGGGAGTGGGCGGTAGGGCAAGCGCTACGGCCGACTTTCACGCATTCTTGACGACCCGGAGTTCCGCCCGCGCTTCAAATCCTTGCCCCCCGGTCTCGGTGGCCGGACAATGCCAGTATGAACGACTCCATCGAGCTAAAGCGCACCGTCCTGGCCCAGCACCTGCGCCGCCACGTCGAGGGCGAGATCCGCTTCGACCCCACCTCGCGCCACCTCTACAGTACCGACGGCAGCATCTACCGCATCGAGCCGCTCGGCGTGGTCATCCCGTGTACCCCCCAGGACGTCGTCGCCGTCGTCCAGGTGGCCGGCGAGATGGGTATCCCGATCACGGCCCGCGGCGGCGGCACCTCGCTGTCCGGTCAGTCCATCGGCCCCGGCGTCGTCCTCGACTGCAGCAAGTACCTCAACCAGGTGCTCGATATCGACCCGGTGGGCCGCGTGGCTCGGGTCCAGCCGGGCGTCGTCCTCGACCAGTTCAACCGAGCCCTGGCGCCGCACGGGTTGCAGTTCGGGCCGGAGGTCGCCACCGCCAGCCGGGCGAACCTCGGCGGCATGATCGGCAACAACTCCGCCGGGGCACGCTCGATCGTCTACGGCAAGACCATCGATCACGTCCGCCGCCTCGCCGTCGTCCTCTCCGACGGCAGCCGTGCCGACTTCGGGCCGCTCACCCCTCAGGAGTGGGACGCGAAGGCGTCGCAGCGCACCCTCGAAGGGGAGATTTACCGCGGCGTGCGCCAGACGGTGCGCGACAACGCCGAGGAGATTCACAAACGCTTCCCGCGCATCCTCCGCCGTGTCAGCGGCTATAACCTCGATCGATTCGTAGGTCAGGCTTTCCAGCCTGACCAGGAGCAGGGTCAGGCTGGAAAGCCTGACCTACGGATGGGCCTCCACGAACTCGTCATCGGCGGCGAGGGCACCCTCGCCGTCGTCACCGAGGCCGAACTGAACCTGGTTCCCCGCCCGAAGGCGCGCGGCCTGTTGGTGGCCCACTTCGCCTCGCTGGCCGCCTCGATGGACGCCCTGGCCCCCTGCCTCGAATTTCGTCCGTCGGCGGTCGAATTGCTCGACAAGCTGCTAATCGAGCTGTCCCGCGGCAACCTGTCGCTGCGCGACGCGATGGCCCCCATCGTGGGGCAGCCGGAAACGCTGCTGATGATCGAGTTCAGCGGCGACGACCCGGCGGAGGTGGCCGACCGCGTCGAGAAGTTGCGGCAGCGGCTGCGCGGCGTCAACGGCGTCGAGGCACTGGTGCCGGCGCTGGACGCGGCGGTGCGCGACTCGCTGTGGGCGGCGCGCAGCGCGGCGGCCGGCCTGCTGTACGGCGTGCCGGGCGACAAGAAGCCGATCGCCTTCGTCGAGGACCCGGCCGTGGAGCCGGCGCGGTTGCCGGAGTTCGTCGCCCGCTTCCGCGACCTGCTCAAGTCGCACGGCACCGACGGCGCCTTCTACGGCCACGCCAGCGTCGGCTGCCTGCACCTGCGGCCGATGCTGAACCTCAAGGATCCCGCCGAGGTCGCCCTGATGCGGCGCATCGCCGAGAAGGTGACCGACCTGGTGCTGGAGTTCGGCGGCGCCCTGTCGGGGGAGCACGGCGACGGCCTGGTGCGCAGCGAGTGGAACCGCAAGATGTTCGGCCCTGTCGTCTACGGCGCCTTCTGCCGCGTCAAACATCTCTTCGATCCGAAATACCTCCTCAACCCCGGCAAGGTCGTCGCCGCCGACCCGATGACCGAGAACCTGCGCTACGGCCCCGACTACCATCCCGTCGCCCCGGAGACGGTCTTCGACTACGAGAAGCAGGGCGGCTTCGTGCGCGCGGTCGAGCAGTGCAACGGCAACGGGGCCTGCCGTAAGTTGGCCGGCGGCACGATGTGCCCGTCCTTCCGGGCGACGCGCGACGAGAAGGACAGCACGCGCGCCCGCGCCAACGCCCTGCGGCTGGCGCTGTCGAGCCCGCAGCCGATGAAGGAAGTCCGCAGCCGATGGGTACACGACGTGCTCGACCTGTGCCTGATGTGCAAGGCGTGCAAGAGCGAGTGCCCGGCGAACGTGGACATGGCCAAGCTGAAAGCCGAGTTTTTGGAGCACTATTACGAAGGACGGATGCGGCCGCTCGGGCAGCGCCTGATGGCCAACATCCACCTGCTGAACCGGCTCGGGGCGGCGGCGGCGCCGCTGGTCAACTGGCTGCAGACGCGGCGGCCGCTGCGCTGGCTGCTGGAGAAGACCGCCGGCATCGACCGCCGCCGCAGCCTGCCGCCGCTGCACGCGGAGCACTTCCGCCGCTGGTTTCACAAGCACTCCCCAAGCCCAGCGGTTGCAATCCCTGGACTTGGCGGGCAGAAGGTGCTGCTCCTGGACGACTGTTTCACGACCTTCAACGAGCCGGAGATCGGCCAGGCCGCCGTGCGCGTGCTGGAGGCGGCCGGCTGTTCCGTGGAGTTGGCCGGCCTGACCTGCTGCGGCCGCTCGATGATCAGCAAGGGCTTCCTGCGGCCGGCGCGTGACCTGATCGCGGCGCAGCTGCCGGGGCTGGCGCGCCGCGTCGGTGACGGCACGCCGTTGCTGGGCCTGGAGCCGAGCTGCCTGCTCACGCTGGCCGACGAGTGGCCGGACTTGGTGCCCGGCCCCGACGCCCGCCGCGTCGCCGACGCCGCCCGGCTCGCCGACGCCTGGCTGGCGCAGGAGGCAATGGCCGGCCGCCGTGTCCTGAAGTTGAAGGAGTTGACGCGTAAGGTACTCGTTCATGGGCACTGTCATCAGAAGGCGCTGGTCGGCGTCGGCGGCACCGCGGCGGCGCTGCGCCTGGTGCCGGGGCTGGCGGTCGATGTGCTCGACACCGGCTGCTGCGGCATGGCCGGCTCGTTCGGCTTCGAGAAGGAGCACTACGACCTGAGCGTGCGGGTAGCCGAGCTGTCGCTGCTGCCGGCGCTGCGCGCGGATACCGGGGCGACGGTAGTGGCGCCGGGGACGTCGTGCCGGCACCAGATCAAGGACCTGGATGGGCGGCGCGCACTGCATCCGCTGGAGGTGATCGCGGGGCAGATCGAGTGAGTCCCCGTCCTTCATGCGGTTGTCGTGGTCGCCAGGCGTTCTCGACTTGTCGAAAGGCGCGGCACTTGACACAATGCTCGGCCGCGAACCCGCACAGGAGAAGGTCAATGGCTCGCAGGACGTCCCGTTTCCCGCCGACGTGGAACATGTCCGACCTGATCGAACATCTCGGCCGCATCCCCGCGCAGCGCATCCGCGTCTTCCCCGCGCCCGGCACGGCCACCGAAAAGGACGTGATCGAGATTCAGGCGCGCGAAGACCGCCTGTACGAACTCGTTGACGGGGTCTTGGTGGAGAAGGCTAAGGGCTTTCGCGAATCCCTCCTCGCCGTCCTTCTCATCCGCCGCATCGGTGACTTCGCAGAAAGGCACGACCTCGGTATCGTCGCTGGCCCCGACGGCACTGTCCGCCTGGCCCGCGGCCTGGTCCGCATCCCCGACTGTGCCTTCTTCGACTGGCATCGACTCCCCGGCAAGATGATTCCCGCTGAACCGATCCCTGACCTTGCTCCGGACCTGGCGATCGAAGTGCTGAGCGAGAGTAATACGAAGGGAGAGATGGAGCGCAAACTGAAGGACTATTTCTTCGCCGGCGTTCGTCTCGTCTGGCTGGTCGATCCCAAAACGCGAGGGCGTAACCGCCCGTCCGCTACGGTGCCAAGGCGAAGAAGGCCTCACCGGCGACGAGGTCACGGTGAGGATAGA
>DATFNV010000189.1:0-16014 GCA_035266225.1 Gemmataceae bacterium
ATTCTGCTGACGGTTGCCCGCCCGCGTACATGAGCGGGGCGTTTCGCCGGGCCGCCTCCTCCGCATTGGCCGAACGACAGTTAAACCGTTTCCCCACAGGATGTTACGTCGAAATCCGGTGGGGATGGGCGCGGAGTGTCGAGATGTTCCTCACCGCCGCCAGGACACGGCCCCCGTGCCGTGAAGGGCTATGACACTTACGGAGAATGACGCCCGGTTCCTGACGGCCCTGGCGCGCGAGCAGAATCAGAGGGGCTGCCGCGGCCCGGCCCACGACCTGCTCCGTACTCACGCTTACCCCGATGCCCCACTCACCGGCCCCGGCTCCCTCGCCTTCTCCTACGAAGCCGTCCCGCTTACGGGGCTGCTCCTCCACCACTTCACCGACCTGGCGCAGATCGACGAGTATCTCCGTGGTGGCGAACTCATTCCCGACCCCGAGTGGCCGTGGGCCACTGCTGCGGAATACCGTGCCCGCCTCGAAGAGGCCCAGCGGGGAACCTCCGTTCCGGCAACGGCTTAGTGAGGCCGACGGCCATCATGGACCTCATCTACATCGACAACAACGCCACCACGCCGACGCTGCCCGCCGTCTGGGAAGCGATGCGCCCGTACCTCACCGATGCCTACGGCAACCCGGCCAGCGCCCACCGCGCCGGCCGCCGCGCCCGCCAGGCCCTGGAGGACGCCCGCGAGCGGGTTGCCGCCCTGCTCGGCGCCCAGCCCGACGAGGTGATATTCACCAGCGGCGCCACCGAGGCGAACAACCTCGCCGTCTTTGGCCTCGCCGGCGACCCGCCCGGCCACGTCGTCGCCAGCCCCATCGAGCATCCCTCCGTCGCAGAACCGCTGCGCCGCCTGCAAGAGATCGGCTTCCGCGTCGCTTATCTGCCGGCGGACCGAACCGGCGGCGTCCGCGCCGAGGCGCTGGCCGGCCTCCTGCGGCCTGAGACGCGGCTCGTGACGGTGATGCTCGCCAACAACGAAACGGGAGCCATACAACCGATTGCAGATTGCAGATTGCAGATTGCAGATTGGGCAATGAAATCTGCAATCTGCAATCTGCAATCTGCAATTCATTGTGATGCGGTGCAGGCGGTGGGGCGGGTGCCGGTCCACTTCGGCGAGCTGGGGGTGACGAGCCTGTCGCTGAGCGCCCACAAGTTCCACGGCCCGCGCGGGGTCGGGGCGCTGCTGCTGCGGCGAGGGACGAAGCTGCGGCCGTTGTTCTTCGGCGGACACCAGCAGCACGGCCGGCGCCCGGGAACAGAGCCGGTGGCGCTGGCGGTCGGACTGGCGACGGCGCTGGAGTTAGCGGAGCGCGAAGGGGCGGCACGGCGCGAGCGCGTCCTGGCACTGCGGCGGCGGTTGCTCGACGCGCTGCGGCGGGAGGCGGCGCCGGTGGTGCTCAACGGTCCGGAGGAGGGCGGCATCCCGCACACGCTGAACCTGTCGTTCCCCGGCTGCCGGGCCGACGCGCTGCTGATGGTCCTCGATTTGGCGGGCGTGGCCTGTTCGACCGGCTCGGCTTGCTCGAGCGGGTCGCTGTTGCCCTCACCGGTGCTGAAGGCGATGGGCGTACACGACGAGGTGCTGCATTCGGCGATGCGCTTCAGCCTCAGCGCGCTGCTGAGCGAGGCGGAGATCGACGAGGCGGCGCGGCGAATCGCGGCGGCAGTACGCCGGTTGCGGGCGACGGGGGACTAACGCGCTGTCACTTCTTGTGCCGGCGCGGCGGCGGCTCGAGGTGCTGCATCTGAGCGACCTGGAACTGCCAATAACGGACCGAGTCGGTGCCGACCCAGGCGACCTTCCCCCTGCGCGCGGCGCGGGTGTGAAACTCGGGATGGCGGAACAGGGCGCGGAGCAAGTCGGGGATGAGGTGCTGCTCGTCGTCGCGCAGGTAGAAGTAGAGAATGCAGTAATCGGGGTGACGCCAACGGCGGTGCCAGAAGTCGCTGTCGATGGTGACAAAAGTCGGCTGTTTCAGTGTCCGCAGGATTTCCGGCACCCGTTCATCACGGACGATTTCCCCCGGCCGAAGCTGCTGGAGGAGCTCAACGGTAATCCACTTCAACAGCGGAGGCACGACCACGGGTTGACTGATGTCATTGTCAAGAATGAGCTGACTCACGCGCGGTCTCCGCCGTCACCGCGTACCGTTCCATCAGGGCCGCAGCCGCCAGTTGGAGGGCTTCCGCCAGCGCCTCCCGCTTCAACTCGGGCCACCAGTGCAGCATTTCGTTGAGCGTGTAGTTGGTGCGGTAAAACAACATCCTGGCAACCGTCAGGCGCGTGCGATCGAACGTCAGCTTGCTGAAGCAGACGTTGGGATGCACGATCAGGTAGCGCCCGACCGGCTTCGGCTCCGGCAGCGGCTTTCTCTTGAGATGTTCAGGACTGCGCGCCCCGACCTGATCAATCAGTGCGGCGCTCGCCAACTTCACCGCCTCGCGGATCGCTTCCGGTGTGAGCTGCGGCGTCGCCTTGACGATCTCGCCGACGCTCTCGCCTCGTGCCAGGCGCCGGAACACCCCCGCCACGGAGAGCCGCGTCCCCTTGAAGACGAGCGTGCGGCGACCGTTGCGGGACTGGGCGACCAGATGCTGTCCGACCTCGGCGGTCTTCATGAGCGGCTCCTCGGCGAATGCGGACGGCGACAACCGTGCGCCCCCATTGTACACCGCTCGGCACCATCAGGAGGCTCCAGGAGGCTTCTTCCATATACTGAACATCCATTCCCTTGGCCCCACCGTGTCGCCTCGCCGTATCTCCTTATTTTTCAAGCACTTCCATGAGGCCGAATCCCCTTGAGGATCGGGGGCTTTTTCGCTAGAATGTCAGGGTGAAAACCACGGCGAAACCCGCTGTGGCAGGTAGCCTTATGTATACATTCACTCACTGGGTGACGACGCCGGAAAACCGATTCGCTCGGGCGGCTGTGCGGCGCGTGGCCGACAGCGTGGCGGGGCGGCGGCGCGCGGTCAACCCGCTCTTCCTGCACGGGCCGGCCGGCACCGGCAAGACGCACCTGGTCAACGCCCTCGCGACCGCGGTCACCCGCCGTTGCCCCGACCTGATCGTCTGCCTCCTGCCCGCCGCCGACTGCCGCCCGGAAGATCCTCAGCACCCGGAAGAGTGGACGGCGACGGCGAAGGAGTGCGACCTGCTCGTGGTCGAGGACGTACAGCACTTGCCGCGGCGTTCGGTCGAGGCCCTGATCGGCGTCATCGATGACCGCCGAGCGCGGGGCCGGCAGATCGTCTTCACCGCCTTGGAGGGTCCCGGGCAGTTGACTCGTCTGCCCGAGCGCCTGACCAGCCGGCTTGCCTGCGGGCTCGTCGTCGGCCTGGAGCCCCTCGCCCCCGCCAGCCGGTTGGCCTTCCTTCAGGACCGGGCCCGGCGGCGCCGGCTGGCCGTCGGCCCGGACGTGCTGGCCTGGCTTGCGGAACACGTCCGGGGCAGCGCCCGGCAACTGGAAGGGGCGCTGAAGCGACTGGAGGCGCTGGCCCGGTTGCAGGGGCGCGTGCCGGACGTGGCGGCGGTGGCCGAGACGTTTCGCGGCGACGCCGACGCCGCCCGCCCCAGCGTGGAGCGCATCATCGAGCGCGTCGGCCGTTACTTCCGCGTCGAGCCGGGGCAGCTCCGCTCGCGGCGGCGCGGCCGCAACGCCCTGCTGCCGCGCCAGGTCGGCATGTACCTGGCCCGGATGCTCACCCCGTTGTCGCTGGAGCAGATCGGCGCTCACTTCGGCGGCCGCGACCACAGTACCGTCCTGCACGCCTGCCGCAAGGTCGAGCAAGCCCTGGCCCGCGACACCGACCTGTCCGGGGCGGTGCGACAGCTCCACGCCGACCTGGGGTGACGCAACCCCGTGGAAAAGCCGTTGCTGTCCTGTTCGCCCGGCGTCGCCGGTCGTTGACGCTTTTTCGCCGGAGCGGCTTGTTTACGTTTCGCGCTCGCCTTATCGACCGCGGACGACAGGACGACGACAGTTGGTCAACGCGATTTCCACAATCGGCGCGTTGCCATAACAGACGATTTAGCAAGCAGAAGGGGAGACAGGACGTTGGTTGTGAACGAAAACGGCAGTCCCCTTAACTACCACTGCTGGGAAGAGACTTGAACAAGGTTAATGTTTCGCCGTGGAAGCACAGTCAGGCTTTCGGGCCCGGCCCTACGGGAGAGCGTCATGAAGGCGATTTGTCACCGCGAAGGATTGTTGTCGGCCGTGCAGTTGGCCAGCGCGGCGCTGCCGGCGCGCGACGTGGCCAAGCCGATCCTGAAGAACATCAAGGCCGTGGCCGACGACGGCCGCTGCACCCTGATGGCGACCGACCTGGAGCTGGGCATCCGCCTCGACGTGCGCGGCCTGACCGTCCAGGAGCCCGGCGAGGCCATCCTGCCGGCGTCGCGCCTCGTGCAGATCCTGAGCGAGGCCCCGGACGAAGAGTTGGCCATCGAGGCCGACGCCAGCGCCTGCGTAGTGCGCGGGCGACAGGCCGAGTTCGAGATGCCCAGCGAAGACCCGGCCCACTTCCCCGACCTGCCGACCTTCGAGGAAGAGAACTACCACGAACTGTTGGCCGGCACCCTGCGCGAGATGATCCGCCGCACCGTCTTCGCGGCGGCCGACGGCGAGGCGACGCGCTTCTCCACGACGGGCGTGCTTTGGGAGTTGGAGGGCGACCAGGCCCGGCTGGTGGCAACCGATGGCCGGCGGCTGGCCCTGGCGCAAGGAGCGGCGACCGGCAAAGGCAACCACGGGACCAAGGGGACGATGCCGGTGGTGCCGACGAAGGCCATGAGCCTGCTGGAACGCAACCTCCAGGACGACGAGGAACTGGTGTGCGTTAGCCTGCGGCCGAACGAGGCGCTGTTCCGCACCGAGCGGGCCATCGTCTACAGCCGGCTGGTGGAGGGCCGCTTCCCGCCCTACCGCGACGCCTTCCCGAAGAAGGCGACGGTGAAGGTGGTGCTGCCGGTGCCGCCGTTCCTCGCCGCGGTGCGGCAAGCGGCCATCATGACCGACGACGACAGCAAGCGCGTCATGTTTGCCTTCGCCAAGGGGAAACTGACGCTGGAAGCCAAGGGAGCGACGACCGGCCGGTCCAAGGTCGAGATGCCGCTGGAGTACGACGCCAAGCCGATCACCATCGGCTTCAACCCGCAGTTCCTGACCGAGATGCTCCGCGTGCTGCCGGCGGACGCGGACCTGCTGCTGGAACTGGTGGACGGCAACAGCCCGGCGCTGTTCCGCCAGGGCGGCGATTACTCGTACCTGGTGATGCCGTTGACATGAGCAAAGCCGCTTGCGGCTTCGCAGGGTCTGCGAAGCCGCAAGCGGCCCGGCGGAGGTCGGCCGATGGACCGCGACGGCCCCGAATCGTTGGGCGAGATCCTCAGCCGCCTGTTCACGGCCCGCGGCTGGGGCCGGCGTCAGGACCGCCTGCGCCTGGAGGAGGCCTGGGCTGCCGCGGTGGCCGGCTGCGGGTTGGTGGGCGACGAGACGAAGGTCGCCGCCCTGCGCCGCGGCGTCCTGGAGGTGGTCGTCGGCAGCGGCGTGCTCCTGCAGGAGATGGCGCACTATCACAAGCGCCGCCTGCTGGAGCAGCTTCGCCAGCGCCTGCCCGGTATCACCGTGACCGACCTGCGCTTCCGCGCCGGCGTGGTCAAAGACCGTTGAAGCACCGAAGGAATCCCCCCGCGGCTCCCGACCGGGCCGCGGGCTCAGAGGAAGATGGCCATGACTGAAGAACGCACCCCGGTTCTCGACCCCGAGCAGGCCACCGTCAACGGGGCCCCGAATGGGGACCTCGGCGACTACGGCAGCGACAACGTCCAGGTCCTGCGCAACAAGGACCACATCCGCCGTCGCCCCGGCAACTACATCGGGGACACCACCAGTAACGGCCTCCACCACCTCGTCTACGAGTTGGTTTACAACAGCGTCGATGAGGCCCTCGCCGGCTTTTGCCATAACATCCACGTCAAGATTGGCGTTGACGGCAGCCTGAGCGTGAGCGACGACGGCCGCGGCATCCCCGTCGAGCAGCACCCCGGAGAGAAACTGCCGACGCTCCAGGTCGTGTTGACCATCGTCGGCGCGGGTGCCAAGTTCGACAAGCGCACCTACAAGACCTCCGCCGGCCTGCACGGGATCGGTGCCAAGGCCGTCACTGCCCTGAGTGAGTGGACCGAGGCCCGCGTCTACCGTGACGGCCGGGTCTACGTGCAAGAGTACGAGCGCGGCGAGGCGACGACCGACGTCAAGGACATCGGGCTGGCCGGCAGCCGCACCGGGACCACCGTGACCTTCCAGCCGGACCCGGAGATATTCCACGACGCCACCTTCGATTACGACACCCTGGAGGCGCGCTTCCGTGAGCTGGCTTTCCTCAACAAGGGGCTGAGCATCAAGTTCACCGACGAGCGCAGCGGCAAGGAAGATACCTTCAAGTACGATGGGGGATTGCAGGAGTTCGTCCAGCACCTGAACCGCTCCGAGGACGTCCTGCACAAGCCGATCTACGTCGATAAGACCGTGCATGTGGATGACACGGTGGGCGACATCCGCGTGGAGGTGGCGATCCAGTACACGACGAGCGAAGAGGAGCGGATCCGCTGTTACACGAACAACGCCTACAACCCGGTAGGCGGCACGCACCTGGTCGGCTTTCGCACGGCGGTGACGCGGTCCGTGAACGCCTACGGCAAGAAGGAGAACGTGTTCAAGGATGGCCTGACGCTGACCGGTGACGACACCCGCGAGGGGATGACGGCGGTGGTCAGCGTGCAGGTGCCGGACCCACAGTTTGAGTCGAACAGCAAACTGCGCCTGAACACTCCCGAGGTGGAGGGCGTCGTCACCAGCGTCATCAACGAGAGCCTCGGGACCTGGCTGGAGGAGAACCCGAAGGACGCGCAGCGGATCATGAAGAAGGTGGCCCTGGCGGCGGAGGCCCGCGAGGCGGCGTCCAAGGCCAAGAAGGCCCTGCGCGATCGCAAGAACATCCTGTCGGGCGGTGGTCTGCCGGGCAAGCTGATGGACTGCACCAGCCGCGACCCCGAAGAGTCCGAGTTGTTCCTCGTCGAGGGCGACAGCGCCGGCGGCTCGGCCGAGGGCGGCCGCGACCGCATGCGCCAGGCGATCCTGCCGCTGCGCGGCAAGCCGCTCAACGTCGAGAAAGCCGGCAAGGACCAGGCGCACTTGCTCAAGAACGACGAGATCGCCAGCATCATCTCGGCGGTGGGGGTGGACATCGGCAACAGCGAGGACGTCAGCGGGCTGCGCTATAACAAGATCGTCATCCTGACCGACGCCGACGTGGATGGCCAGCACATCCGCACGTTGCTGTTGACGCTGTTCTACCGGCAGATGTTCAAACTGATCGTGGAGGGGCACATCTACGTCGCCCGTCCGCCGCTGTACAAGGTGGCGCAGAAGAAGAACGTGCGCTACGTCAACACGCAGGAGGAGATCGACAAGGAGCTGATGGCGCGCGGCCTGAACGGCACCCGGCTGCAAGTGCTGCCGCCGCCACACAAGCCTGAAGCGCCAGCGAAGGACAATCCTTCGCTGGCGCTTCAGGCTTGTGTGGAAACGCCGACTTCCCTGGAGAGCGACCGATTGACGGCGCTCTTGAAGGTGCTGGCCGACCTGGAGCGCGAGCTGCAAAAGCTGGAGCGGCGCGGCCTGAACCTGTCGGCGTTCCTGGCGAAGATGGGCACCCAGGGCCTGCCGGCGTTCCGCGTGCTGATGGGCGGCACCGAGCACTGGTTCCGCAGCCAGGTTGAGGTGGACGAGTTCCGCCGGACCGAGGGGCAGCGCCTGGGCCGCGAATTGGTGGTGGCCGAGCCCGGGCAGGCGCCGGCGAACGGTAACGGCAACGGCCAGGCGATGACGTACTCCTTACAGGAGTTGCACGAGGTCAAGGCGATCAACCGCGGCCTGGAGCGGCTGCGCGAGTTCGGGTTGGGCGCCGCCGACCTGGTGGAGGCGCCGCGCCTGGCCGGTCGCGAGCCGCCGGTCCGCTTCGTCCTGGAAAGCGGCGACAGCCGGAAGGTACTGCCGCACCTGCGCGACCTGACGCACGAGGTGCGCCGCCTCGGCGAGAAGGGGCTGACGGTCACGCGCTTCAAGGGGCTCGGCGAGATGGACGCCGAGGAATTGTGGGACACGACGCTCGACCCGGCGCGGCGAACGCTGTTGCGGGTGCAGCTGGACGACGCGTCCAAGGCGGAGGAGATGTTCCGCGTGCTGATGGGCGACAAGGTGGAGCCGCGGCGCGAGTTCATTCAGAAGCACGCGCTGGAGGTCAAAGACATCGACTACCACGGGGCGTGACCGGCGCGGCCGCTTGCGGCTTCGCACCGGCCCTAGAAAGAGGCAGCCATGAGTGTGCAAGTGACGATCGATTTGCCCGACGCGCTGGCGCAGCGCGCCCGCGAGATGGCTGAGAAGACCGGCGTGCGTCTGGAAGACGTGGTCCTGGCGTGGATCGACCGCGGCCGGCCGGTCACGCCGCCGGAGATGGAGGCGACGCCGGCGGAGCACGGGGCATCCCTGCCGCGCGCGGGCCATCTTACGTACGACGCCTGGATAGCCAGCTTGAAGCAGTCCCTCAAGGACATGGGCGCCACCGGCGAGCCCATCGGGGCCGAGCGGCTTCAACAAATGATGATCGAGGAGGGACTGGACCCGAATAAGCCCTTCAGGCCGAGCATCTGCGATATGCGCGAGGAGTGACGCCCGTGCATTCGTTCTACCTGGACGCCAGCGGGCTCGCGAAGCGCTACGCGCCGGAACTGGGTACGCCCTTGATCAACCACCTGTTTGCCAACGCGGCCCCGTCTCGCTTCTGGGTCTTCAACGTCGGCATGGGGGAAGTCGCCTCGCTTTTGGTCCGCAAACGGAACGCGGGCACCATCTCGACGGCGATGCTAAATCAGGCCATCATCGACCTTGGCGCGGAAATCGTGAGGGCCCCGTCCGTGCAGAGGATCACTGCCAGTGACATCCTTGTGGAAGCGTCCCTCTCGCTGATCCAGGCTCACTCGATTAACGCCACTGACGCCATCATCCTTCGATCGGCGCTTGAAACCGTTGCCAACCTACGCCCCGCGGGAGATGACCTCGTACTCGTCGCCTCTGACCTGCGGCTGTTGCGCGCCGCCCAAGCCGAGGGGTTGAAGACGTTCAACCCCGAGACGCAAAGTCTGGCCGAGTTGAACGCCTTGATCTGACCGTGGGCCGCCTTTTTACGCCAGGATCTCTTTCACCACCTTGCCATGCACGTCGGTCAGGCGGAAGTCGCGGCCGGCGTGGCGGAACGTCAGCCGTTCGTGGTCGAAGCCGAGCAGGTACAGCAACGTCGCCTGCAGGTCGTAAACGTGGACCGGCCCCTCGACGACGTGGAAGCCGAGGTCGTCCGTCGCGCCGAGGGTCAGGCCCGCCTTGACGCCGCCGCCGGCCAGCCACATCGTGAACGCCTGCGGGTGGTGGTCGCGCCCCAGGCTGCGGCCCAGCGCCGGGTTCGACTCGACCATCGGCGTGCGGCCGAACTCGCCGCCCCAGATCACCAGCGTCTCGTCGAGCAGGCCGCGCCGCTTCAGGTCCTTCACCAGTGCCGCACATGCCTGGTCCGTCTTGCCGCAGTTGTCGCGAAGGTTGCCGGCCACGTCGGAATGTGCGTCCCAGCCTTCGTGATAGATGTTCACGAAGCGCACGCCGCGCTCGACCATCCGCCGGGCCAGCAGGCAGGCCCGCGCGAACGACGGCTTGACCGGGTCGCAGCCGTACAGGTCCAGGGTCTCCTTTGTCTCGGAGCGCAGATCGGTCAATTCCGGCGCCGACGTTTGCAGGCGGAAGGCCAGCTCGTAGGAGGCGATGCGCGTGGCGATCTCCGGGTCGCCGGTGTCGGCGAGGCGGCGGCGGTTGAGGTCGTCGATCAGGTCGAGCGAGTCGCGCTGCAGCTTCGCATCGACGCCGGCGGGACTGGTGACGTTCAGGATGGGATCGGCCCCGTTGCGGAAGCGGACGCCGGCGTAAACGGTCGGCAGGAAGCCGCTCGACCAGTTGGCGGCGCCGCCGCTGATGCCGCCCCCGGTGGACATGACCACGAAGGCCGGTAGGTCGCTCGTCTCGCAGCCGAGGCCGTAGGTCACCCACGACCCGAAGCTCGGCCGGCCCGGCTGTGCGAAGCCGGTGTTGAGGAAGATCTGCGCCGGGGCGTGGTTGAACTGGTCGGTGTGCATCGACTTGATGAGGCAGACGTCATCGACCACGCCGGCCAGGTGCGGCAGCATCTCCGACAACTCGGCGCCGCAGCGGCCGTGCTTCTTGAACTTGAAGCGCGGCCCCAGAACGGCAGCGTCGGAACGGATGAAGGCATATCGCTGGCCCATGATGACCGACGGCGGGATCGGCTTGCCTTCGAGGCGCGCCAGCTCCGGTTTGTAGTCGAACAGGTCGAGCTGACTGGGCGCGCCGGCCATGAAGAGGTGAATGACGCGCTTCGCCTTTGGGGCGAAGTGCGGCAGCCTGGGGGCCAGCGGGTTCGCTGCCGGCGCTGCGGAGGCGCGTCGGGGCACGGCGCCCGTGAGCAGGGAGGCGAGGGCGATCTTGCCGACGCCGACGCCGCACTCGCGGAAGAAGTGGCGTCGGGTTACGGCGAGGCCGGGATAGTCCGGGGGCATGATTGGTCCACCGCACGAGGTTAGTTCTGGGAAGAGGCAGATTGGTCGGGGCCGGACGGGGGTTTACTGTGCCGTTCGAGCCACTCCCGAATCTTCTCGTCGCCGTGCTCCTTGACATACTCGTTCAGCAGGGCCTCCAGGCCGAAGTGCCGCAGAACCTTCTCCGGCCCGAGAAGTTTTATGAGGGCGTCGTAGTTTATGCCCATCTGTTCGGGGGTCACGTTGCGCATGGACATCACCTCCAAGAGCGATTCGGTGTGCAGTCGTTGTAATAGCTCAAACTGCTTTGGATATTCCCGGTGGTGGTCGACCAGGAATTCCGTCAGCGCACGCTCCTGGCGCCCGCGGCTGACCATGTGCAGCGGGACCGTGTCGGGGCTGAATGGTACGCCCTGCAGATCCACGAGCACCGTCGGGAAGCCGTCGAGCGTTCCGCGCGAGACACCAGGCCCCACCTGCTCCACGCCCACCACCTCGGCCAGACCCGGCTGTGAGACATTGGCTGCGAACCGCGATGCCATCAGCCAAAGGGTCAAGTCACTCCGCTGCCGCAACCTCTCGCGCCGCACGTAGAGCATGCCGTAGATTTCCAGCTGCTCCAGGGCGGCCTGGTCAGCCGTATCATCCGGGCTCTTGAATTCTACCAGGGTGCGCTGGCCAAGGTGTTCCAAAGGGAACGGGAGCACTACCTTGGGGTCGCGTCGGAGCAAGAGCAAGTCGGCCTCCAGTGGCAAATCGCCGAGCGGGAGTTGCTCCTGGATGATAATGCGGTCGGCGTAGCTCAGCCGCAACATTTCGGCGAGGAACGGGTGCCAGTAGATCGTCATCGCGGCACCTCATGATAGTCCTTCGTGACGAACTCGTCCAGATTCAGCACGGCCCGCGCGGATCTGCTCGGGGAGCACCCTCATCACTCATCCTATCAGCCCGCCACCCGGAATCGAAGCCCCGCCGGCGCCGAAAGTGGGGTCGGGAGTCACATGGCAGTCTGTTCGCTCTTTTCACCCTTTTTCGCTGAGGGGTTGCGGCGGCATTCGCAGATGTCTCCTGTGGGGACCGCTCGTGGTACAATCGCCGGGCAGCCGACGGCTTGTCTCTCCCTACCGGGCAGTGCGCCATGGCCGACGCCGACGACCCCGTCACCCGACTGATCGACCGTCTCCGCGCCGGCGATCACGACGCCGCCGAGCGCCTATGGCAGCGGTACTTCCCGCGCCTGGTGCGGTTGGCCCGCGCTCACTTGCGGGGGTTGCCGTGCCGCGCCGCCGACGAGGAAGATGTCGCCCTCGGCGCCTTCGACAGCTTCTGCCGCGGAGTTGAAGAGGGCCGCTTCCCGCGCCTGACCGGCCGCGACGCCCTCTGGGACCTGCTCGTCACGATCGCCCTGCGGCACGCCGCCGAGTGGCGCCAGCACGAGACGCGGCAGAAGCGCGGCGGCGGCGCCGTCCGTGGCGACTCGGCGCTCGCTGGCGCGGCGTCGTCCGGCGGTACGGGCTTCGACGCCCTGGCCGGCGACGCGCCGGACCCCGGCTTCGAGGCAGCGATGGCCGAGCGGGTTCGCCAGCTGCTCGACAAGCTCGGCGACGACGAGCTGCGGCGCATCGCGGTCTGGAAGATGGAAGGCGGGACCAACGAGGAAATCGCGGATCGCCTGGGGTGTGTGACGGCGACGGTGGAGCGGCGCCTGCGGCTGATCCGGGCCATCTGGGAGCGCGAGGGGGGACCATGAGCACGCCGGTTGCCAACGAAAGGCTGGCACGGGATCGTCCGCGGCTGGCAGCGTCAGTTCTGCGAGGGGGCGGATTGGTCGGGGCCGGAAGGCTTGCTCCTCCCTTCGAGCCACTCCCGAACCTCTTGGTCGCCGTGCTCCTTGGCGGCCTCGTCCAGAAGAGCCTTCAGGCCGAAGTGTTCGGTCGCCTGCTTGGGGCCGATGAGGTCTAGTGCCCTGTCACGCCCGATGAGTCTGATCAGGGCGTCGTAGTCAAGCCCCATCTGTTCGGGGGTCACGTTGCGCATGGATAGCACCTCCAAGAGCGACCGGGCATGTAAGCGTTGTAATAGCTCAAACTGCTTCGGGTAGTCCTGCCGGTGATCGATCAGGTATTCCGTCAGCGCTCGTTCCTGCGCCCCGCGGCCGACCATGTGCAGCGGGACCGTGTCGGGGCTGAACGGCACGCCCTGCAGGTCCACGAGCATCGTCGGGAAGCCATCGAGCGTGCCACGCGAAACACCGGGGCCCACCTGCTGCAAACCCACCAACTCGGCCCGGCCGGGCTGCGAGACGTTGACCGCGAACCGGGACGCCATCAGCCAAAGGGTCAAGTCACCCCGGCGTCGCAACCCCTCGCGCCGGACGTAGAGCATCGCGTAGATTTCCAGCTGTTCCAGGGCGGCCTGGTCCGCCGTGTCCTCGGGGCTCTTGTATTCTACCAGGGTGCGCTGGCCGAGGAACTCCAAAGGGAACGGGAGCACCACCTTGGGGTCGCGACGGATCAAGAGCAAGTCCGCCTCCAAGGGCAAGTCGCCGAGCGGCAGCTGCTCCTGGATGAGGAGGTGATTGGCGTAGCTCAACCGCAACATGTCGGCGAGGAACGGGTGCCAGTAGATCGTCATGACGACACCTCCGGTGAGCCCTTCGCGAAAACTTGTCCCGGTTCGGGACAACTCGCGCCGGGGTCGCGGTACGCTCAGGTCGGGCGTGGCCGGACTGTTGTTATCGCGTCGGGCGAGTTGCTCCGCAAGCGGAATTTCGCTCGCGGCTCAAGTGGTCCCAGCTGAGGGGCTGCGGCGGCGTTTGCAGATGTCTCTGGTGGGGACCGATCGTGGTACAATCGCCGCTGATCGGGCCACCTGGCAGCATGAGGGACGATCATGAGCGAGCCGGTTGCGAACGAAAGCGCGTCGGCGCTGGGGCGGGTGGACGAGGTCTGCCGGCGCTTCGAGGCTGCTTGGAAAGCGCACCTCGTCGATCGGTCCGGCGCCCCCCGGCCGCGCGTGGAGGACTACGCCGAGGCCCTGGCGGAGGCCGACCGGCCGCTTCTGGAGCGCGAGCTGCGGGCCGTGGACGCGGCTTACGCGCGCCGGCTCGAAGGCGAGACGCTGGCCCCCGATTCCCCGCCCGCAGAAGGGGGCGGTGGACTCGGCCGCGTGCGCTACTTCGGCGACTACGAGCTGCTGGAGAAGATCGCCAGCGGCGGCTTCGGCGTCGTCTACAAGGCGCGACAGGTGAGCCTCAATCGGATCGTGGCGCTGAAGATGATCAGTGACGGCCGATTGGCGACGCCGGAACTGGTGCAGCGCTTCCGCCTGGAGGCAGAGGCCGCGGCGAGCCTGGAGCACGAGGGCATCGTGCCGGTCTACGAGGTCGGCGCGCACGACGGCCAGCACTACTTCAGCATGAAGCTGATCGAGGGTGGCAGCCTGACCGCCCAGGTCGAGCGCTACGTGAAAGACCCCCGAGCGGCGGCGGGGCTGATGGCGCTGGTGTCGCGGGCGGTGCATCACGCCCACCAACGCGGAGTGCTGCACCGCGACCTGAAGCCGGGGAACATCCTGCTGGACGCGAAGGGCCAGCCGCATGTGACCGATTTCGGCCTGGCCAAGTTGCTGGAGGCCGGACGACGGACGGCGGCCGAGGGGAGGCCGGAGACGCTGTCGGGGGCCATCCTGGGGACGCCGGGTTACATGGCGCCGGAGC
The DNA here is from genome assembly GCA_035266225.1 of Gemmataceae bacterium. GTDB lineage: Bacteria > Planctomycetota > Planctomycetia > Gemmatales > Gemmataceae > DATFNV01. Next base: position 14,396 of record DATFNV010000189.1, read on the forward strand.
AGGCGCGCGGACTGAAGGGAGTGACGACGGCGGCGGACGTCTACGGGCTGGGCGCGGTGCTGTACGAGTTGCTGACGGGCCGCCCGCCGTTCCGGGCCGACACGCCGCTGGACGCCCTGCTCCAGGTGTTGGAGCGCGAGCCGGTCCGGCCGCGGTCGCTGGACCCGCGCGTGGACCGGGATCTGGAGACGGTGTGCCTGAAATGTCTGGAGAAGGAGCCGGGCCGGCGCTACGGCACGGCAGAGGCGTTGGCGGAGGAGTTGGAGCGCTGGCTGGACGGCCGGCCGATCCTGGCGCGGCCGGCGGGTCAGGCGGAGCGGCTGTGGCGCTGGTGCCGGCGGAATCCCGCGGTGGCGGGGCTGTCGGCCGGCGTGGCGCTGTCGCTGGCGGGGGGGATGGTGATTTCGACCGTGTTTGCCGTGGAGGCGGGAAAGCAGGCGGAACTGGCGCGGAAGCGCGAGTCCGAAACCGCCGTCGCGCTGGCCCACACGGAGGAAGCGCTGGCGGATGGGTTGCTGCGGCCGCAGGGAACTTTTGAAAATCCATTTCAAATGCACGGAGCCATGAAGACCCTCAGCGTCTTCGAGTGGCAGGCGCTGGTAGACCTCGCCTCGTTGCCCCCTGCGCAGGCTCGAGTGCGCCTGCTATTCGTCGAGCAGACACTGAGGAACGAGAGCAAGGCCGGTCAACTAGGCCGGCGTCTCGAAGTGGCCCTGCAAGCCGCCGTGGGGACAAATCCCGACATTCGTCGGCGCGTTATCGCCTTCGCAGAGGAGCCAGTGCGGGATAAGGGCCGGCCGCTGAGCGTGCGACTGGTTGCAGCGCGCGTCCTCGTTGAACTTGAAGGTGAGCAAGACGAACTGATACAGCAGGTGGTGAGCATTCTGTTGCAAGGATCATTTACGTTTTTCGAGGGCACTGAGGAAGATGAGGCGCTTGGAGCGGTTCGACAGCTTGGAATGCGCGCCACTCCCGAGGGCGCTGCGGCGTTCGCCCGCCAGGCCCTCGAACTCCTGCCCAAGGCCGACTGGGACCAGCTGGGGGCGCTGTCGGGGGTGGTGGCGGCGGTGGCCGAGAAGGCGGACGCAGGGGCTGCCCGCACGGCCGCTACGGCCGTCGTCCGCCGGGCCCTCGAACTCCTGCCCAAGGCCAATGAATACCAACTCGAAGCGCTGTGGAAGGTGGTGTCGGCGGTGGCCGAGAAGGCGGACCCCGAAGCCGTCCGTGCGGCCGCCGTGGCCGTCGCCCGCCGGGCCCTCGAACTCCTGCCCAAGGCCAACTGGGACGACCTGCGTGCGCTGTGGAAAGTGGTGGCGGCGGTGGCCGAGAAGGGGGACCCCGAGGCTACGCGCGCCGCCGCCGCGGCCTTCGCTCGTCGGACCCTCGAACTCGTGCGCCAGGGTTTCGTGCCCTCGACTCACGTCCACGAGTTGATAGCGCTTTCGTCGGCGGTGGCAGGGCGCCTTGACGGGGAGGCCAGAACGGCCGTCACCCGCCAGGCGCTCGAATTCCTACCCGGGGCCAATGTGAATCAGCTGGAGGCGCTATCGGTAGTAGTGGCGGGGGTGGCAGGGCGCCTCGACCGGGAGGCTAGCGCGGCCGTCACCCGCCAGGCGCTC
>DATFNV010000190.1:0-34247 GCA_035266225.1 Gemmataceae bacterium
CGGAACGGGCGAAGTGGACGTGGAAGGGGCGCAGAAAATCGTCCAGCGCAGGCATCGGTTCGCCCGGCGCGAGAGGGACACGCTTTGTTGTCTTCATACCTCATTATACGCACGTCCACCCCAGATGACAAAGCCGTATTAGACACGGTATCAACACCCCTCTTGCCGCTTGCGGCTTCGCAGGCAAGATGGCGAAGCCGCAAGCGGCCAAGTCATTGTTTGCTGGCCGGTGTAATCTGTCCGCGCGAATTTGCCACTGGACAGAATGGAACAGAGGGCGTAAACTTGAGTAGCTAAATCAGTAAGTAGGGCCAGTCCAACGACTGGTGATCTTTCCTCACTGGAGGTTTGTTTGACGACGGCATTGCTTGCGGAACCGCAATCCGGTTTCGCCTCTCTCGAACTCTCTCCCCCGATCCTGGCAGCCCTTGAGCGAGCCAACTACGTTCAACCCACCCCTATTCAGGCTGCGCTGATCCCGGAGGCCCTGTCGGGCCGCGACGTGATCGGCCAGGCCCAGACGGGCACCGGCAAGACCGCCGCTTTCGTGCTGCCGTTCCTGAATTCCTGGACCGAAGAGGACGCCGCCGGGCCGCGCGCCCTCGTTCTGGTGCCGACGCGCGAACTCGTCGCCCAGGTCGCCGAGGAAGCCAAGAAGCTCACCCCGTATCGCGACTGCCGCACGGTGGCGATCTACGGCGGCCAGGGCATGCGCGGCCAACTGTCCGACCTGCGCAAGGGGGCGAGCATCGTGGTCGGCACCCCCGGCCGCCTGCTCGATCACCTCGGCCGCGGAACGCTTTCCCTCGACCGCATCCGCTACGTCGTCCTCGACGAGGCCGACCGGATGCTGGACATCGGTTTCCGGCCCGACATCGAGCGCATCCTGCGCCGCTGTCCGCAGCGCCGGCAGACGATGCTGCTGTCGGCCACCGTGCCCCCGCCGGTCATGCGTCTGACGCACCGCTACATGGTCGATCCCATCCACATCAGCATCACACCGGAACGGCCGGCGGTCGAGTCGATCCATCAGACGTTCTTCACGGTGGACGAGGAGAAGAAGTTCGACCTGCTGCTGCGCGTGGTCAAGCGCGAGAAGCCGCGGCAGTGCATCATCTTCTGCGAGCGCAAGCGCTGGGCCGACCGGCTGTACCGCCAGCTGCGCAAGTTCAGCAAGTACGTCGCCACGATGCACGGCGACCTCGAACAGCCGATGCGTGAAAAGATCATGAAGGCGTTCCGCGAAGGGCGGATCATCTGCCTGGTGGCGACCGACGTGGTTGGCCGCGGCATCGACGTGATGGGCATCTCGCACATCATCAACTACGACCTGCCGGAAGACGCCGAGGCGTACGTCCACCGCATCGGCCGCACCGGGCGCATGGGCAAGGACGGCCGGGCCATCGCCTTCGTGACGCCCGAACAGGGCGGCCGGTTGACCGACATCGAGTGCTTCATCAACAAACAGATCGAGGAAGACTCCATCGAGGGCTTCCAGGGCTGCACGCCGCGCGAGGTGCGCAAGGAACAGGAGAAGCCCGGCGAACCGGAAACGCCGAAGCCCTCGGTCCCCGTGTTCGGCCGCCGCGTGAAGCGCTACAGCAACCGCGTTTAGGCCGCCAGGTCGCTATTTGAGGACCGGGATTTCGTAGCGCCGCCGCTCCTCCTCAGTCAAGGTGCGCGGCAAACGGGACTGTGCGACAGCGAGAATGTCGAGGTCCCAGAGTTGCGTCAGCCCCGGTCCTCGAACGACGACACGTCTCCCGTCGGGTGTGAAGGCCACATCCTGCATAAACTCATTCTGCCAGCGCAACCGCGCCAGTTCCTCGCCGGTGCGGACGTCCCAGACGCGGACCGTTCGGTCGAGCCCCGCGGTCACGAGCCGCTTCCCCGCGGCGTCCAGGGCCGCGCAGGTGACCGCCGCGTCGTGTCCCTTGAAGACGGCCAACTCCCGTCCGGTATCGGCGTCCCACAAACGGGCGGTTCGGTCCTCCGACCCCGTCACGACGGTGCGCTCGTCAGGGCCAAAGCGGACGCAGGTCACCTCGCCCGTGTGGTTGCGCAGCGCCACGTCGGGCTCGCCGCCCTTGCCTACGTCCCAGAGGCCGACCACGTTCCGATAGGGGCTGCACAAGAGGCGGCGGCCGTCGGAACTGACGTGGAAAAGGCGAACCCGGGGGGACGGGAAGGCGAACCCGAATGGGAGGTCGGCGGGTCGCAGAGTCCTGTCCGTCAAGGTCAGCGTCTGTTCCCCCGTACACGCGTCGAAGGCGCGGAACATCGCCGCATTATCGACGTAGAAACCCAGGACTTTTCGGCCGCCCTCGAAGTACCCGGCCCACATGAGGAGTTGGCCTTTTTCGCGGACCTGCCGACGCTCTTTCCCCGTCGCGGCGTCCCAGACCTCGGCCAGGCCGGTGTTCGCGTTCATGAGGGTCACCAGCCGGCCGTCCGGGCTGAAGGCCGCCGTCGTGGCAGGTTGCACGTTCGCCGCCAGGTCGGCCGTCTTCTTCCCCGCGGCCAGGTCCCAAACCACGGCCGGGCCGTCCGGGGGAAACCCCGGCGTCACGGCCCGGGGACCGAGGAGCATCAACCGGCCGTCCGCGCTGGCCGCGAGGAACCGACCCGGCAGGCCGTTCGTCGTACACAGCCTTTTCCCGGTGGCGGCATCGAGTACGTCCACGTCGCCGATCTCCAGAGGGCTCTCCGGCTTGCTGCCGACGACGAGGACCTCCCGCCCGCCCTTGATGAAGACGGCGTCATAAAGGAAATTGTCGTAGCTCGCGTAGACTCGATCCGTGGCGGTGTCGATGAGCGACCCGCGCGGGAAGGCATTCTGGCAGACGAACAGCCGCCCGCCGTCGGGGCGGAGCGCGCTCACGTAAGTGGGCCACCAGGACCGAGGGCGCTCGGGCCGGGGAAAGCCGGGCGCCGGGACACCCCATAACCGGGCCGTGCCGTCGGCCGAGGCGGTGACGAGCTGTCGGCCGTCCGAGCTGAAGGCGGCCGCCTCCACCTTTGCATCGTGGCCGCGGAAGGCGAGGAGGTCCTGGCCGGCCAGCACGTGAGCGGCACGGTCCACGCTCGTAATGACGGCGGAGCTGCCGTCACGTCCCAGGGCAACCCGGGGGTCGGCCCCCAGCTCGGGCCATTCGAGCCGCGTCGGGTTGCCGACCGGCTCGGGCGCCCCGGTCGCGGCGTTCCACAGACGAAGGCCGCGGTGGGCGTCCGCCAGGACGACGTGCCGGCCGTCCGGGGTGAGCTGACCGGTCAGGCACGCAGTCCGTTCCGGGCCCGGCCAGGCCAGGGCCGCCAGCTGCTGGCCCTCCACGTCCCAGACCCGCCCGGCGGCGTCGTCCTCCGCGGGGTTGCTGTCGGCCAGATCGCCCCGGGGGACGAAATTCCGTCCCGTGCCGAGCGTGAGCAGGCGCCGGCCGTCGGCGCTGAAACTGACGGCCCCCACGCTGCACTTGTGTCCCGTCAAGGTGCGCAGCAGTCGGCCAGTCTCCGCCTCCCAGAGGGAGACCGTGTTGTCGGTGGAGGCCGTGGCAATCGTCCGGTTGTCGGGGCTGAAGGCGGCGGCGATCACCGGGGTGTGCCCCTGGAGCAGCGCCACCTGCCGGCCGGTCGCCACGTCATGAACCAGGGGATAGCCCCCCGGGCTGATGGCGAAGAAGGTGACGACCCGACGGCTGTCGGGACTGAAGACGGCGCCGGCGGAATAGACGACCCAGCAAGCCCCTGGCGGTCGCGGGAGTTGCCAGCTCGCCAGCGCCTGTCCCGTGGCCACGTCCCACAGGGAAGCGCGAGGCCCTTGGGTCCCCCAGCCGAGCGGGCCGTAGCCCCCCACGAACGGGGCGAAGCGGCGATAGAACCCGCCCCCGGCGAGCGTGACCACGCGCCGGCCGTCCGGGCTGAAGTGCGCCTGCACGACGTCCTTCTCCGGCAGGACGTGCAAGGGCTTGGAGTCTGTTGCGGAAGCCGCTTGCGGCTTAGCGGATTCCAGGCTCCCGCTAAGCCGCAAGCGGCTTTCAGACGCCTCCCAGACGCGAGCCGTGCCGTCCTCGGAACAGGTGAGGACCTTGCTGCCGTCCGCGCTGAGCGATACGGAGAAAACGGGTCCCTGGTGCCCCCGAAACACGCGCAGCTCGCGACACTCGTCGAGGGCGTCCTGCATGGCGTTGTTGGCTAGCAACCCCGGCGCGCGCCCGGCCGCCTCGACCGCCAGGAGCAAGGCCAGCGCCGGCTTCTGCGGCCGGACCAGCTCGGACTGGGCGAGCAGCCGCAGCCCCTCGGCGCGCCGCAGCGCCCGGTCCTTGCCGTCCCGCTCTTCCTCGGCGTTCCGCAAGGCGTCCCTGGCGTTCTGTTCGGCCCGCTGAGCCGCCCCCTCCGAGACTTCCAGCTGCGCGGCGTGCTCGATGGCCTGCTGGGCGACCCACAGCGCCGAGGCGGTCACGAACAGGATGGCCAGCAGGAGCAAGGTGAGAAGGAACGCCGACAAGGGGTGGCGCCTGGCCCAGAGCCAGGCGCGCTCGGCCATCCGCGTGCGGCGGGCGCGGACCGGCTCGCCGGCCAGGTAGCGGCGCAAGTCCTCGGCCATGTCCGCCGCCCGCTGGTAGCGCCGCTGGGGGGCCTTCTGAATGGCCTTGAGGACGATTGTTTCCAGGTCGCGGGGGATGCGGGGCTCGAGCCGCCGGGGCGACGCCGGCTCGCGGTGCGAGATCGCCTCCAGCAGGCCGAAGTGGTCGGTTTCGGAGAATCCCGGCCGGAGCGTCGCCAGTTCGTACAGCGTCAGGCCGAGGGAGTAGACGTCGGCGCGAGCGTCACACGTCCCGGAGAGGCGCTCGGGGGAGAGGTAGCGAAAGGTGCCGAGGAGGGCGTCGCTGCTGGTCAGCTCACTGTCGCTGGTCTTGACGAGTCCGAAATCGGCGACCCAGACGGTGCCGCGGGCGTCGAGCAGCAGGTTGCCCGGCTTGACGTCGCGGTGGATGATCCCCTGGTCGTGGGCGTAAGCCAGGGCCGAGGCGGCCTGCAAGCCGATCTCGGCCACGCGGCGAAAGTAGGCCGGCCCGGCCAACTCCTCGTCGGGCCACGGGGCGCCGCTACACTCGCGGGCCAGCGGCACCGGGGCGGTCGGCGGACACTTCTCGTCCGCGGTGTGGTCGTCCTTGCCGGAGGTGAGGCTCGCCGGCTGAGGGGAGGACCGGCGCGGGGCGGGGGCGCCGGCCGCGCGGGGCTCCCGCGCTTCTTCGATGAACTGAGAGAGGTTGAGACCGGGGATATACTGCATCGCGTAATAGCAGACGTCGCCGTCCTGGCCGGCCTCGAAAATGGGGACGATGTTGGTGTGGTGCAGGCGCGCGGCGGCCGCGGCCTCGCGGCGGAAGCGCTCGACCTCGCTGTCGCCGGCGAGCCGCGACGCCAGGACTTTGAGGGCGACCCGCCGGCCGAGGGGGGCCTGTACCGCCTCGTAGACCACGCCCATGCCGCCACGCCCCAACTCGCGAACGACCTGGAAGCGACCCACTCGCGCCGGCGGCGCGCCCGGGGCGCGCACCACGCCGACGGCCCCGTCGAGATCGGTGGGGAGGGACTCCTCGAAGGGTGGGGGCGGGAAGGCCGCCGGCAGCTCGGGCGCCAGTTCGGGGTAGGCCGCGAGGTAGACCTTCAGTCCCGGCGACTCGCCGCGGGCCTGACGGTACTCCAGGTCCAGGCGGAGCAGCTCGCGGAGCAGCGCGGCCCGCCATTCGTCGGGGACCTCGGCCAGGTACGGCCGGAAGGAGGGACAGGGGCCGGTCTGCCAGGCCTGCTCGAAGCGCAGGCAGATCGCGTCAATCTGCTCCTCGGCCTCGAGGGGCAGGTGGTCCAGGTTGGGTGCGCGGTGCGTGTCCATCGTGCGATTCTCGACGCCGGGCGTAGCTTGGCGACCTGCCGTTCGCGGGATCGCCGCTACCGAGTAAGTCGGTTTTCGCGCGCCGGCCCCGTCATCCGGGCGGCCGCGTGGCGGCAGGGCCAGGGTCGTGTGGCGGGCCGAGGTGGCCTTCCAGCCGGCGGCGGATCAGGCGCAGGCGGCGCTCGACGGTGCTCAGCGCACAACCCAGCTCGGCGGCGATCTCGGGGTTGGTGTGGCCTTCCAACTTGAGCAGGGCGATCCGGCGCAGCTGGTCGTCTTGCAGCTGACCGAGCAGCCATTCGAGGTGGTCGGCGACCTCGACGGTGAAGGCGGGGTCGGGGTCCCCGCCCTGGAGCATGTCGGCGAACGACGGGGGGCTCAAGGCGGGGTCGCCCTCGCCCACCTCCGACTGGAGCAGCGTCCGCCGCCAACTCCGCTTGTCGCGCTCGTTGTGTTGGATGAGATCGACGGCCTTGTTGATGGTCAGCGACAGCAGGACTTGCCACAGGCCGTTGCGGTCGTGAAGGTCCGGGTAGCGGCCGGCATCGACCGCCCGGCAGAAGCTGTCGAAGGCGTCGAGGGCGACGTCTTCCTCGTCGGCCACGCGGCGCGGGACGGCCCGCAGTTGTCGTCGGGCCAGGGAGACCATGCGCTGGAAGTAGCGCTCCCAGAGTTTTTGAGCGGCCGCGTGCTCGCCGGCCTGCAATCGGCGAATCCAGTCCGTGACCGTCTCGGGCGGATTCATGCCGGCTCCTCGTCGTGATCCGGGGCAAGCCGTCGTCGTTGACCGCGTGGCGCGGTTATCTTACCGGATCGGGCGACGCATGGCTCAGGCACTGCCCTCGCTCCCCGGAGGGGTCGCGGGAGGCGATCCGTTCTTCAGACGCTTCAGGTAGTTCTCAATCTCCTCCCTGGAAAAGCCCTTGAGCACCTCCTCGGGCGGCAGTCCCTTGAGCCGCTCCTCGGGGGGCAGGCCCTCCAGCCGCTCCTCGGGAGTTAACTCCTTGAGGTGCTGCCTGAGATACCACATGCGGAACTCTTCCATCGTCATCGCCATGTTCAGTCCCTCCTCGCGATACCGAATGAGCAAGGTGTCCAGCATCGTTGTCGTGTCAGGCGAACGGCGGCGGTAGTGGTCGATCGCATAGCGCACCTGCTCCGGCAAGCCGCTGAACAGCAGCAATGGTGTATTATGCTCCGCCAGCGGCAACTGGTGCAACACGATCACGCGCACCACAGCCGTCAAGCAGCGGCACTCGTAGACCCCCGGCTGCACCGGCACCAACGGCTCCGCCGCGGCGAGTTCCCGCGGGTAGCGCGCGGCGAGGGCGTAGAGCCGAAACTCTGACGCGGGAAGCAGGTTCTTGAGCGAGGGACTCACCTGCTTGCGGAAGTTGACGAAATGGGCCAGCAGTTCGAGGATGGCCCAGGCGTCCAGCGTCTCCTGGTACGACTTGAAGGTGAGCAAATTGTGCCGGCCCAGGTTGTCCAGGCCGTCCGGCAGCCGCTCCGCGAACGGCTCATCGCTCTTGCGGGTAATCACCAGGTCGAGTAACTGCTTCTTCAGGGATAGGTCCTTTTCGGCCTCGACACCGAAGGGCGAACGGCCGAAGAGGTCGTTGCAAACGACTCCCAGCAGGTCGTGCCACAGCGTGAGTGGCTCCATCGTCGGCCCCCACGGTTGAGAAGAGCGGCGATTGCACCAGGCATTCTACCACTCCGGGATTGCCGCGGGCACCGAGACGGGCCGATTCCTTCCCACCCCGCCCGAATTCTGCGCCGAACGTGAGGGGAGCCGGGCCGAAAAACAGACTTATTGTGTAACGCCCGCAGCGACCGTGCCGCCCCCCCTGGGAGGATGTCCGGGGTGCGCGCACGATGTCGGGCCGGAACGAACATCCTCCTGCACCGCCAGCGCGTTGCGCTGGTCGAGTCGTAATTCCCTCTGCCGACTCGCGGAGCAGGCGCTCACCTTCCATTAACCCCCCTCTTTGTAGAGGACGGGGTCGGGGGGTGTGCCGTCTGCGTTGATATCTCCTGGACCCCCTCGTGATTCCACGGACGGGATCATCACGGGGGCCTGGGAAGACGTCCCCCAGCCCCTCTCCCCCCGGGGCGCCCCGCGAAAAAGAGTCCCGCCGGGCAGGAGCCGAGCGGCGTGCGTCTCCTGACCCTCGGCTGACGACGAGCCAGGGCGGAGGGTCGGCTGGGTGAGGCGAGTGCAGGCACCTCTGTACTCGCCTCACCCGGGATAGAGAGAGTGCGCAAGCCCCAGCGACGTCAGGAAACACCTGGGCCAGGCAAGCTCTATCCCCGAAGTCCTTGAGCAGGCGGTGTCGGCCCCCACGCCGCGGTGAGATGGGCTGTGTTAACAGGGGCTAGCGCGCAAGGGTTAACGGTGTTAACGGGCGGAAGCGCTGGCTGCCGTGTTCCACGAAGGGTCGCTGATCTGTGCGGAGCGAGCGCGACTACCGTTCCCGGGCAGAAGCCCTAACAGGGCCACCAGAAAGGACTTATGCGAAGTCCCTTGGAAGCCCTCTGCCGTGGACGCTTTCCGCGGCGCCGGCACAGGGGTTGCGTAGGGTGAGTAGCACCGAAACTTCGACCCCCGCCCTGCTCGGCCTTGGCGCCGCTACCCTGGCCAGCTGGCGCCGCTGGCGGAAGGGTCAGCGCGCCAGAGCGTAACTGGGCAGCACGGTCGCCCCAAGCGGAAGAGCAAGGCAGAAAACCGGGAGTCGATCCTCGCAACACCGAGTCGCTCGTCCGGATCGACTCGCGATCCCTGATCCCCAGTTCAGGGATGGGGCAGTCTGCGTGGGCCGAAAACGAGGTCGGGAAAGTGTCGCCACAAAGGGTTCGTGACAGGCCAGTCAAGCAGCTGGCCATCATCCGTTCACCCATTCGACTGGAGAACCAGCGATGAAAGCGTGTCTTCTCTCCGCCGCTCTGCTCCTGCTGGCCGCAAGCCAGGGGCGGGCCAACCTCATCGTCAACGGGAGCTTTGAGAACTTTACCACCTCGGGAGCGCCCAATGACACAAATTTTGGTAACTTCATCCGATTCTTCGGACCCCCGGATACGGCGAGCAACACTGAGCTCACCGGCTGGACCATCACCGGAAGCAGCGGCGGGAACCCGAACAACGTGGACCTGGTCAACAGCAGCCTCTACCCCGCCTTTGCGGGCAATTGGTCGCTCGACATGGAAGGCAACGTCGGCGCGTCCGGAGTGATCCAGCAATCGTTCGCGACCACGCCCGGGCAGCTTTACCAGCTGTCGTTCGCTTACGGGAACAACCCCAGCGGCTCAGGTGGTACCATGCAGGTACTGGTCACAGGGAACGGAACGCTGCTGGACGACAGCGTGAGTCATAATACCTCTTCTGCCGCGAACATGAACTACAACTTGTTTTCGGCGGATTTTACTGCCGACTCCAGCACCACCACGCTCCAGTTCGAGGCGACCACCAACTCGGGCTTCGGTGTCGTCCTGGACGCGGTTGAGGTTGACCCCATCCCCGAGCCGGCGTCGCTGACCGCCTGGGCCCTCGCGGCGGCCGGCCTGGCGGGCTGGCGCTGGCGGAAGGGCAAGCGCGCCACCGCGTAAGCGTCGCCGGGTGGCCTGAGTCGGCGGTCGGCCTGGCAACGAGGTGTGAGTCGTCGTGCCGCTGCGCGGCACGATGACTCACCTTTTTTCTGCGGTGACCACACGACCCAGGTACGCAAACTCCGCGCCGTCCCAACAAGCCAACACACGACGCAACTCCGCGAAAAAATGGCACACTCGCCTCTTGACACCCACCGTGAAGCCAGGATAGTATCAACCTAACCATCAAACATGGCCCAGTTCTCCCAGATTCGGATGGGATCTGAAAAGATTGCGTGACCGAAAAGGAACTGTACCGGGGCACAGCACCAAAGGGCTCGGAACAGCCGGTCGCCATCCCCAGCCGACGCTTTGGAGTTGAGACGGTATTGTTGGCGCAGGCCAACGGATACCACTTCGCGGATGGATTCCCACCCCGTTCTCAATCACTACAGGACATCAGTCGCATACCGGCATGCGTCCGTGCGAGAGGTGCGCGCCGAACTCGCAGAAACGACTCGTCCCATTGTCGAGTGGACGTCGCCTGCGATGCGCCGGGACTGTCGGCGTTCCATCCATCCACGTGAAGGTGTGTGTCATGTTCAGCCAACTCAGCCGTCTGCTCGCCCCCCGTTCCGGCAAGCGGCGCCCCCACGCCCTCCCGGGCGTGAAGCTGCGCGTCGAACTTCTCGAAAATCGCTGCCTTCCCGCGGCGAGCCTCGTGGGTCAGTTTGGCGGCCTGATGGCCAACGCCCACCCCGGCCAGGTCGCGGCGGGGCCGGACGGAACGATCTATTTCATCGAGGCGGGCGCCAACGCCATCGGCAAGATGTCGAAAGCTGGAGTGTTGCTCGGCGAATTCACCATGCCGACCCAGCACTCCTTCGCCACGGAGTACACCCCCACGGGCTTTCCCTACTTCACGGATGCTGTCCAGACCGGCATCGCGGTCGGCCCCGACGGCTACCTCTACGTCGCGGAGAGCAGCAGCACCGTGGAGAAACTGGCCCGGCTCAAGGCTTCCGACTTTAGTGGTTTCACAGAGAGCGCCGTCCTGGGTCCCCTCCAGGGACAGACGGTGCCTTTCAACCTGACGATCGGCAACGACGGCAACGTCTATTTCACGTACTTTGACTCGGGCCAGATCGGCTATCTGCCGCTCGGCTTTGCGGCGGGGGCCACCCCCGTGTTCAGCGCGGTCAACCCGAACGCGGGCGCGGGGTCGAACCCCATCTACATCCGGCCGGCGAACGACGGCAACCTCTACTTCGACGAGAAGGGCGGCAAGATCGGCTACATCCATGAAGGATTCGCGGCCGGGACTTCCGTTACCGAGAGTGCCCCGTCGTCCCTGGCGGCAGCCATCGTGCGCGGCCTCACGCCTGCCTCGGACGGCAACATCTGGTTCGTCGATCCGCCCAACAACACGGTCGGAAACATCGCGCAAGGATTCCCCTCAGGCACCGCTCTCCAGGAATTTCTGCTGACCTCGCCCATGGCCAACCCGTTCAACATCGTCCAGGGCCCCGACGGGAACCTGTACGTGACCGAACCGTCCGTCAACAAGATCGCCGTGGTCAACCTGAGCGGCCGGGTCGTTCAGGAAATCGCGCTGGGGGCCGGGACCCTCCCGGCGGGCATCACTGTCAGCCCGGACGGCAGCATCTGGGTGAGCGAGTTCGGGACTAACAAGATCGCCAAGATTGTCAGTCCTACCACCTCGACGGCGTTCGTCAACGGCACCTTGACCATCATGGTCACCGCCGGCGATCAGGTCAATATCACGGAGAACGCCCCGACCAACTACAGCGTGTCGGACCTGACCAACATTGCCGTCGGTGGCAGTGGGGGCGGCCCATTCGCCAACGTCAAGAGCATCACGGTGAACGTCAGCGCCAGCGGTGCGCTGATCGAGGTCGTGGGCATCGACGCGGCGGAATCGACGGGACTGTCAGGAAACTTCACGGTCACGGACACGCAACCGAACAACGCCCTGTCGGTGGAAGTCCACGACGGTTTCACGGTCGCCGGGGCCGTCTCGATCTCGAACACCGGCGCCGGCTCCAAGTTCATGGACCACATCAGCCCCACGAACGGGACTCAGCAAGTCACCGGCGTGTTCCTCGACCCCAACCGCAAGGGCAGTTACGGCAGCGTGAGCGTCAGCGGCTGCGGCCACGTCGGCGTGGACGGCATCAAGGTCTTCGGGAACGTCTCGGTCAGCCTGGGAAGTAATTCCAGGAGTTCCTTCGTCGCCGACGCGGAATGGGTCTACCGGCAAGACCCGGACTCTCCGCCGTGGACCACGTTCCGCCAGGATCCCACGGTCATCGGCGGCAACCTGACCGTGACCGGCGGCACCGACGTGGAGGTGTACAGCTCGGTCGTGGCCGGCAACACGTCCATCGCCGAGGCCGGCTCCACTGCCAACGCGGGGGGCTACGTCTTGCTGGGGGGCACCTCGATCGGCGGGGCCCTGAGCGTCAGCACGCCCAACGGGACCAGCGGCATCTTCGTCGATTTCGCCACGGTCGGCGGCAACACGTCGCTCACCGAAGGCCACGGCAAGAACGTGATCGGCCTCCAGGCGGATACCTTCAGCGGCAAGACCACGCTCAGCCAGGGGAGTGGGCTGGACTACCTGTTCATCGATTCCGAAGCCGCCCTCGTGACGGCTGCCGGCGCGTTGCCGGGTGGTCTGCCCAACGACTTCCAGTACACCGCGATCCTCTCTCAATTCAGCCTGTTGCCTGTTGATTCCGGCACGACGTTCCACGGAACCGTCACCGCGACACAGGACAGTGGCGTTCACCAGCTCGAGATCGGCCAGGACACCTCGCCCATTACCATCTTCGCGGGGGCGGCGAGTTTCACGGCCGGGGCCGGGGCGACGTTCGACGAATCGGTCAACGCCTTCGGCTTGCCGCCCACGATCACCGGCTATTGATCGGGCGTCGTTCGACATGCCCTCCACGGGCCACGGGCGGCCGAGCCGCCCGTGGCCCAGGTCGTCTCGAACGTCAGGATGTCGAGGGATACGCGCAGCGATGTGACCGTGTTGCCGCGTTATCGCAAGCCATAAGGCCATGCCGGGGCAGGACTTGCAGCAGAGGCGCCGTCAGGTGGCGCGGGTCCGTGCCCGACCCGCGTTTGAACCAGCCCAAGGTGCCGCCATCATTCCCCCCTCGGCGACATTTTCTTGCGTTTTGCGCGAACCTTTTCCCTTGACCGCCGTCTCTACAATTACACTGGCGGATCGTCCGCCGTGTTTTTTCCGACACTTCCGTCAAGATTCGAGCCGAAAAGACGAAGTACCGGAAAAGAACGTGCCCGTGTGGGCGTACTATCTTCTGGAACCCTTTTTCTCGCCCCGTGCTATGAGGTAACGAACCGATTCTCACCTACTGAGGCTCAGCCTACCCGCCTCACTCCGTGGCGGGTTCCTGAACATCCTTTCCGTAGGTCGCCGGAGGTCTGCAATGGCCGTCTATCAGCTGGAATCCCTGGTGCGTGGCGTCTCCGTCCTCTGTGACGGTCTGGCCATCGGTCTGCGCCTCGGTTCCTATGAGGCCAAGCCGATCAAGGCGACCCCCATCTCGACGCGACACCTGTCGCGCGGTTGTCCGACCGTCATGCCCGAGACGAACGGACGGCAGTTCCCAGTCGCCAGTGTGCATGGGAATCAAGCCGTCGTCTGGGCCGGTCGGCTCAGCCGTGCTGGTGTCCTCGGCAGTCGAAGCCCCGCAGAAAGTGCGGGCCGGACCGACGTAGATCGCTGGTCCGATGCCGTGGGAGGGCCGCAGTTCTCGGCCGCCGTGCGTTTGTGCCCCGCGTGGGCCAAACCAGCGGCGTCCGGGGCCGGCGCGTCCTCCCGGCGTCCCTCAACCCTGCACGACCTCGCGTTGCAGCGCTTTCAGCGCGACGAACGCGGGCGGCAGGAACCGCCGGCCGGGTTCACCGGCACGGCGGCGAGGACGCTCACCGCGGCTTCGACACGGGGAAGCGGATGCAGATAGTCGAGCGAGACGGCTCCCGGGGCACGGCGCCCTGGGGTTGATCTTCGACGGCGAATCTGGATCCGCCAGCGCCTAAGCGATTTTCCCACGCTGGACGAAACGCGGACGCGTTCCCGGTCAGGAACGTGGCGGCTCCCGTCCGTTCACGGCTTCGCCGTGAGCCCGGGGCCCGCTTTCCTTCCTGCCGGTCAACGACGTCTTCGGCGTCGCGCACAGTCGCAGTCACCGCGCCTGCCGGCCGCTTGCGGCTTCGCAATCGTTGCGAAGCCGCAAGCGGCCCTGCGGGCGACAAGTGCGGCAGCGCTCTCGGCCTCCAAACCGCCGATCCTTGGCGGGCGGGGCGCACCGCGGCGGTGGAAACAGCAGCTATCGCATGGATCGAGACGGGTAAAAGAGTAGAAATGTCCTGGACGGAAATCACGAACCTGGTTGAGCTGGCCCGGACGGGGGACCGGGGCGCCTACGGCGAGTTGGTCGAGCGCTTCCGCACGACGGTGTACGGCATCGCGCTGGCCCGTCTGCGGAACCCGGCCGAGGCCGAGGAGCTGACGCAGGAAGTGTTCCTGCACGGCATGAGGAAGCTGCCGCAGCTGCGCGAGGCCAACTGCTTCGCCGGCTGGCTGCGTCAGATCACGGTGCGCATGGCGATCAACCGCCTGACGCGGCGTGGGCCGGTGCAGGGCGTCGAGCCGGAGGTGCTGGAGCAGGCCGAGGGCCGTGGCCGCGGCCCGCTCGAGTCCATGATCTGCGACGAGCAGAAGGCGGAGTTGTACCGCGGCCTGGACAAGCTCAAGCCCCTGGATCGGGCGACGCTGGTGGCGTTCTACCTGCGCGGCCAGTCGCTCATCCAGATGAGCCGCGAGTTCGAGACGCCCATCGGCACCATCAAGCGCCGGCTGCACGTCGCCCGCATCCGGCTGAAGCGGCAGATGGAGCGCGCCGCCGAGGGTGCCGCCGCCGAGGCGTCCGGCGAAGTGACGGCCCGCACGCCGCGCCGCCCGCGCGAGCTGGCGTGCGTGTAAGGCGGGCCACCGACTGTCAACCGAGGCGGGCGGGGTGAGGATTCGTTCCTCACCCCGCCCGTTTGCGTTGATACCATCTTTCAGATGGGCTACCATAAGAACTGCGGGTGGCCTGCTGGGAAGCGGGCTGTTAACGAATACAGGACGGAATTCCGCTGGGAAGGTTTCTCTGAAGGGAGGCACATCATGACTCAGTCAGAGTTCGACACGATCCAAGAAAAGTTCGCGCAGCGGCTTCTCAGATTGATCCAGTTGCCGAATCGAGTGAAGGGGCGTACCTTGGACGTCGATGCGGTTGCCCACGCGATCGAGACCGTGACGGACGGTACGGAGGACACGACAGGCATCATTGTGACGCAGATCCCGAGCAATGATCGCCGGTTGCGCGAGTGCATGGTCGCCCAGGGACACGTCCTGGCGGATGTGCCATCGCAGGGGCTCTTCGGCGAGCCATTCGCGTCGGACGTGCAGCGCGTCAGCCGCTATGAGTTGGTTGCCGCGCTCATGGTCGCCAGCGGCTTCCCCGCCGAACTGCTCGATGACGGTTCGCGATTCGAGCGCTGGCGTTTTCCACCCACGTCGAACTTCTTCAAGATTCGCAAGGTCGTGCAGCTGAATGAGCAGTTTATCAGCTGCTGGGCGCGGCGCCTGCTCTGTTTTTTCGGCGAGATTACGAACGTGCGCGTGGTGAACTGTGAGCTTCGGGACAATCTAGCGCGTGGCAATCGCGGCATGACCACCGAGGATCTGCTTGAGCAGGAATTGGGGCCGGACGGACTCACGGGCAATGGCCGAACCATCAATGTTGGTCGGCAGAAAGTGCAACTACCGCTCGTTCGGTCGAAACGCCCTGGATCGCTGCCATTGACAGCCGAACGCGTCGCGGAGATTCTCGAGGACGACGATGTTTCTTCCTGACGTCAATCTCTGGCTGGCACTCGCGTTTGAATCCCACGTCCATCATTCGGCTGCGAAGGTATGGTTTGACGGATTGTCGGATGGGGACGCCTGCGTGTTCTGCCGAATGACGCAGCAAGGCTTCTTGCGTCTGGCAACCAATCCAAAGGCGTTCGCTGACGAGGCGGTTACCCTGGCAGAAGCTTGGCGTCTGTACGACACGTTTCGGGCCGATCCGCGGATTTCGCTTATTGAAGAGCCAGACGGTACCGAGGTATTCTGGCGCGATTACACACGCCTGCAAACCTTCTCGCCCAAGGTTTGGAACGATGCCTACTTGGCCGCCTTTGCGCGCGCCGGAAATCACAAGCTTATCACGTTTGATCGCGGATTTGCTCACTACGCAGGTCTAGACTGTACCCTGCTGTCGTGAAGGCCAGGGGATCGAGCAGGTTGTTTTCATCCGTGCCAGCGCGCTCGCAGGACGCGAGGGTGTCCCGACCCATCCTTGATCGTCGGCCCCAGGTCGTACCCAGCGTACGCGGCAATCCGCTGCCGCGCCGGTCCCTCCTGCGGCGCGCCGATCTCCACGATCAGGTAGCCGCCTGGCTTCAGGTAGCGCGGCGCCTCGTGGATCAGCCGATCGAACACCGCGTAGCCGCCGATGCCGCCGTCGAGTGCCAGGTGCGGCTCGTAGTCACGCACTCCCACCGGCAGGGCCGCAATGTCCTCCCGCGCGATGTACGGTGGGTTGCTCAGGATGAAGTCAAAACGCTCTTCCGACGAGATTGGCTCGAACAGGTCGCCGTGCAGGAAATGGATGCGCTCGGCGACGCCATGTTTGGCGGCGTTGCGCTGGGCCACGGCGAGGGCCTCTAGGCTGACGTCGGTCGCCGTGAGCCGCGCCGTCTTGTGTCGCTTGGCGATGGCAATAGGGATGGCGCCCGAGCCGGTGCCGAGGTCGAGGACCGCCGGCTCGGTCATCTCCTTGGCCAGGCGGAGTGCTTCGACGACGAGGGTTTCGGTGTCCGGCCGCGGGATGAGGACGGTGGGGCCGACCTCGAACTCCAGCGAGAAGAACTCCTTGCGGCCGACGAGGTACGCCACCGGGCAGCCTTCCAGCCGCTTGCGGATCAGCTCCTTGAAGCGGGCGCGTGCCTCCTCCGCAGCCAACTCTTCGTAGCGCGTGTACAGCTCGATGCGCTTGCAGCCCAGGGCGTGGCTCAGCAGCACCTCGGCGTCCAGGCGCGGGAACTCGGAGCCCTTCTGCGCCAGGAATTTCGCCGTCCAGTCGAGCAGCCGGCCGATCGTCCACGGCTCATCGCGCTTCGGCGGACGGTTATCAATCTTCGGTTCCACGACCGTCCCTCCGCGCCGCCCCGAGGGCGGCCGCTAAACGTGAATCGGGGTCGTCAGCGCCGCGGTCCGAAGGTCACGCCGGCGTCTGCCCCAGGCGCAGTTTCTTGTCGAAGTCCTTCAGCGCCTGGATCACCTCCGTGAGGTTGCCGGCGATGATCGCGTCGAGGTGGTAGATGGTCAGGTTGATGCGGTGGTCGGTGACGCGATTCTGCGGGAAGTTGTAGGTGCGGATGCGCTCGCTGCGGTCGCCGGAGCCGATCTGGTTCTTGCGCGTCTCGGCGCGCTCGCGGTGCAGCTTCTCCCGGTGCCGTTCGTACAACCGGCTGCGCAGGATGCGCATGGCCCGGTCGTAGTTCTTGTGCTGGCTGCGCTCGTCCTGGCACTTGACTTCCAGCTCGTCGGGCGTGCCCTTCTTGTACCAGATGCGGACGGCGCTTTCGGTCTTGTTGACGTGCTGGCCGCCGGCGCCGCCGGCGCGCATGCGCTCCCACTCGATGTCTTGCGGCTTGATCTCGACCTGCACCTCGTCCGGCTCGGGCATGACGGCCACGGTGGCGGCGGAGGTGTGGATACGGCCCTGCTGTTCGGTTTCCGGAACGCGCTGCACCCGGTGGCCGCCGCTCTCGTAGCGCAGGTGGACGTAGGCGTCCTCGCTGTTGATGCTGAAGACGACTTCCTTGAAGCCGCCGTGTTCGCCGGGGCTGAAGGAAATGTCTTCCACCTTCCAGCCCATGTCGCGGGCGTAGTGGGTGTACATGGCGTAGAGGTCGCCGGCGAACAGGGCGGCCTCGTCGCCGCCGGTGCCGGCGCGGATTTCCATGATGATGCTGCCGAAGTCCTCGCCCGGCTCGATGAGCAGCAGGTCTTCGAGGCGCGTTTGCAGCGCCGCGCGGCGCTGGCGCAGGCCGTTCAATTCCTCCAGCGCGTACTGGCGCATGTCGGGCTCGTTCTCGGCGGCGGCCATCGCCTCGGCGTTGGTCACTTCGTCGGCGAGTTTCTTGAACTCGAGGTAGGGCTTGACGAGCTTGCCGGCGCTGCCGTGCTCCTTGGCGACGCGGGTGAAGCGGGCGCGGTCCGCGATCACGGCGGGGTCGGAGAGTTGTTGTTCCAGCTCGCGGTAGTGCGCGAGGGCCTGTTCAAAACGGTGCCACACGGCGAACGCCTCGGGTCCAGGGTCGGTCGGGGAAGGGACATGGACAACTCCGGAACGTTTAGCCGCGAGCGTCCCGCGAGCGCTTCGGCAGCGCTCGCGGGACGCTCGCGGCTAAACGAGAAATGCAGTATCTACTTCGGCGTCTCGACGGCCTCGCCCTTCTTGCGCTTGTCCCAGTTGTACTTGCGCTGGAACTTCTCGACGCGGCCGGTCGTGTCCAGGAACTTCATCTTGCCGGTGAAGAACGGGTGGCAGGCCGAGCAGATTTCGACCGTGATGTTCTTCTTCGTGCTGCGCGTCGTGAAGCGGTTGCCGCAGCCGCAGACGACCGTGGCTTCGACGTATTCGGGATGAATGCCGGACTTCATGGCAGTCTCCAAGCGGGCTCCAAGTTAGAGGAGTCATCTTACGAAGGGATTCGGCTCGACGGCAAGGCCGGCTCGCGAGTTGGCCCGGGGAGACGCCGACCCGAAGGGGAGCGCGGGCTTGACAGACTCCCGGGTCGTCCAGCAGAATCTGTTTTTCGTCCCTCAGCACAACGCGGCGCCGGCCTGACCTATAGTGTCAGGGAGGCATTCGGCCCCGACGGCCCCTCCGATCTCCTTCGGCAACAGGCGGACGGCATCATGGCGCTCACCCCCTCGCAGCGACAGACCCGCGAATGGCCCCTGCTCGTGCTCGCCCTGGCGCTGGTGTGCGCCATCTGCTTTCCGCTGTGGCAGTGGACGGTGGGCCGGGACGGCGACGGCCAGTTCTGGGACAAATGGACGCCCGAGCGCCTCGGCCGCTTGCTGCTGGGCTACGAGCAAATCGCCTGCTACTGCTTCTTCACCTGGGGCGTTTTCATCATCGGCAGCCGCTACCTGGAGCTGCGCCGCCAGCGCCGCGCCTTCGCCCTCGGTTTGCTGCCCACCGAGGAGGGGGCGCGCATCCTGCCCGAGGACGCCCGACCGCTGCAGCGCAAGCTCGAAGCGGTCACCTACCGCAAGCCGTACATCCTCGCCAACATGATCCGTCAGGCGCTGAACAAGTACGCCCTCAGCCGCTCCAGCACCGACGCCTCCGAGGCGGTGCGGACGCAGGGAGAGGTCGATCTCGGCCGGCTGGTCACGAGCATGGCGACGGTGCATTACATCGCCTGGGCCATCCCCGCGCTCGGCTTCCTCGGCACCGTCCGCGGTCTGTCGGGGGCGCTGACGATGGCCTCGCACACCGACGACGATTCGCTGCGCCACTTCATCAACGAGGCCACCGGCCACCTCCACGTCGCCTTCGACTGCACCCTCGTCGCCCTGGCCCTGAGCCTGGCCATCATGTTCCTGCTGCATTCGGTGCAGCGCGACGAGGAATCGCTGGTCATCGACTGCCAGCAGTACTGCCAGGAGCACTTGGTCAACCGGATGTACGTCCCGGAGCCGGCCTACGAGGAAGTTTAGCGGCGGCTCGCTGGGCCGCGCGGCTCTGCGAGCCGCCGCTAAACGGTGGTGAGGAGGGTCCCTGCGATGCAGCACGGCGGACGACAGCCCCTGATCGGCCTCGACCTCAACGCCGGGCGGGCCCGCGCGGTCGCCGCCGCGCCCGGGCAGGTTCCAGAGCTGGTCCTCCTCGCGGGCGAGGCCGAGCTGCCGCTGGCCCTGTCGCTGGAAGGGCGCGTGCCGGAGGTCGGCCGAGCCGGCCTGGCCCTCAGTCGCCGGGCGCCGCACCTGGCCTGCGCCGACTTCCTGCCCCACCTCGGCGGCCGATACGAGTGGTCGGCCGGCCGGCACCGTCTCGACGCGGCCCAGGCGCTGGCCCTGGTCCTCGAGCGGCTGCGCCCCGCCTGCGCCGGCGCCCAGGCCATCACCCTGGCAGTCCCGCCCTACCTGAAGGAGGACCAGGTCGAAACCCTGGTCAAGTCGGCGGAGAAGGCCCGGTTGCCGGTGTGCGGCTGGGTCGCGGCGCCGTTGGCCGCCACCCTGACGGCCTACGCGGAGCAGCCGTGGGCCGGCCCCGCACTGCTGCTGGACGCCGACGGCTACGCCCTGACCTGGACGGCGGTGGCCGTGGAGTTCGGCCAGGCGCGCGTCCTCGATTCGCAGTCGGCGCCGCACCTGGGACTGCGGGCGTGGAAGGGCCGGCTCCTCGACGCCGTCGCCGACCGCTGCGTCCGCCAAAGCCGCCGCGATCCGCGCGACTCGGCCCCCGCGGAGCAGTCGCTGTACGACCAGCTCGACGGTGCCCTCGACGCCTGCCGTCGCGGGCAGATGGCCGAGCTGATCGTGCAGATGACCCACTGGGGGCAGAACCTCATCCTGCGCCCCGACGAGTTGGCCTTCGTCTGCGCCCCGCTGGTGCGCCAGGCGCTGGCCGAGATGCGGGCGCTGCGCCAGGCGCTCCCCCTGGGAGTCGCGCCGGTCCTGCTGGTGACGGAGGCGGCGGGTCGCTTGCCGGGCCTGGTGCGGGCGTTGGAGGAAACAATCGGGCCGTGCGAATCGCTCCCCGAGCGGCAGCCCGAGGGTGAGGATTTCGGCGAAGGGCTCCTCGACGCCGACGGGCCGGACCGGTCCTCGGTGAGCGTGCTGTCGCCGGACGCCGCCGCCCGGGCCGCTTGCGACCTCGCGGGGCGCTGGCAGCGCGGCGAGTTGACGCGCGGCCCGGTGGAGGTGGCGCCGCTGCCGCCGCCGCTGCCGGTGGACGCCGGCCCGGCGCGGGTGCAGTTCCGCAACCAGGAGTACCCGCTGCGCGGCCGGCCGTTCCTCCTGGGCCGCCACGCCGACTGCGACCTCGTCTTCGACGGCGACCTCTACCCGACCGTCTGCGGCCGGCACTGCGAGATCGTCTACGAGCGGCGCACCTACCTGCTGCGCGACCGCAGCCGCCAGGGCACCCTGGTCAACGAGCGACCCGTGATCGAGGAGTTGGTGCTGCAGGCCGGCGACTGGATTCGTCTGGGCGCCGACGGCCCGCTGGTGCGCTTCCTCGGCCATTCGGCTGACCAGCTGAAGTTGATGACCATCGCCTGAGACGCCGCCAGCGGCCCGGAGAGCGTGATTGCCATGCGAACCCGCCACCGCATCCCGTCCATCTTCAACCTGTCGATGGTGGACGTCCTGTGCTGCGCCCTGGGCTGCGTCATCCTGCTGTGGCTGCTCAACCTGCGCGAAGCCAGGCAGAAGTCCGCCCAGGCGGGGGAGTCGGACGAACGACTCGTCGCGCTGCGAGGCGACCTCGACGCCGCCCGCGCCCAGCTCGCGGACCTCACCGGCAAGTACGCCGCCGCGCAGTCGCAGTTCGACGAGGCGGAGCGCCGGACCAACGCCGTCCGCGCACACCTCGAAGCCGCCCAGGCGGAGGGCCGCGCCACGGCCGACTCGCTCAAGAAGGTCCGGTCCGAGCGCGACGCGGCGCGGGCGCGGGTCGTGTACCTGGAGAAGGACCTGGACGCACTGCGGACCGACAAGGTGTCGGCCGACGAGATGCTGGCGCGGCGCACCCGAGAAGTCACCGACCTGGAGAAGAAGCGCGCCGCCGCCGGAGAGCGGATCGCCGCCCTGGAGGGAGAGCTGAAGGACCGCGGCGCGGATGCCGCGGCTGCGGCGCGCCGCGCCGCCGACCTCGCCGCCAAGGTCAAGGACGCCGAGGCGCGGGCCAGGGAGTACCGCGACAAGCTGACCGCCGAGGAGGCGCTGGCGAAGGGGCTGGAGAAGGAGGTCAGCAAGCGCACGCGCGGCCAGGAGGACGCCGAAAAGAGCCTGGAAGGGCTGCGCCTGGCCAAGGGCGGTCTCGAACGCGACCTGGACCGCGCCCGCAAGGACCTCGACGCGGCCCGGCGCAGCGTCGTGGCGCTGGAGGACGAGAAAAAGGGGCTGGTCGCGGCGGCGGAGCGTGAGCGGGCGGCGGCGGACAACCGTTTCGCCGGCATCCAGCTCACCGGCCGCCGCGTCGTCTTCCTGGTGGACATGTCGGGTAGCATGGACTACGTCGATGAGAACACCCGGGCCCCCGAGAAGTGGTCCGGCGTCCGCGAAACCCTGGCGAAGATCCTGCGCAGCCTGCCGGAGCTGGAGAAGTACCAGGTCGTCCTCTTTTCGGATAAGGTGACGTTCTTGATCGGCGACGGCCAGGGCTGGCTCGACTTTGACGCCCGAAGCGCGGGGCGCGTCAGCGTGGCCCTGGAGAAGGTGAAGCCGAAGGGCGGCACGAACATGTACGGCGCCTTCGACGCGGCGTTCCGCTTCCGCGGGCAGGGGCTGGACACGATTTATCTGCTGTCGGACGGCCTGCCGAACATGGGCGAGGGGCTGACCGAGGAGCAGGCCAAGGGGCTGAAGGAGACGGAGCAGGGGGAAATCCTGGGCAAGTACGTGCGCCGCAAGCTGCGCACCGACTGGAACCGCGAGATCCGCGGCGAGGGCCGGGTGCGCGTCAACGCGGTCGGCTTCTTCTACGAGAGCCCCGACGTGGGGGCGTTCCTGTGGGCGCTGACGCGCGAGAACGAGGGCGGCTTCGTCGGCATGTCGAAGCCGTGACGGATGGCTTTTTCGTTGACGGGAGGCGGCGCGGGCGAGTGAGGTGGCCCTACGGACAGAATACTTGGCCCCGCCGCCACCCGGAACATCTTTAGGGGGGCGTCCATCATTAGGTTCCAATGTTTAGCGGCGGGTCGCAGACTCGCGCGGGTCTGCGACCCGCCGCTAAACGGAAGTTATTCCTGGACGCCGCCTTACTTGACGTCTACCTCACACGCTTTGAGGGCCATCACCGCGGGTAACCGGTGTGGCAGGCGGCGCACTTCTTGTCGCGCGCCCAGGCCATCGTCGCGTTATCCAGGAACTCGGCGCTCCGGGCCAGTGACAGGGCCACGGCGAGCGGCTCGTCCGGTTTGGCGACCGCCGGCTTCGGGAATGGCTCCGGTTCGCCTTCCGCCCCCGCCTGTCCAACCGGCAGCCCCAGCAGCATGGCCAGGACGACGAAGGTCGTCAGCGTTCGCCACAGACTCATCGCACCCTCCTCAGTTTGATCATTGAATCGCCGTCCCCCACGTCATTTCCGTGACACCGGGAACAACTCACGCAACTTCTCCCGCCCTGCGAGGAGGCGCCCGGCGTCTTCCTTGAGCAGGTAGTGCCACACGACCAGGTCGTCGCACGCCGCCGCGAAGCGCTTGCGATACTTGTCATAGTTGCCGTAGCGTTCCTCGACCGCCTCCCGCGGATCGCCCGTGCCTGGAGCTCCGCCTTCGGCTTCGGGAAGGGGATGTATGACCGCGGCACGGAAGAAACTCACACAAGCCTGACGCGCCAGCGAAGGATGCTGCCCACACAAGCCTGACGCGCCAGCGAAATCTGTTATCCCCTGCGGGGACGCCAGCGGCGGGGAACAAGGTCGTCTTCCCTTGTCAGGCGTTCAGTAGTTCGGCCTTGTTCCTCATAAGGAGAGATCGCCCCTTCGCTGGCGCGTCAGGCTTGTGTGAGTTTCTTCCGTGCCGGAGTAATACGCCCCCGCCGGCCTGACGAGCATCGCCTCGGCCCCGGCGTGGCGGCGGCGCAGGTTCCAGCCGGTGTACCTCCCCAGCGGCACTGCCCCTTCCGGCGGCAGCAGCGTCTCCAGGTCGGTCCCGTCGGCGCCGTTCCTCCGCACCTTGGCGACGTAATCCCCCAACTTGCGCAGGGGCTCGATAGTAATGACGCCCTTGGTGAGCAAAGCCAACCCGTAGTCAGGCTAGGCCGCAAGCGGCTCCCCAGTCAGTTCCACTTGGCCACTTCGCCCTTGGCCTCGGTGAGCAGCTTCGTCACCAGGTCGGCGTCGGCCGCCTGGGGGCGGGCCTCGAGGTACGCCGCCAGCGGGTCGATCGCCCGTCCCGGTTCCCCACAGCGCATCAGGCTGACGCCGAGGTCGCGCTGCTGCACCACGTCGGACGGGTCGAGCTGCCGCAGCCGCTCGATGGCCCGCACGGCCCGCGGGAAGTCGCCCAGGCGCAGGTGGGCCCCTTTGAGGTTATTCAACATCCGCAGCACGAACGGCCCCGGCGGCACCGCTCGCAGGGCGTCCGGGGTGGCCTGGAACGGCGTGCCGGTCACCTGCTCGACCAGCAGCTCGCAGTCGGCGCCGGTCAGCGGCCGGCCGCCGTGGAAGGGGTCGAAGAGCACCTCCTCGCCGCCGGCCACCGCCTTGGCCACGAAGTGCCCCGGCAGGCCGACGCCGACCACCTCGAGCCCGGCCCGTTCGCCGACGGCGATGGCCACGGCGGTGAGGCTGATCGGCAGGCCGGTGCGGCGGTCGAGGACCTCGTTGAGGTAGCTGTTGCGCGGGTCGTAATAGTCCCGGACGTTGCCGCGGAAGCCGCAGTCGTGGAAGAGGTAGCGGCACAGGCCGCGCGTGCGCGCCTCCAGGCCGCCGCCCAGGTAGCGCTTCGCCTCGTGGGCCATGCCCGCCAGTTCGCTCAGGTAGGCGCCCACGTCGAGGCCGGGGTGCTCGTCGGCGGCCAGGCGCAGGGACAATTCCGCCACGTCCAGCGGGGCGTCCGGCCGGCGCGACAAAAGTTCGAGAGCGGTGTCGAGGTTCATGGTAATATTGTACCCTGGTGTTGGGCGCTTCGTTTACCCGCCGCCCCGAGGGCGGCCGCTAAACGGGAACACGCATGGAACTGTCGGTGCAGAACGTCTTCGGCCTGGTTATTCGCAGCCGGCTGCTCGGCGCGGAAGAGGCCAAGGCGATGTTTGACCGCTGGCAGGCGGAGGCGAAGGACAACGCCGGCGACGTGGCCGACTTCGCCCGCTGGATGGTCGCCCACCAGTACGTTACGGAGTACCAGGCGACGCTGTTGGCGCGCGGCCACGCCGACTGCTTCTTCCTCAACCAGTACAAGGTGCTCGACCGCCTCGGCCGCGGCCGCATGGCCGGCGTCTACAAGGCGCTGCACCGCCTCGGCCAGACCGTGGCCATCAAGGTATTGCCGCCGTCCAAGGCCAAGGACGGCCAACTCCTGGCCCGCTTCCAGCGCGAGGCGCGCCTGGCCATGAAGCTCAAGCACCCCAACGTCGTTCGCACCTTCCAGGTCGGCGACACCGGCGGCCTGTACTACCTCGTCATGGAGTGTCTGGAGGGGGAAACGCTCGACGACGTCCTGCAGCGGCGCAAGAAGCTGCCGCCGACGGAGGCGGTGCGCATCGTCTCCCAGGCGCTGCTCGGCCTGCAGCACTTGCACGAACAGGGGATGGTCCACCGCGACATCAAGCCGGCGAACCTCATGGTCGTCCCGGCCGGCACCCCTGGCCCGGCCGACAGCACGCAGCGCGCCACGGTCAAGCTCCTCGACATGAGCCTGGCCCGGGCCCTGTCCGACGAGTCGGTGGACGAGGGAGCCAAGCCGCAGCTGACCAGCGAAGGGACGTTGCTGGGGACGCCCGACTACATGGCCCCGGAGCAGGCGCGCGACGCCCACGCGGCCGACATCCGCGCCGACGTCTATAGCCTGGGTTGCGTCCTGTTCCACCTCATTTCGGGGCAGCCGCCGTTCCCCGACTCGAACATCATCAGCCAGATGATCCGGCACGCCTCCGAGGAGCCCAAACCGCTGAAGACGTTCTCGCCGACGGTGCCCGACGGCCTGCAGCAGATCGTCAGCTGGATGATGGCCAAGGATCCAGCCAAGCGTTACCCGACTCCGGAGCGGGCGGCCCAGGCGCTGCAGGTGTTCCTCGCCGCCGAGGCCGCCCCCATCGCCAACCCCGAGGTCGATGCCCCGATGCGCTCCTTCCTGACGTGGCTGGAGGTGGGCGACGAGGTGGCGCCGGCCGCCAAACCGGCGGCCGCCGTCGCCCCCGCCGTCGCGCGCCCGCTTGCCGCCGTGGCGCCCGCCGTCGCCAAGTCGCCCCGGCCCGCCCCCGACAAGCAACCGGCGAAGAAGGTCCGGCGGAACGACGCCAGGCCGGTGCCGGAAGCCGTCCCCGTCGTCCAGGCCAACGCCGCCTTCGACGTGGAACTACTGCCGGCCCGGCTGCCCGCGAAGAAGCCCGGGCTGGGGCACTACCTCGGCCAGGTCAGCCGGCGCGACTTCGTCGCCTTTGGCATCGGCGCCGGCAGCGTCCTCGTCGCCATCTTCGTCGGCTGGGTCGTCGCCAAAATCGCCGGACATTGATGATTGCTTCCCGGGCTGTGGTCAATCTGTCGCGCTGGTAGTGACCGCATTCATGCGGTCCGGCGGGGACCCGATAAATCGGGTCACTACGAGCGCGCTGTTGCGGAATTCCCCCTATGCGCCTGCGGGCCCGTCACTATGCCACCGGCCAGCCCATCGACGTCGTCACCGGCGCCGACCGCATCGCCTCCCTGGAACCTCCCTCCGCGGCCGTGCCAGACCTGTCCGCCGGTTGGGTCGCGCCGGCGCTGTTCGACCTGCAGGTCAACGGCTGCGACGGCTACAGTTTCAACTCCGACCGCCTCACCCTCGACAGCGTCCGTCACGTCGTCGCCGTCTGCCGCCGCCACGGCCTCGGCGCCTTCTGTCCCACCCTGGTGACCAACTCCTTCGAGGCGCTGGCTCACGGCCTCGCTACCCTGCGCCACGCCTGCGACGCCGACGCCGACGTCGCCCGCTCCGTGCCGGCCATACACCTCGAGGGGCCGTACATCTGCCCGGAGGACGGCCCGCGCGGCGCCCACCCCAAACGGCACGTCCGCCCGCCCGACTGGGACGAGTTCCGTCGCTTCCAGGACGCCGCCGGCGGCCGCATCCGCCTGCTGACACTCGCCCCGGAACACGAGGGAGCGCTCGCCTTCATCGAGCGGCTGACCGCGGCCGGCGTCGTCGTCGCCCTTGGCCACACCGCCGCCTCGGGGGAGCGCCTCCGCGACGCCGTCCGCGCCGGCGCCCGCCTTAGTACGCACCTCGGCAACGGCTCGCACGCCGTCCTGCCGCGCCACCCCAATTACATCTGGGACCAGCTGGCCGACGACGACCTGTGGGCGAGCCTGATCTGCGACGGCCATCACCTGCCGCCGTCGGTGGTCCGCTGCCTGGTCCGCGTCAAGACGCCGGCGCGAACGGTGCTGACGTGTGACGCCAGCAGCCTCGCCGGCCTGCCGCCGGGGCGCTACCGCGAGTGGGACCAGGACTTCGAGGTTCACCCGGCGGGCAAGGTCGTCGTGCCGGGGACGAGTTACCTCGCCGGCTCGTGGGCGTTCACCGACCTGTGCGTCGGCAACGTGATCCGCTTCGCCGGCGTGAGCCTGGCCGAGGCCGTGGACATGGCCGGCGCCCGCCCGCGCCAGCTGCTCGGCTTGCCGCCGTGCCGCCTCGAGCCGGGCCAACCCGCCGAGCTGGTCCTGTTCGACTGGCAGGACGGCGGCGACTTCCAGGTGCGCGCTACGGTCCTCGACAACGCCGTCTTCACCACTCCCCAAAACTAAGAGTCTGTTCCGCCAGCCGCTTGCGGCTTAGCGGAAGCCTGGAATCCGCTAAGCCGCAAGCGGCTGTCGGAACAGACTCTACATCCGCGTGCGTGCTTCGGCGGCGTGTTGCTCAATCGCGCACGGTGATAGCGGCCGCAAACGGCTAGGCCAACCGCTCGTACAGTCCGTGGTATACAGGTTGACCCCGTTCCACGGCCTTGCGCTCGAAGTTGGTCCGGTACGTGTCATCGTCCGCCGGCCCCTCCAGCGGCAGCGCGCGCAGTCCGGTCAGGGGGGCGAGCGCCTCGCGCATCAGCCCGAAGTATTCCTCGACGTCGGTGGCGAGGGACAGGCGGCCGCCGGGGCCGAGGACGCGCTGGCACTGGGTGGCGAATTCCGGGGTGAAGACGCGCCGCTTGTGGTGTCGCTTCTTCCACCACGGGTCGGGAAAGTAGACGTGGACCGCCCGCAGCGTGCCGGTGCCGACGCAGTCGCGCAGGAAGAGGCGGGCATCGGCCTGGGCCAGCCTCACGTTGTGCAGGCCGCGCTTGGCCAGGCGCGTCGCCGTGAAAAGCTGATACTTGCGCTCGATCTCCACGCCGGCGAAGTTGACGGCCGGGTTGGCCTTGGCCGCGTTGAGCAAGAACAGCCCTTTGCCGAAGCCGACCTCCAGCTCGACCGGGTTGGCGTTGCCGAACAGGCTCGGCCAGTCGATGGGCGCCGGCGGGTCGTGTACCGCGAGCAGGTACGGCGCCAGTTCCTCCAACGGCAGGCGGGTGGCGTGGCGCACGCTCAGTCCTCCTCCGCGGCCGTCGTCACCTGGTTGGCGGTCATCTGGACGCCGATGACCTGGGCGTGGAACGCCATCGTGGGGCCGACGAAGCCCTGCACGTCGAAGATGCTTTGGCGGCGGCGCAGCTTGACGCCCTTGGCGACCAATACCAGGCGGTCGCCGGGGCGCACCGGGGCGCGGAAGCGGACGTTCTCCAGCCCCCCGAAGCCGATGAAGTCTCCGCTCAGCAGCCCACTGTACTTGACGATGTAGTACGAGGACAGTTGCGCCGCTGCCTCGCACATGAGCACGCCCGGCAGCAGCGGGGTGCCCGGCATGTGGCCGCGCACCCAGAACTCGTCGGGGCTCACGTCCTTGTAGCCGGCGATGACCTTGGCCTCGGTATCGACGTACACGATGGCCGTCAGCTGCTCCATCTCGAAGCGCTGCGGGATTACGGAGCGGATCGCCTCCCGGTCGGCCACCACGTGGCCCAGGTCGAGCCGGGACGGGTCGAAATTCACCTCCGGAGGCATCGTCGTTCTCCACGGGTCCCTAGCCACTCACCACATCGGCGATTTGGGTCAATTCATTCAGCAACACGTCGGGCCGGGTGGGCGGCTCCTTGAGCTGCTCGGCCGTGGCCTGGAGCGACGCCCGGTCGCCGGCGAACAGCGCCGTCTTCATGCCAAGTCGTTTCGCCGGCACGACGTCCTGGGTGATCCGCGAGCCGACGTGCAGCACCTGGTCCGGGCTGATGCCGCGCTTGGCCAGTTGCTGCAGCGAATGGCGGCACAACCGCTCCGACGGCTTGCGGCCGCGCAATTCGTGGGACAGCGCCCGCAACTCGGGGGAAATCGCCCGTTCGAGGTCGATCGGCTCCTGCGCCGCCAGGCCGCGCTGCAACTGCACCGTGGTGAAGCACTGGGCGTCGGCGAGCAGTCCCTGGGCGAGACCGGCGCCGGCGACGTGGCGCAGGGCGGTGGCGGCGCCGGGGTAGCAGCTGGTCCCCTGCAGGCTGGCGTGGAAGAAGTAAGCGACCTTGCGGCTGTACTCGTTGAGCGAGCCGAAGAAGCCGGCGTCGAACTTGTAGTCCTTCTGGAACAGCTTCTTGATGATCGTCTCCCAAAGGCGGTCGGCCGCGATTTCGGGATACTTTTCGCCGGGGGCGGCCAGCCGCTGCTCGTCGAGGACCTGTTCGTAGATCACCTTCATGTAGTCGGAGGGCTGTCCGGGTTTGCGCGACATCGACGCCCACATCTTGAACTCCTGGACCGTTTTGTCCAGGGCCACGCTCATGACGAAGTCGTTGGGGTGCTGGAAGACCAGGTCGCCGCCGCCGATGGCCAACAGGGTGCCGTAGACGTTCCAGGTGACGGCGCGCACCTGGGGCAGACGCATGAGGTGCGGCTTCACGCGGGGACGGTCCACCTCCGGGGGCGCCGGCCAGGTGAGGTGGCGCGTGTCCAGGTAGCCGGCGTACTGATCCAGGGTCAGCGGCATCGCTCGGGCCTTCGGCAATTCTACTCCCGTCGCCCCTGTACTCAGGGGAGAGGGGTTGGGGGGGTATTCTTCCCCCCTTGACGGCACATCCCCTTCACCTAATCATACTGTTGATCCCGTTTTCCGCGAGAGCACCTTCATGCAACCGCAGGGTTCCTCCTCCCTCCCCGGAGGCGGTAAGGGTTTGCCGGCCGTCCTGCCCCCCTCGGGCACACACATCGTCAAGATGTTCGTCGTGCCGCTGCTGATCGTCGGCGCCTTGTTGCTGGGCTGGTGCCTCTTCCTCAAGCTCAGCGGCGGCGCCGTCCTGCGCACCCCGGACAGCTTCCTCGCCGACCTGCGCAGCGGCGACCCCGACGTGCGCTGGCGGGCCGCCCAGGATCTCGCCCAGGTGCTGCCGCGCGACGAGCACCTGGCCTCCGACCCCGCGTTCGGGTTGGAGCTGACCGCCGAGCTGCGCGCCGCACTCGACGCCGCCAACGAGGCCGAGAAGGCGCTGGCCAAGAAACTGAAGGAGGACCCGGACGCCGGCGTCGCCGCGGAGCGGAAGGACCTCGAAGCGCGGAACAATTACCTGCTCTACCTGAGCGAGTTGGTCGCCAAGCTCTGCACGCCTGTCGCCGTGTCGCTGCTCAAGGAGATGGCGCTGGACGGCGGCAGCGGGGCGGCCAACGTCCGGGCCATGCGCCGCGTCAGCGCCGTGTGGGGTTTGACCAACCTCGGCGAGAACCTGAAAGGTTTCGACCCCCTCTCCGAAGAGCGTCAGGAGGCGGTCATTGCCGGGTTCGAGGAGCAGGCGTCGGCCGAGGGCGAGCGCGGCCAATGGGCGAAGGAAGCCGCGGCCTATCTGAAGGAGCGCCGCGCCGGCCGGCCCTCGGCGCTGGGCGTGGACGCCGTCCTGGTGCGCTGCCTGGGGGACGGCAACCCGGTCGTGCGCTGGCACGCCGTTTTTGCGACGAATTTCTGGCCGGGCGGCGAGGCTGTCGAGGAGGCGCTGGTCGAAAGGCTGAGCGACCGGGGCGAGGGCGAGGACCAGTTGAGCGCCTTCCGCGAGGAGGCGAAGAACCTCGCCTTCGAGTACCGCAACGACGAGGGGCTCGGCATCCGTTACCAGGCGGCCGTGGCGCTGGCCCGGCGCGGTAGCGCCAAGGCGCCGCTCGACGTGCTCGGGGAAATGCTCGACGAATCCACGCAGATGGAAAAGCACCGCGTCCGCTCCGCGAAGGACGGCCGCGAGGGCCCCGACAAGACGGCGACCTACGGCGAGATGGAGAACGCCCTCAAGGCCATCGCCGAGTTGCACCGGCGCAACCCTGGGGTGAACCTGAGCACCCTCGACGCGGCCATCGACAAGCTGAAGGACAGCGCCAACCCGGCGATCCGCAAGGAGGCCGAGAACACCCGCGAGGCACTGGGGAAGTGACAGGCCGCTTGCGGCACTGCGGAGGACCGCGCATGGACGCACTGACCATCGTTGGCGCCGGGGGCATCGGCTGCGCGGTCGGCTACTTCCTCCGCGCCGCCGGGCTGCCGATCACCTTCGTAGACGCCGACCCCGCCAAGGTCGAATGGGGCCGCGCTCACGGGGTACAGGTCGCCGGCCGGCCGCCGCTGCCGGCGGATTTCCTTCCCTTCGCCGACTGGCGGCCCGTCCCCGGCGGCACCGTCCTGCTCTGCACCAAGTGCTACGACAACGACGCCGTCCTGGCCCGCCTGCCCGATCCGGTCACGCTCATCCCGATCCAAAATGGCTTCGACCGTCGCCTCGACGGCCGCGGAGGTCATCTCGAAGGGATCGCGTCCTTCGTCTCCGAGTGCTTCCCCGGTCAGGCCCGCACGCGCATCACGCGCAACGGCAAGCTGCACCTGGGCCGCCGCGCCGAGGTTGACCCGTCTGGCGAAGGCCGGCTGGTGGAATTGGCGTCGCTGCTGCGCCGGCACGCGCCTTTCCGCACGGAGGTGGTGTCGGACATCCTGCCGTACAAGTACACCAAGCTGATGTACAACGCGGCGATCAGTCCGCTGGCCGCAGCGGCGGGGCTGGACAACGGCGACCTGCTGCGCCTGCCGCGGGCGCGGCAGCTCTTCTTCGACCTGCTGCGCGAGAACTACGCCATCCTGCGCGGCGCCGGCGTGCCGCTGGGCAAGGTCGGCCCCCTGCACCCCGACACGGTGGCGCGCATCCTCAGCCGGCCGTTCGTGGCCAACTCGCTCGCCTGGGCCTTCTACCCAACCCTGCGCAAGACGTACTGCTCGATGTCAGGGGACCTGCCGAAAGGGAGAACGGAGATCGAATATTACAACCGCCACCTGATCGACCTGGCCGGCGACCGCCCCTGCCCGCTCAACCGGCGCGTTTGCGACCTGGTGCGGCGCATGGAAGCTCGGCGCCTGCCGCCGGGGCCGGCGGTGCTGGACGAACTGGCCGCGTGAAAGAGGGGGGTGCAATTCTTTTATCGGAATAAAAAGAGCTGCGTCCACTTTTTTCGTTCCGTCCCATTTTTCGGCCCTGACGCCGCGGTCTATTTCTTGAGCGTCCCCTTCCCCTCCACTCGCAGCTTCGGCAGCGATTTCCGCAGTTCCGCGACGCCGTCCGGGGTGACCCGCGTCTCGTCCAGGTTGAGGTAGGTGAGTGTCTTTAGCCCGGCCAGGTGCGCCAGCCCCGCATCGGTCACGCCCGTCTTGGCCAGCGTCAGGGAGGCGAGGCCCGGCAGTTTCGCCAGGCGCGCCAGGTCGGCGTCGCTGACCTTGGTGCGCGACAACGAGAGGATTTCCAGTGGCGTCAGGGCCGCGACGTGGGCCAACCCGTCGTCGGTCAGGTCGCAACCGTCGAGGAGCAGAGCGAGCGCCGGCAGTGCCTTGAGGTGGTCCAGGCCCTTCCCTGTGACCTTCGTGTCCGATAGGTCAAGGCGACGGAGTCTCTCCAACCCGGCTAGGTGGGCGAAGCCCTCGTCGCTCACTCCCGTCCTGGCCAGCAGGAGGGAGTTGAGGAAATCCAGCGGCTTCAGGTGGGCCAGACCGGCGTCGGTGACCTTGGTGCGCGCCAGCGACAGGGTCCAAAGTTCAGGCAGCGTCGCGACGTGGGCTAGCCCGGCGTCGGTCACCGGACAGCCGTCGAGTTCCAAACCGTGAATCGACCGGACGCCCTTGAGGTGGGCCAGACCCTTGCCGGTGACCTTCGTGTCCGACAGGTTAAGGCGGTTAAGGCACTTGAGCCCAGCGAGGTGGGCCAGGCCAGCGTCGCTGATCTTCGAGCGTGCCAGTGACAGGGTATCGAGTTGGGTTTGGGCCGCGACGTGAGCCAGCCCCTCATCGGTTACATCACAGCCGTCCAGGTTCAGACTCGTGAGCCCCCCGAGTTGGTCCAGGCTCTTCCCCGTCACCTTCGTGTCCATCAGGTAGAGACCATCGAGCTTCTTCAGCGACTTCAGGTGGGCTACCCCGGCGTCCGTCACCGCCGTCTTGGCCAGGGCGAGGGAGTTGAGGTTCGGCAGCGCGGCCAAGCCGACCAGCCCGGCGTCAGTGACGGTCGAGCGGTTCAAGGACACGCTCCTCAGCCCGGTCAGGGCCGCGGCGTGGGCCAGCCCGTCGTCGGTCACTGTGCAGCCGTCGAGGACCAGTGAGAACTTCGTTAGCTCTTTGAGGTGGTCCAGGCCCTTCCCCGTGACCTTGGTGTCAGACAGGTTGAGGTTGTTAAGGCCCTTGAGCGACTTCAGGTGGACCAAGCCCGCGTCCGTCACGCCCGTACCGCTCAACGTGAGGTCGTAGAGATCCGTCAGCCCGGCCAGGTGGACTAATCCGGAGTCGGTAAGCTTCGTGCGGGCTAGCGAGAGATACCTAAGACCAGTGAAGGCCGCAACGTGGCCGAGCCCCTCATCCGTCACCTCGCAGCCGTTGAGCTGCAGGGCCTCAAGATCCTTCCGGTCCTTGAGGTACTCCAGGCCCTTCCCCGTAATCTTCGTGTCTGACAGGAGGAGATAGCGGAGTTTCCTCAATGACTTTAAGTGGATGAGGCCGGCGTCAGTGACAGCAGTCTCGCTGAGCGTGATGTACTCCAGATCGGGAAGTGATTGAAGAGCGGCGAGGCCGCGGTCCGTCACCTTCGTCCGCGGGAGGCCCAGGTACCTCACCTTCCCGAGCCACTTCAGGATGTGCAAGTCCCTGTCGCCCATCATCTCCCCGAGGCCCACCGAGGTGGCCTCTGACCGGTCGGAGGGGGCGTTGAAGGGTTTGCCACTATTGATGGAGCGGATTTCCCCACCGGCCTTCACGAGGGCGGCGTAAGCCTCCCGCGTTAGGCGCGCCTCAATGACCCCGATCGCCTCGCCGAGGCTGCGGCGGACCTCGGCGTCCTTGCTCACCTTGGCGGCCGCGCGCAGGGCAGGCAATTCATCCTCACCGAGCTTCTCAAGGGCCTCTTTCGCCTTTTCTCGCTCGGCGAACTCCTCGCTGCTCAGCTGCCGTACCAGTTTCGCCAGGTGGTCGGCCCCGTCGTCGGGGCGGGCGACGGCGGACGCCAAGAGCACAGCGGCCAGGGCAAAGAACGACAGGCGGATAGCAATAACCATTTTATAACTCCTTTTGCTAGTTAAACGCCGGCCAACCCGGCGGTGTTGGGTAACATACGGCGCGGGACATCGCCTATCCAAGTGAAAAGTCACCAACGAGGACAGCA